>CAZZEX010000007.1:0-77240 GCA_964653285.1 uncultured Anaerolineales bacterium
AGTTCGGCACCGGCGCGGTCAAGGTCACCCCCGCCCACGACCCCACCGACAACGAAATTGGCATCCGTCACGGCCTAGAGGCCCCTAACGTGATGACCGACACGGCGCAGATGAACGAGTTGGCTGGTCCCTACGCCGGGCAGGACCGGTTCGAATGCCGCCGCAACATCGTCGCCGACTTCGAGAAGGAAGGGCTACTCGTCAAGGTCGAGCCCTACTTCCACGCCGTGGGCACCTGCGAGCGCTGCCATACCGACATTGAGCCCCGCATCTCCACCCAATGGTTCGTGCACACCAAGCCCCTGGCCGAGGCGGCGATGCAGGCCGTGCATGACAGGCGCACCGTCATCGTGCCGGAGCGGGAGGAGCGACGCTTTTTCCATTGGATGGAGAACATTCGCGACTGGTGCATCTCACGCCAACTGTGGTGGGGCCACCGCATCCCGGTCTGGTACTGCGACGACTGCGGCGATCAGACCTGCGAAACGGACGATCCCACCGTCTGCGCCCACTGCGGAAGTTCCAACATCCACCAGGACGAGGACGTGCTCGACACCTGGTTCTCCTCCGGCCTGTGGCCCTTCTCCACCCTTGGCTGGCCGGACACGGACGCGCCCGACTACTGCCGCTACTACCCCACCGATGTGCGTGAGACCGGCTACGACATCCTGTTCTTCTGGGTGGCAAGGGAGATGATGCTGGGCATCGAGATGACCGGCCAGACCCCCTTCGCCACCGTTTACCTGCACGGGCTGGTGCGCAACGAGGAAGGCAGGAAAATCAGCAAGTCAATGGAGAACATTGACGAGTATGACCCGCTGAACATCATCGGGAAGTACGGCAGCGACGCGCTTCGTTACACCCTGCTGACCAGTTCCACGCCGGGCCTGGACATGAACCTCGATCCGCGCCGTCTGGAAGGGGCGCGCAACTTCACCAACAAGATCTGGCAGGCAGCCCGTTTCGTCCTCAGCAATCTGGAAGACGGCCTGACCCCTCTGGCCTTGCTTCCTGCTTCCTGCTTCCTGCTTCCTGACCGCTGGATCCTCTCACACCTCAACCGCCTCATCCAGAACGTGACACGCCTTTTCGAGAGCTACCAATACGGCGAGGCCGGCCGCCAGATCCACGACTTCCTGTGGGGGGAGTACTGCGACTGGTACATTGAGGCCAGCAAGGCGCGCCTCTACGAGCCTTCGACAGGCTCAGGCCGTTGCGAGACGGCGGACAGGGCTGTCCCACAGGCCGTCCTGCTCCACGTGCTGGAGACATCGCTACGGCTGCTGCACCCCTTCATGCCCTTCGTCACCGAGGCGATCTGGCAGGCGCTGCCCCACCTCCTCCCTACCCCCCCCTCCCAGGGGGGGGCTGGGGGGGGTGAGGCGCTGATAATGGCCCGCTGGCCGCAGCCGGATGCTGCCCTCCTGGACGACGAAGCCGAGGAGCAGATGGAATTGGCGACGGCCCTCATCCGAGGCATCCGCAACCGGCGGGCCGAGTACGACGTGACTCCCGGCAAGCGCATCCCGGCCCTCATCGCGGCGGGTGATGCTTCCGGGTGGCTGGAGGAACAGCGTGCACTCCTGTGCACCCTGGCCAAACTCGACCCGGCGCAACTGACCATCCAACCCACGGCGGAGCCGCCAGCCCAGGCTGCCACCATCGTCGTCGGTGATATCGTCTGCTACCTGCCGCTGGCCGCGCTGGTGGACCTGGAGGTAGAGCGGGAGCGGCTATCGTCGGAGTTGGCCAGGATTGAGCCCCGCATCGCCCGCAGCGAGAATCTGCTGGCGGGGGAATTCGCGCAGAAGGCCCCCGCGCACGTCGTCCAGCGGGAACGGGATAAACTGGCCGACCTGCAAACCGAACAGGCGAAACTGGAGAAGCGGCTGGCAGCGTTGGAGCAATCGGCATAGTGAAATCTGGCAAAATGAGGCGAGAACTGGCCATTTGACCTAACATATGGCGTGTTTTTTACAAAGCCGGTCACCAGGGGTTGGAATGATTGCTTTCTTGTGAGTCCCCCACCGCAGACCAGGGTAAGAAGCCCACAAACATCCAAGTTCTAGCAGACTTCGGATGTTTTTGCGCTTGGCTTGTAACACCAAGTGTGATATAGTACTGAGGTCGGCGAAACCAACGACTGTGAATGGAGGCTCACTATGCCCGTTGACCCCAGAATCGAAGAACTACGCCACATGCGCAAGCAGGCCCGGCTGGGTGGCGGCCAGGACCGCATTGACCGCCAGCACGCCCGGGGTAAGATGACCGCCCGCGAGCGGGTGGATAAACTGCTCGACCCTGGCTCTTTCCGCGAACTGGACACGTTCGTCACCCACCGCGCCACCGGCTTCGGCGTGGAGAAACGGAGATACCTGGGCGATTCCGTCGTCACCGGCTGGGGCACGATCAACGGACGGTTGGTCTACGTCTTTTCCCAGGACTTCACCGTCTTCGGGGGCAGCCTCTCCGAGGTTCACGCCGAGAAAGTGTGCAAGATTATGGACCTGGCGATGAAGAACGGCGCCCCCGTCATCGGCCTCAACGACTCCGGCGGTGCTCGCATCCAGGAGGGGGTCGTCTCCCTGGCCGGATACGCCTACATCTTCCTGCGCAACGTCCTGGCCTCTGGCGTCATCCCGCAGATTTCGGCCATCCTCGGCCCCTGCGCTGGCGGCGCGGTCTATTCCCCGGCCATGACCGACTTCACCCTGATGACCAAGGAGACCAGCCACATGTTCATCACCGGCCCGGAGGTCATCAAGGCGGTCACCCACGAGGAGGTGACCTTCGAGGAACTGGGCGGGGCGATGACCCACGCCTCCAAGAGCGGCGTGGCCCACTTCGCCGCCGAGAACGAGGAGCACTGCCTGGCCCTCGTTCGCCAACTCCTCAGTTACATCCCGCAGAACAACCTGGAGGACCCACCTTTCGTCCCCACCGCCGACCCCGAGGACCGGATGGACGAGGAATTGAAGATCATCATCCCCGACAACCCGATGAAGCCCTACGACATGAAAGACATCATTCGTCACGTGGTGGACAATGGTCAGTTCCTGGAGGTCCACGAACACTGGGCGCAGAACATCGTCGTCGGCTTTGCCCGGGTGGGTGGCTTCTCCGTCGGCATCATCGCTCAGCAACCACTGATCCTGGCCGGCGTGCTGGATATCAACGCCTCCCGGAAAGGCGCTCGTTTCGTCCGCTTCTGCGACGCCTTCAACATCCCCATCGTCACCTTCGAGGACGTGCCGGGCTTCCTGCCTGGTGTGGAGCAAGAGCACGGCGGCATCATCCTCAACGGGGCCAAACTCCTGTACGCCTACTGCGAGGCCACCGTCCCCAAGGTTACGATCATCACCCGCAAGGCCTACGGCGGAGCCTACGACGTGATGAGTTCCAAGCACATCCGGGGCGACATCTCCTACGCCTGGCCCACGGCGGAGATCGCCGTGATGGGGCCGGAGGGAGCGGTCAACATCATCTTCCGCAAAGAAATCGCCGCCGCTGAGGACCCGGAGGCGGAGCAAGCGCGGCTGGTACAGGAATACCGGGAGCAGTTCGCCAACCCCTACGTCGCCGCCGCGCGGGGCTACGTGGACGATGTCATTGAGCCCCAGGAGACCCGCCTCCGTCTCATCGAGGCGCTGAAGATGCTGCAGAACAAGCGAGATACGAACCCGCCGAAGAAGCATGGGAATATTCCATTGTGAATGAACAATGAACAATGACCAATGAACAAACCAACCGCATCTGGGAAGCACGTAACTGCCCCCTTTGATCCAAATATCTGAAGGAAGAACGAGATGACCGAGAAGCAAGCGACACGAAACAATCTGCCACGTGTGCCTGATACCGGTGTCGTTGGCCGGGAGCAGGAACTGGCCGAGATCATCAAGGCGTTGTTGGACCCCGACATCCCCATCGTCACCCTGGTGGGGCCGGCCGGTGTAGGCAAAACGGCACTGGCCTTGGCCGTTGCCCACCACCTGCGGGAACAAGGCGAGTTCCTCGGCGGGATAGTCTGGCTTAACGCCAGCACGGTCCAGTCGCTTGACGACGTGTGGGAGACGATTCGGCAAGTGCTTGATCTACCGAGCCCCCAGGCAGCCCGGCGGCATCTGCGCGAACGTCCAACCTTGCTGGTTCTCGATGGTTTTAACGAGGCTGTTCCGCAACATAGGATGGAGATGCTGGCCTTCCTTGATCACTTGCCCCATCCCAACAAAGCGCTGGTAACGAGTAGGGAGCGGGTGGAACTGCGAGGCAAGGAACGAGTCTTTACGATTGGCCCTCTGAGCGAAGAGGATGCGGTTCGGCTCCTAATGGAGCTTGCTCCCTATTATGGTGTGGAAGTATCGGCAGAAGATGCTGGTGAGATTGGTCGGATGCTTGGTGGTATTCCCTCAGCCATCCGCTGGGTATTGAGTGTTTATCAGGGAAAACACATGTCACTGGAATCTCTCAGACAATACCTTGCTGAAGGACTGGCAGAACCGAGCATCAAGACTTCGCTGCGTCTCTCTTATGAGCGGTTGTCTGAAGATGGAAGGAAGTTATTTCGTCGCCTGGCGGTCTTCGCTGCTGCGGTGGGCGAGAGGACTATTGAGCACGTTTGTCAGGTAGAAAACTGGGAAGGGGCATTGAGGCAACTGACGCGTCTATCGCTGGTGGACGTGCAGGGTGATCGCTATCGCATGCATCCCGTGGTGCGTCAATACGCACTAGCTCGATTAGAAGAGGCAGGAGAGCGATTTGATTCCGAGAAGCGGGTGGCCGAATACTTCCGTGACTACGCCGGATTCCACAGACTAGGAGTGGATACGGCTGCGCTGACCCGTCAAGTCCGCGAACTACCCGGTGATCAACTGGATGGCTGGCTGCTGTCACGCCTGCCAGAACAGATGCGCGAGCGGTACACCGGACTGTCCCAAGCGGAGAAGGAGAACCTGGCCATATCAGTGGCTGTGGCCCAGGCCCGCGCCCCTCTGGAGGCGGAGCGCGCCAACATCGGCGCGGCGATTGAGTGGGCGGCGGAGGCGGGAGAACACAGGCTGGTGCGGGAACTGGTGGACGCAGTGGAGCCCTTCCTGACCACCGCTGGTTACTGGCGTGACCTGATGCAGTATGAGCGGCTGGCCCTGGCGGCGGCCCGCGCCGAGGGGAATGAGCGGGCCGTGGCAGTGTGGGCGCACAACTTGGCAGTGACGCTGGATGGTCTGGGGAGGAAAGCAGAGGCGGAGACGCTATACTCGGAGAGCCTGGAGACCTCTGAGCAACTGGGCGACCGGGCGGGGGTGGCGCAGAGCCTGCACAACATCGGTGCGATGCGCCAAGCGCGGGGCGACTACGAGGCGGCGCTAGACTACTACCGCCGCAGCTTGGAGATCAAAGAGCAACTGGGCGACCGGGTGGGGGTGGCGCAGAGCCTGCACCAGATCGGGATGGTGCACCAGTATCGGGGCGACTACGACGCGGCGCTCGCCCACTACCGGCAAGCAGGGGCCGGGTTCGAGGAACTAGGGGCCAGGCGGGAGCAGGCCGCCGTGCTGCACCAGATTGGGACGGTGCACCAGGCGCGGGGCGACTACGACGCGGCGCTGGCCCACTACCGCCGCAGCCTGGAGATGGCCGAGCAACTGGGCGACCGGGCGGGGCTGGCGTCGAGCCTGCACCAGATTGGGATGGTGCACCAGGCGCGGGGCGACTACGATGCGGCGCTGGAGCACTACCGCCGCAGCCTAGAGATAGCCGAGCAACTGGGCAACTGGGCGGGGGTGGCGAAGAGCCTGCACAACATCGGTACGGTGCATCAGGCGCGGGGCGACTACGGCGCGGCGCTGGACCACTACCGCCGCAGCCTGGAGATCCTTGAGCAACTGGGCGACAGGTCAGGTGTGGCAGCAAGTTTGCACCAGTTGGGGGTGTCGGCCCAGGCCACCGGGGACTATGCCGAGGCTCGCCGTTTCTACGCTGAAAGCCTGCACATCAAGGAACAACTGGACGACAAGTCAGGTGTGGCAACAAATCTGCACCAGTTGGGGGTGTTAGCTCAGGCTACGGGAGACTACTCCGAAGCCCGCCGCTTTTACACTGAAAGCCTACGCATCGCCGAGGAGCTGAGCGACAAGAACGGCATCGCTTTGACTTTAGGCCAACTCGGACAACTGGCCGAGGACGAGGGAGACTACCGAACAGCCTTGCAGTTGTGGACTCGTGCTTTAGTTATCTTTGATGAGCTCCGTTCGCCTAATCGGAGACTTGTTACAAGCTGGATGGCGCGGCTACGTGAAAAAGTCGGCGAGGTAGAATTCTGGGAAATCCTGCAAGCGGGCATAGAAGTCTCGCCGGAAACTCTGAGGCCTGACATCGAAAAGCCTACTAACTGGGTTGTATATTTCGTCAATTTGGCGGCCTATCACGAACAACAAGAAGATTGGCGGGCCGCGGCCAATACTTACCGGCAGGCTCAGGGGTTCATTAACCTGAGGGAGGCAACCGCCGATGACCGCCATCGCTATGCCGAGATCAGCCATCGCCTGGGTGTCTGCTTACGCCTCGATGAACAGCAGGGACCGGCCGTTGAGCAGGAGGAGGAGGCCTTCCGCCGATTCAAGGAATTGCGTGACTTCCACGGCCAGGGGCGGGCCTACCTGGAGATCGCCCGCGCCTACCAGGCGATGAACAGTTATGACCTGGCCGTGCTTTACTACCGTGACGCTTACCGCCTTTTCCGGCGGGCTGGTGACGTGACGCTGGCCGCCACGGCTAAAGAGGAATTGGGCAACCTGGAATATTACCTGCGCATCCTCAAACCCGCGACGGCCGACTGGGAGGAGGCAGCCCGTCTCTACGAACAGGCCGGTCGGCCAGGTAAAGTCGCCATCATTCGCCAGAACCTGGCCCAGGTTCAGGCTGGCTGAAGACTACAGACGCTTGATATGGAGGTACACGATGCCCGAGGGAAATGAACTGCTCAAATTCGCCGCCGCAAAGGAGCGGTGGGGCTGGAAAGATACGCCCCCTTTCCGCGTCGAACCGCCCATTGAGGACGCCAGACAACTGGCCCGCCTCTTCACCGGCCGCCAGGCCGAACTCAGCCGTGTTATCCTGCCCCTGTACAACGGCCGCAACCTCCTGGTGCGCGGGATGCTGGGCGTCGGCAAGAGCGCCTTCATCCTGCGGGTGTTACACGAACTGGATGCCCAGGCTAAGGCGGCTCGGGAGAAAATCCAGCCCATCTACATCTACCACTTCTATGGTGGTACCACTGACGGCTTCTACCGGCTCATTCTTTACGCCCTGTCCGGCATCCTGGCCGACAAAGACGACGAGGCCAGAGGCATACAGGGTGCCCTGCGGGGTCTGAAGGTGACCGCCGGCCGCTCCAAAGGGGTCAGTGGGAAGATGGGCGTACACGTCTTCCAGGTAGCCGAAGCGGAAGTAGGCGTCGAGATGGGCCGGGAGACCGGACGTGAGTTTACCCTGGAGAACCCCCACTACTTCGTGGACGAATTCCTGAAGCGCGCGACCAAACGTTTCGGGCGGCTGGTCATCGCTGTGGATGACCTGGACAAGGCCCGGCCGGAGAACGTGCGTCTGGTGCAGACGATGCTTCAAGGGGCCCTGCCCCTGTTGCGCTCCGACAAGTGCGCTTTCATCCTGACCGGCCTCACTCTCCCCCTGGCCCACATGGCTGCCTTCGATCTCTACGGCTCAATGTTGGGCCTCTTCGATGAGGCAATCCAACTTAACGTCCTCTCCCCCGATGAGTTGCGAACCATTGCCGTCAAGACACTGAACCTGGTTCGACGGCAGGAGCGAGAGGATGCGTACCCCTTCGACGATGAAGCCATCGCGGAGGCCGCCACCCGCTCCCACGGTATCCCCCGGCTATTCAACGTCATCTGCGCCCGCGTGTTGGAACAGGCTGCCCTGCAGGAAACCGAGGTCATTGACAAAGATGCATTTGCTGCCTGTTACGAAGCCGTCCAGATAGGCGTCAGCGCCGAAGTCACACCTCAAATGCGTTCCGTGCTGACCATCGCTTCCCGGACCCCCGGCGGTTTTTCGTCAGAAATGCCGGATGAGGCGCTGGACGAACTGGGCTTCACCACCTTTGTAGAGTTGATGCCCCTTGCCGAGTATCTGGTTGCCAACGATCTGATGATCCGTCAGGAGTACGAGGGTGGCGTGCGTTACATCGTCGCCGACCTGGCATCACGAGCAGCAAGTGCTGCACCCAAAAGAGCGGGGTGAAAGGGAGGATGCTATGCCTGAGAAAGTCAACATCACCCAGGTCGCCGCCAGGCTGACGGAGCCGTTCAAGCACATCGTCATCGGGCAGGTGGACGATTACTGTGCCTACATGACCCGCATCAAGGGCGCATACCTCTTCCACCAGCACGCCAAGGACGAGATGTACCTGGTGCTGGAGGGGGAAGCCGCCGTTGACTACGCCGACGGGACCAGCATCACCCTGGGTCAGGGGGAGAGCCTGGTCGTGCGGGCAGGGGAGAAACACCGCTCCCGGTCGGAGAAAGGGGCGCTGGTGTTGATGTTCAAGGCCAGAGATCTCTTTGCAGAGTAGAACACAGATCAGCAGAATTGCACGGAGAGAGCAATGAAGTTACTGCACAAAGAGACCACCGGCACCCTCATCGGCGTCTACTACAACGTCTACAATGGCACCGGCCGCAACTACCCCGAGTACGTCTACGAGAGCGCGATGGTCGGCGACCTGCGGGCACTGCGTGTCCACTGCCAAAGGCAGGCCGAGTATCGAATATTCTACAAGGATAGGCCTGTCGGCTTGCAGAGGCTCGACCTGTTCGTCGCAAGGGAAGTCGGAGCCGAACTCAAGGTCGTGCCCGTTCTGCTCCCGATTCATAAGGCGCAGGCCGTCTCCTACCTCAAAGTCATCGGCAAGTGTGTAGGACTGCTCTTCAATTTCGGCAGCCCCGAACCGGAATTCGAACGGCTCTACTTTGAGCCTCGCCTGCCGCAGAACGACCTGGATGCAGCCATCCACGCTCTGCCCGAATTCCCCACCTCACACCTGAACTCACCTACGACGTCATCGGCGGGCTGTTCGAGGTTCACACCACCCTGGGGCCTGGCTTCATCCACCGCATCTATGCCAATGCCTGCTATCACGAACTTCAACTGCGTGGCCTGGATGTGCGCCCGCAAAAGGCGTACCAGGTCATCTACCGTGGCCGCTCTGTTGGCGAGATCAAATTCGGGCACTTGCTTGTCGCTGGCTCTGTATTCGTCTTTCCCGTCGCCGTCCAGGACGTCAACGACATCCGTATCAACAACCTCAAAGACTGGATGCGTGTCCAGCAAGTCCCTCTGGCTATCCTGGCAAATTTCTACGACACCAGCCTTCGCCCAATCGTGCTGCGAATCTAATCCGTAAATCCTGCCCATCCGTGTTCTGGAGGCAACATGACCAACCAACTCAAGATCTGTGACCTGATGCTCCGCGATGGCCACCAATCACTCCTGGCCACCCGTATGCGCACCGACGATATGCTGCCCATCGCCGAGAAGATTGACCAGGTGGGTTACTGGGCCGTGGAGATGTGGGGCGGCGCGACTTTCGACTCCGCCATGCGTTTCCTGGACGAGAATCCCTGGGAGCGCACCCGCCGCCTTAAAGAACGCATGCCTAACACCCCCTTTCTGATGCTCCTGCGCGGCCAGAACATCGTCGGCTACCACCACTACCCTGACGACGTGCTAGAGCGATTCATCGTTCACGCCCACGCTGATGGCATTGACGTCTTCCGCATCTTCGACGCGCTCAACGATGTGCGCAACATGCGCCAGGCGATGGAGGTCGTCAAACGGGAGGGCGCTCACGTCCAGGCTAGCATCTGCTATACCATCGGCCCGCCCTATGACGTGGATTACTTCGTCAGGACCGCTAGCCGACTGGCAGACATGGGCGCCGACTCCATCTGCATCAAAGACATGGCCGGTCTCATCACCCCCTACATCGCCTACGAACTGGTGGCGCGGCTCAAGGCCGACATCGGCCTGCCGGTGCACCTCCACTCCCACTCCACCAGCGGCATGGCAACGGCGGCGCTCCTCAAGGCCATTGAGGCCGGGGTGGACATCGTGGACACTGCCATCTCCGCCCTTTCGGGGATGACCTCCCATCCGCCGACCGAGTCCATCGTGGCCACACTCCAGGGCACCGAGCGGGACGCGGGATTCGACCTCAACCTGCTGGCTGAGATCGCTGCCTACTTCGCCGAGGTGCGCAAGAAGTATGCCCGCTTCGAAAGCGGGATGAAGACCGCAGACGTGCGCGTCCTCCAATACCAGATTCCGGGCGGCATGCTCTCCAACCTGGTGTCGCAGTTGCGCGGGCAGAACGCCGAGGACAAGTACGAGGAGGTGCTGGCGGAGGTGCCCCGGGTGCGGGCCGAAATGGGCTACCCACCGCTGGTCACGCCATCGAGCCAACTGGTCGGCACGCAGGCGACTCTCAACGTCGTCCTGGGAAAGCGGTACAAGATCATTCCGGAGGAGGTGCGGCAATACGTCCGGGGCTACTACGGCCGTCCGCCGGCCCCCATTGACCCCGATATACAGCAGCTCGCCATCGGCGACGAGGAGCCCATTGACTGTCGCCCTGCCGACCTGATCCCGCCGGGGATGAAGCAGGCGTGGGAGGAGATCGGCGACCTGGCGCGGGACGAGGAGGACGTGATTTCCTACGCCCTCTTTCCCCAGGTGGCCCGCCCCTTCCTGGAGCGACGCGCCCGGGGCGGCGCTGGGAAGGAGCCGGTGGTGGCCGCCATCACCGGGCTGCTGCTCATGCAGCTGGAGGAACGGGCCGTCGCCACGGCTGCACCCGCCGGCCCCGCCATCTCCCCGTGGAAGGTCGCCTGGCGACCAGGGGCGGGCCGCTGGATGGGATTGATTGACGGTGCGGGAGGGATGAGATGAAGCGAGAGTTCACATTGACGCTGGAGAACGTCGAGTACCCGGTCGTCGTGGAGGGCGAAACCATCACCGTCAACGGACGTCCCTTCACCGTCGAGGTCACCGAGGACGGCGCGGCGCTGGTGGACGGCATCGCCTACGACGTCACGCTGGAGGGCGAGACGGCGACTGTGGGCGGGGAGTCCTACGCGGTGCAGGTCAGTGGCCTGGCAGTGACGGCCGCGGCCCTCTCTCCCACCCCGTCCGGCCCCGCCATCTCCCCTGTAGCCAGGGCCGGTGCCGGCGCGGTCCTGGCCATCATGCCGGGCAAGATCATCCGCGTGATAGTAGAACCAGGCCAGAAGGTTCAGGAAGGCGAGTCTGTCTGCGTGATGGAGGCGATGAAGATGGAAAACGAACTCCGCGCCCACCAGAGTGGCACCGTGCGGGCAGTGCACGTGAAGCCGGGGGACGACGTGGAGAAGGATCAGGTGCTGATGGAGATCGAGTAGATCACTCAACACCTACTACGAAGAAACCGAAGGCAAGCTCTACGAGGCGGCAGGTGACAGTTTTCACGTACATCCGCTACCTGACGGTCTCCTGTTACCTGGGCCTGGATGAGAAAGGTAACGTCGTAGACCTCACTGACAAAGCACCATGATGAGCACCACCAATGCCCGGAGATAACCACTCGGACGAAACTCGTGACTCGCAACCTGAGGTGGGAGGCATCACTCAACCTGTCCAACCTCTCGAACCTCCTGCCCTGCTGGGTGACACACAACCCGTGAAGACCCCTTCGCCCGACGACATCGAGACTGCCGAGTTGCCGGGCAAACTGGGCGAGCCCACTATCGCCATACCTCGGGTGCCCACCGGCGCGACGCCGACCGCCCGCCTGCCCCGCACCGTGCCGCCGCCACAGAGGCCTGGCTATGTCCCACCTCGCCCCACTCCCCCCTGGAGGGGGAGGCAGGGAGAAGGAGCAGGCCACAGGCCGCGCCAATGGGGGCGGATTCTGATAAGGGCCGGCTTCGCCATAGTAGTCACCGTGGTGCTGATTTTCTTCCTGGCCGTCGGGGCCGCTGTCGTCGGCTACGTCGCCATCGCCAAGCAACTTCCCTCGCCCGAGGAACTGCGGAATCGCCAGACGAACTTCGTCAGCAGCAAGATCTACGACCGCGAAGGTGCACTGCTCTACGAAGTCACAGACCCCCAGGGAGGGCGGCGCACCTATGCCTATCTAACCGAGATTTCCCCCTACCTCATCCAGGCGACCATCGCCACCGAGGACCGTAACTTCTACGCCCACCCCGGCTTCGATCCCATCGCCATCATCCGCGCTGTCTACTACAATCTCTCGGAGAGGAGGATCGTCTCCGGTGGCAGCACCATCACCCAGCAGTTGGCCCGCAACATTCTACTCACGCCGGAGGAGCGGATGCAGGAGACCGCCTGGCGTAAGATCAAAGAGATCGTCCTGGCCGCTGAACTGACCCGCACTTACCGCAACAGGGACGAAATCCTGGAAATCTACCTCAACGAACTCTACTACGGCAACCTGGCCTACGGCATCCAGGCCGCCGCTGAGACCTACTTCGGCGTGGACGCAGCCGACCTCACACTGGCGCAGGCATCCTTTCTCGCTGGCTTGCCCCAGTTACCGGCCACCTACGATCCCTTCGGTGGCGGCCATGACCTGGCCCTCGCCCGCCAGAAGGACGTGCTGGCACTGATGGTCGAGGCTGGCTACATCAGCCGCACCGATGCCGCGCTGACAGCCGCCGAGATGCGCGACTACGAGTTCAAGGTCCCCTGGCTCGACACCACCATCGCCCCCCACTTCGTCATCTACGTGCGGCAGACACTGGAAGATCTTTATGGTCCGGAGGCGCTCTACCGGGGCACGGGCCTGCGCATCTACACCACGCTCGATCCCCGCCTGCAGGCACTGGCCGAGGAGGCCATGCGCGAAGGTGTGGCCGCGCTGGCCGACCGAGATGCCACCAATGGCGCACTCGTCGCGCTTGACCCGGCCACTGGCCACATCCTGGCGATGGCCGGCTCCGCTGACTTCCGCGACGAGGAGATTGATGGGCAGGTCAACGTTGCCCTGCGCTGCCGCCAGCCAGGCTCTTCGATCAAGCCCCTCACCTACCTCGCCGCCTTCGAACGCGGCTGGACGCCGGCCACACTGATGTGGGACCTGGAAACCGCGTTCCCTGACGGGGCCAACCCGCCCTACGTCCCGGTCAATTACGACGGGAAGTACCATGGCCCGATGCTCCTGCGCGACGCCCTCGCCAACTCGTACAACGTCCCCGCCGTTGCCGCGCTCCAGTTTGTGGGAGTTGACGGCCTGTTGGAGATGGCTACGCGGTTGGGCGTCGAATCGCTGGTTCATCCCGAGTTCTACTGCCCCGAGTACCCCTACGACCAGCCGCCAACCTACGGCCTGGCGCTCACGTTGGGCGGTGGCGAGGTTAAACTGTTGGAGATGACCGGCGCCTTTGCCGTCTTCGCAAGCGGCGGCGTGCGCGTGGAGCCCAGTCCTATCTTGCGCATCGAGGATAGCCGTGGCAACGTCCTGGTGGATAACTTCGCGCCCATTGGCGGGCAAGCCATCTCGCCCCAGCACGCCTATCTCATCACCAGCATCCTCGCAGACAGTCAGGCCCGCTGCCGCGCCTTCCACTGCCCTAGCATCCTCGAACTCACCCGGCCGGCGGCCGCCAAGACCGGCACCACCAACGACTTCCGCGATGCCTGGGCCATCGGCTATACCCCCGACCTGGTGACCGGCGTCTGGGTGGGCAACTCCGACAACTCCCCGATGATCAACCTGCCCGGGGCGGCCGGCGCCGGCCCGGTATGGCACAACTTCATGGAAGCAGCCCACGCTGGCCTGCCCGTGCGCGATTTCGCGCGTCCGCCTGGCATCGTCGAATACGAAATCTGCGCCGACTCCGGCGCTCGTCCCACTGAGTACTGCCCGCACCGCAAGATGGAAGTCTTCGCCGAGGATCAGCCGCCGTTGGACGAGGAACACGACTGGTACCAGATAATTAAGGTTGACGCCCTCACCGGCCTGTTGGCGAACGAGTTCTGTCCCAATCAGGTCGTCGAGCAGTTGAGGGTCGTCATCACCAACGAGCGGGAGCGGGAGTGGGCCCAGGCTCACCCGGAGTACTTCGCAGGGTTGCCGCTGGTGCCGCTCGAAACCTGCACTGAGAGCGCCGATCGCCTGCGGGTCTTCATCACCCAGCCTGCTCCCGGGAGCACCGTCTACGGTATCGTGCCGGTCATCGGCACCGTCCAACTGCCCAACTTCGAACGCTACGAAGTGCAATACGGCATCGGCAGCAGCCCCCAGGGTTGGAGTTGGATCAGCGGGCCGCATCGGGCGCAGGTGCAGGGCGGCCTGCTGACGGAGTGGGACACCGCCCACCTGGCTCCCGGCCTCTACACGCTGCGCATCACCGCCTTCGACCATGAGCAACACCGCGTCGAGGCTCAGGCACAGGTCTACGTCGCCGCCCCGACCGAGACACCGACGGAGGAAGCCACGCCCGCACCCGAACCTTCCCCCACGCCGGAGGGAGCCTCGACCGAGGAGGCGACCCTCACCCCGATGCCGTAGCCTTGCAGCAGGGCTGTAAAACTAGCGAGCCCCTGCCACGGGAGACAGGGGCTTATTTGTCTTGTAGTTGACCCGTTACTTTCTTTCCGCCACCAGGAAGCGGCACGCCTCCGCGCCCATCGCCCGGCACTCGATCTCGCGCACTTTGTAGTCCTGCCCCGTGGCCCATTTCACTGCCTCGCTGATAGACCCGATATAGAGGTGGCAGACGGGGTGCTCGGCTTCGCGGCAGCAGCACACTCCACAAGTGAAGTCGGCGAAGACGAACCCCTCCGGCGTCTCCTGCACCTCGATGTACGTCTCATCATTCACGTCCATCAGCGAATTGGCCATCCGGGTGAGGATAAACTTGATGCGCATCTTCTGCGGCATCAACTTCAGTGCCGCGCCGGCCACGCCCATCAGCGTCGCCTGCTCTTCGACGCCGTAATGGAACGAGGCCCGGCCGATGCGCTGCAACATGCCCTTACCGGCACGGCCGTAGAATTCCTCCACCGCCTGATTGAGCGCGGCGTACTCAACTGTAGCTACGCCCTGTTCCAGGTCGTTAGGCGGCAGTTCGTCAACGTAGCGCTCCAGACCAGCCTGACGCAGCACCACCTTGAGGCCGCGTTCGCCCATCACATCGCCAATCGCCAGGATTGCCTGGCGCATCAGCGCGTTAGTGAAGAGCCACTTCTCCGGTTCTCGACGTCCCCTGGGCATATGATCCTCCTCTCTACAACTGCGATTCCCACGCCGTCATAAAGTGTCCCGTCGGTTCAAACCCGAAGCGACGATAAAGCCGCTGGGAGCAGCAGTTGTCGGTTTGGGTGTTGAGCGTGACCCGCTCGGCCCCGCGTCGCCAGAAGGCACGCAGTGCATCGTGCAGCAGCAATGCGCCGATACTGCGGCCCTGGTGGGCCGGATGGACGGCAATGCGGTTGAGATGAGCCGCCGGGAAGCGCAGTTCCCCCTCAGCGTATCCCACCACTTCACCCGCCACTTTTGCCACGACGAAGTGAGACGACGCAGCGGTCCTCCGGTGCACAGTGGTCTCGCTGCGCCACCAGTGGGGGGTAAACGCTGCCCGATCCACGGCCACGACTGCAGGGATATCTGCGTCCGATGCCAGGCGCAAGCGAGTGTCTGCAGCACTCGTGTCGGGTAGGGTGCAGTCGGACTTGACCAGTGTCACTACCTCCGCCAATGGTCTGAAGCCACGCGCTCTTAGATGTGATCCAACCCAGCCTCTGTAGTCCATCCATGCCACTTTATGCATCCCACGGCAGCGCAATCTGTCGAGAACGGAGGGAAGCACCAGGTCGAGCCACTCACCAACATCCAGTGCATCATCCAGAGCAGCCAACCGTATCCACGCCACAGGCGATTCATCAGGCCACGCGAAGAGTGCTCCTACCAAAATCCCTTCGCGCTCAATTATAATGAACAGGTCGTCTGTAAGATACTTTTCCCACCACCATAGGCGGGGCAATGTGCGACGAGCCCTCTGGTTGAGCGCCTCAATGGCCAGCCAGTCACCCGGACGAGCCCTTCTTACTTCCATGCCCATCATTGTTCATCTGGCCCCACTTTAACACATTGTAGGCTGGAGGTCAAGTCCATTTGCCTTTTTGCTCTATTTGGTGTACACTATTCAAAGTAGTTGAAAAGCATGAAAACCGGTCTTGAAGGCGCAAGTGCAAGACGTAACGAAGCGTAAAACGTAATTACGTTTCACGTCACTGCCAGCGGCACAGGTCTGGAGGGTACACAGTGATGGTTGATGAAGGACGACGGAAAGCGTTAGAAACAGCGCTGGCGAACCTGACCAAGCGCTTCGGCGAGGGCACCGTGATGCGCCTGGGGGACGCGACCCACATGCAGGTCGAGGTCATTCCCACCGGCTCCCTGGCCCTCGACCGCTCCCTCGGCGTCGGCGGCATCCCCCGCGGCCGCGTCACCGAAATCTACGGCCCCGACGGCGCTGGCAAGACCACCCTCGCTCAGCACATCGTCGCCGAGGCCCAGAAGCGAGACGGCGTTGCCGCCTATGTTGACATGGAACACGCCATTGACCCGGCCTACATGCGAAAGTGCGGCGTGGACGTGGACAACCTGCTCATCTCGCAGCCCAATACCGGCGAACAGGCGCTGGAGATTGCCGAGACTCTCATCCGCTCCGGCGCGGTGGACCTCATCGTGGTGGACTCGGTGGCCGCGCTGGTACCCCGGGCGGAGATCGAGGGGGAGATGGGGGATTCTCACCCCGGCCTCCAGGCTCGCCTGATGAGCCAGGCGCTGCGCAAGTTGAGCGGGGCCATCAAGCAGTCGAACACGGCCCTGATCTTCACCAACCAGTTGCGGGAGAAGATCGGGGTGATGTTCGGCAGCCCGGTGACCACCTCTGGGGGGCGGGCGCTGAAGTTCTATGCCTCGGTGCGGTTAGACATCCGGCGCATCGCCGCCATCAAGGACAAGGGAGAGGTGATCGGGAACCGGACGCGGGTGCGGGTGACGAAGAACAAGGTGGCGCCGCCGTTTCGGGTGGCGGAGTTCGACATTATGTACGACGAAGGGATCAGCAGGGCAGGGGACTTGCTGGACATGGCGGTGGAGTTGGGGGCGATTGAGAAGCGGGGTTCGTACTACTATCGTGAGGGTGAGAGCCTGGCGCAGGGGCGGGAGAATGCCAAGCAATTCCTGCGTGAGCACCCCGACGTCGCCGACCAGATCGAAGCCATCGTCCGGGAAAAGATGGTTCAAGAGGGAGTCCTGGCGCCTACTGTCGCGCCTGAGATCGAGGAGGCAGGCGAGGCTGATTAATTGATCTGGTGCTCCAGGTCCTATATCCTATTTCACTGGCTGGAAGTAGCCACGGGTTGATCTCAAATGCCGGCGCTTCTCATACGAGAGCGTTGGGTGAAGAGCCTAATCTTTCTCTGACGCACATAATTGCTTTGCCACTGGAGTCTGGACAAAACGCCCATTTTGGTGACCTGGGTGACCAAAAGGGCATTTTGACCGCTACATGTCGCGGTGTTTTAGTATTGACCTCCATATGTAGGGGGTAGGCAGTAGACACAGGTTTATCCAGACCCCAATTTGCTAAGAGCCTGTCCGAATAGAGATGCGGAGTTACATAGCGACCATTCGGCTGGACTTCAGGATAAGTGTGGGGAGTAGAACGAGGGAAATTGGCACCTACCATAGCAGGGCAATGGCAACAGGTGGTTGTGTCTGGCGTCTGATCGAGAAGGCTATACCCTACCCTTAGCCGGGTAAAGGGTCATGTTAGCTCCATTCTGAGATTAACGCTGACGGTCACGCGTCAACGCAAGCCGTGGCTTCTTAAGCCACGGCTTTGCTTTGTCAATGCTGATGTATTATGGCAGGAACGATTACGGCGCTGCGATTTCAGAAGCGCAACAAGAATCGTGTCAACGTCTACATTGACGATCAATTTGCCTTTGGACTGGCCGCTATTGAGGCGGCACATCTTCGGGTGGGTCAGACGCTGAGCGATGACGATGTAGCCCGACTACAAATGCAGGATGAAGTTGAGCGAGCCTATGAGCGCGCACTTAACTTCCTATCGTACCGTCCTCGCAGCGAGGCTGAGATACGCCGCAATTTGCGCAAGAAAGACGTGGAGGATGAGATTGTCGGAGTGGTAGTCAAACGCCTGACGCGGGCTGGGCTGTTGAACGATCGGGAGTTTGCCCGCTATTGGGTAGAAAATCGACTGCAATTCAATCCCCGAGGAACACGTGCACTGCGCCATGAATTGTGGGAAAAAGGGGTCCCTGCTCCTATCATCGCCGACATGCTGGCAGACTTCGACGAAGAGGCCACGGCCCGTAAGGTAGCAGAGGCCGGTGTGCGCCGATTGGCACACCTCGAACCTCGTGATTTCCGCCGGAGATTGGGGGCGTACCTGGCGCGCAGGGGCTTCTCATACGCGGTGATTGAGCCACTGATTGAGGAAATGTTGGAGGCGGTGTGCTGCGAGGCTTTATCCAACATCGAAAGCGAGGAAAAGAGTAATGGGTGAATGGGTGATCACGGTAATAGTAGCGATTCTGGCGTTGACTGTGGGATTCTGGCTAGGCTCCTTGGCCCGGCGTTACGTTGCTCGGGACAGGATTAGAAAGCAGCAGCAGCAGACCGAGCAACTGCTGGCGAAAGCAGAGAAAAAGGCCAGTGAGACCATGCTGGCTGCCAAGGACGAAGCGCTCAAGACTCGGAACAAGGTTGAGCAGGAACTGGAGCGGCGTCGCGCAAGCCTCCGGCGGGAGGAGGAACGTCTGCAGCGACGGCGCGAGAAGATGGACCACACTCAGGAGCGGTTGCAACAGCAGGAACAAGCCCTCAGCAAGCGTCAAGGCGCCCTGGACAAGCGGCGCAACCAAGTAGAGCGGCTGCGTCAGGAACAGATGGAGACGCTGGAGCGGGTGGCCGGATTGAGCCGCGAGGAAGCCAAACAGGAGCTTTTGAAGGTTGTTGAGGAGGAGACTCGGCAGGATATGGCGCGGGTGATCCACCAAGCGGAGGTTGAGGCCAAGGATGAGGCTGATACACGCGCCCGCAAGATTATCACTTACGCTATCCAGCGCATGGCAAGTGAGCAGGTGGCCGAGTTAACGGTCTCCACTATCCCGTTGCCCTCCGATGATATGAAGGGACGCATCATCGGCCGCGGTGGGCGCAACATCCGTTCCTTCGAGAAGGCAGCCGGCGTGGACGTGGTGGTAGATGATACGCCTGAGGCAGTCACCATCTCCTGCTTCGACCCGGTGCGTCGCGAAATCGCCCGTAGAGCGATGGAGCGGTTGGTGGTAGACGGACGCATCCACCCTGCGCACATTGAGAAGATAATTAAGGATAGCCGGAAAGATGTCGAACGTATCATCCGCGATGAGGGCGAGCGAGCGGCCTACGAGACTGGCGTTCCTGGGCTGCATCCCGAGATCGTTAAACTGCTGGGGCGGCTTAAATTCCGCACCAGTTACGGACAGAATCAGCATGCTCACGCCATTGAGTCGGCCAAACTGGCAGGCATGATCGCAGAGGAACTTGGGGCCGACGCCGAGGTTGCCCGCGCTGGAGGGTTGCTGCACGACATCGGCAAGGCAGTGGACTTTGAGACGGAAGGGACACACGCGCGCATTGGGGCCGAAATCTGCCGGCGCTACGGCATTCCGGAAGAAGTGGTGCACTGTATAGAGTCTCACCACCACGAAGTGGAGCAGAACTCTATTGAGGCTGTCATCGTCGAGGTTGCTGATGCCATCTCTGGTGCCAGGCCGGGGGCACGCCGCGAGAGTCTGGAACTCTACCTCAAGCGTATCCACGCCCTGGAAGAAATCGCCAGTTCCTTCCAGGGGGTGGCGGAGTCCTATGCCATTCAGGCCGGCCGCGAGATTCGGATCATTGTCAAACCTGATGAGATTGACGACCTGGCGACCACCCGACTCTCTAATGACATCGCCAGAAAACTCGAGGAGAGTATGGAGTATCCGGGGCAGATCAAGGTAACGGTGATCCGTGAGGTGCGGGCGGAAGTGTATGCAAAGTAGTTACGGCAAGTACGCCCGCGGATTCTGCTGGGTGCCGTAGTAACGCACCTCGAAGTGCAAATGCGGGCCAGTGGACCGCCCGGTGCTGCCCACCGCGCCGATGACTTGCCCACGCTCTACCGCCTGCCCTGAGAAGACGTAAATATTGCTCAGATGGGCATAGTAAGTGGCAAAGCCATTGACGTGATCAATCACGATCAGGTAGCCATAACCTACGTCGGTCCAACCAGCGAAACTGACGAAGCCGCCATCGGCCGCCAGTACCGCACTGCCCGTGGGAGCCCCAATGTCAATCGCCCGGTGGCCGTACCAGTACCCCTGTGTGATCATGCCCAGCACGGGCCACTGGAATCGCCCTGTACCACGGGCACCTTCAGGGACGGCCCCCGCGTACGTGGTGACCACTTTAGGTACATAAGGTTTCTCGCCCCCTGGTACAATGAGCCACATCCCCTCCACAATTGAGTAGCCTGGGGGCTCCAGGTGATTGTACTCGCAGGTAGCAATTGCCTCGGGCTCTACGTTGTACTCTTCGGCGATGGATTCCAGTGTGTCACCCTCGGCGACATTGTGGTAGGCCCCGTCAATGGGCAGGATGGTCACTTCCTGGCCAATCCGCAGCAAGTCGGGGGCGTCCTCAATGGCTGGGTTTGCCCAACTGATCGTGGTAGGCTGTAAGCCGAAGAGAACTGCAATGGATTGGACGGTGTCACCTGTCTGGACAGAGTATGTGACGACATCCATGCGCGGGCGCTCGGGGATGATGGTGTGCGGTTGAGCCAGCCGGGCAACGGCTCTGCTGCTGCTGGAAGGAACTCCACCGTTTTGCCCGTTGAACTTGGCCAGTACGTCCTCTACCGTCTTCTCGTTTCCCCCATCCCCGGCGGAGATGGGCATGGCAGGCATAGGTGAACGGGAAGCAGCCTGCGCTGGCCATTCGATGCTGCTCAGCCCGATGGCCATGATTGCCACGGTAATGACTGCCAGGTGTGCGCTGGCACGTGTGAACAGCGGACGCCAGCCACGCCAATCGCCGGTCAGGCGGTAGATCGTGGTCGCCAGCCAGGCAAAAGCGCGCGGGAGCCCGTCCTCGAACCAACGGCGGGGGGAATGTCCTCTCGTCGTGTTGGACGGCCCGGCATTGCGTTGTAGCAACTGCATCGTTTCTCCTGCCCGATGTGTGCGAATCCCCCCGCTATGGCAGGTAGGCCTGCGGGTCCTGCGGCACGCCGTTGTGCCGAATCTCGAAATGGAGGTGAGGGCCAGTAGACCAGCCGGTGCTACCGCAGTAGCCGAGTAACTGGCCCTGATAGACTGCCTGCCCGCATCCCACAACGATGTCACTGAAGTGACCGTAGCGGGTGACGAAGCCATTGCCATGGTTGAGTTCGACCAAAACCCCGTAACCGCCATTCCATCCCGCTATGGTCACTACGCCGTTGTCCGCAGCATATAGGGGATCGCCCAGCCGGCAGGCGTAATCTAACCCAATGTGCGTTGGATTGCGCGGGTCGTGGAAGTACCATCCCGAGACGCGGGAACTGCCGGTGGGGAGGATGAACCAGCCATTGGCGCCAGGCCCGGTAAACGTCACGCCGCTGCAGACCCCCCAACTCCACTGGGATGCCCCGGCTACGGGATATGTGGGGCGTGGCGGTGTCCAGACCACTTCCTCTCCCTTGCCACCAGGCACAACGAGCAGTTGTCCCTCACGCAGTTGCTCTCCCTCTTCAAGATCGTTCCACTCGTTGTACAGAACTGCTGGCTCTACCTCGTAGTCGGCCACGATACTCACCACTGTCTCCCCCTCGCGGACGGTGTGATATACACCATCCACCGGGGGGACGAAAATCTCAATCCCCGGCTGGATGAGCCATGGGGCGTCTTTAAGGCCTTCACGGTTACTCCAGACGATCGTCTCTGGGGTCAGGCCAAACCGAGCAGCGACGTCGAAGATGTTATCACCTTGCTGGATGATGTAGGTGATCACTTGTGCCCGCGGTCGCTCCGGGAAGGTGGTGTGAGGGATGGGCAACCGGGCAACTATGTCCGCGTCAGGGGCATGAGGCCGATCAATGAGTAGAGGTGGGGTGGGCAGCGGCGGCGTCTCCGGCTCTGTGGAAGAGGCCATCTTGAAAGAAGACCCCACGTCGGCGTTGGACGAGCTGTCTACGGCGGCCCGTGGTGTCGGAATTCCTACGCCACTGAAGACGATAGTGATCAAAGCGAGAGCGATGATACTAAGGTGGGCAGTAGCGCGGGTCAAGAAGGGGCGCTTGGTGCGCCAATCCACACAAGTGCGCCAGACTGTAGTCACGCACCAGGTCACAAAGCGCAGGGAAATGGGACGCGAGCGAGAGGGGGCAGCGACTACCGTATGGCGCTCCCTTTCGACAGAGATCGGGAGTGGTGATTTATTCATTGGGCTTGACCTGAGGTCATGCAACAATAGTCGCTAGTACTCCGCCACACTGATTCTAATAGCCTGTCATTCTGAGGAGCGAAGCAACGAAGAATCTCGTTCTGGGCAAACAAGCATTTCTCTATGGAGACAATATGCAAACAATGAAATTCTTCGCCTCCGCTGCGCTCCGGCTCAGCAATGACGGACATATCATTTCTACTGTGGTGGTGCGCTACCCTCGCAAATCATTATACCACTAAAGAGATAGGATGACAACTTCTACCTGCCACACCGGATATAGGTCAAAGGCTTGAGTGAAGAGCCCAGACTAGCGGCGAGCAGATGCCTCCTGAGCCAGCAGGCGGCAGAGTATAGGGACTGCCGCCTCGACAGCCCGGGCACGGTGGCTGATACGATTCTTCTCCACCTGCGGCAGTTGGGCCATCGTGCAGCCGTAATCGGGCAGGTAGAAGGCCGGATCATAACCGAAGCCTCCTCGTCCTGCTGTCTCAAAGGCAATCAGCCCTTCGCATACTCCCTCGGCGCTATAGAGTTCCCCGACGAGCGTGGCAATGACAACCACGCAGCGGAACCGGGCTGTGCGTTGCCCCCAGGGCACGTCGCGTAATTGCGCTAGCAGCGCCGCTACTCGATCGGCGTCGTGTCCCGGAGCGTAGCGAGCAGAGCGAACACCAGGAGCACCGTCCAGAGCATCCACCTCAAGCCCCGAATCGTCAGCCAATGTGAGCAGACCAGAGGCACGCGCGTAGGCCAGAGCCTTTTGACGGGCGTTATCGGCGTAAGTAGTGCCGTCCTCCGGGACCTCCACCTGTAGGCCGAGTTCAGGCGGGAAACAGAGTCTTGCTTTCAAAGGCGCAAGCAGGAACCGGAACTCGCGCACTTTACCTAGGTTCTGAGTGGCGATGAGGAGTTTCATAGCAGTGTATTTCTCCAATATAACCTTAGCACAAGTTGGCTATTTGGGCAACTGCTGGCGACCAGGTGCGGATTTTCCGACCTGCTCCAGACCATTTTATGTATACAAAGGCCAAAAAATCTTGACTATAGGAGATGATTGTGTTATAATATATACGCTTTATGAACTGCTGATGGCCTCGCCAGGTCGGGTAACAATTAATAAGGGCGGGCAACTAAGAGTCTATCCGAAAAGTCGCTAGCACTTCTCGGATAGGTACTCAGAAGTGGCCGTGAAGAGCCTCTTGAGCCTGCTATGATTCGTTTCGACGTTTCTGCTCTTACCAAGGCTCGGCTTGGTACGTCGCTTACCCTGAATGTGGACACAGGGCCCCAGAGCCTGACCGACCTGAATGTCCGTTTTCTCCACGGAACCGTCCAGGTGGTTCGTGTACAAGGCGGTTTGCTTGTTCGAGGCACTGTGGAATCGCAACTGGGGCTAGAGTGTGTCCGCTGTTTAGAACCCTTCGTTCTCCCTATCACCCTAGAGCTGGAAGAGACGTTTCGGCTACCGGGAGCAGGCCCGAGGCCAGATGTATCCTATGCAGTGGGCAATGACGGCTGGCTTGACCTAGCTCCCCTGCTGCGTGAGCAAGCGTGGGTAGCCATCCCAATGAAACCCCTCTGTAGCCCCGATTGTAAAGGATTATGTCCACAATGTGGCACAAATCTCAACCTCGAATCGTGTACGTGTGAGAGCATGAGGCTTGATCAGCGGCTGGCATTGCTAAAAGACCTGTTGCAGCCGAGAGAATGAATTTAGGAGACCTATGGATGTAGTTGGGGAACTGTTGGATAAGGCAGAAATTCAGGGCTACCTGACTACGGAAGACATTCTGGACTTGTTGCCGGAGGCCGAGGAGATCCTGGATCAACTGGAGGAAATCTTCATCTCGTTGCACGAAGCAGGGATCGAAGTGTTCAATGACAAGGAAGATGCTGAGGCTGGGGAAGAGCAGGCACTAAGCGTTACGGTCAATGGATACGAGACGAACGATGATGGAAACGGCGATTTGAGTGGAATCTCCAGTGACGACACAGTGGGTTTGTATCTTAGGGAGATGGCCCGCGTACCCCTTCTAACGATCGAAGAGGAGGTTCGGCTGGCCAAGACCATCGAAGCAGGACGCAGGGCTCAGGAGATTCTGAGTAACGATGGGTCTGACCCAGCGAAGAGCGAGGAACTCGAGCAACAAGTGGATGAAGGACTGGCCGCGCGTGATCATCTGATCAAGGCCAACACTCGTCTGGTGGTCAGCATCGCCAAGAAGTACATGGGACGTGGTGTGCCGTTCTTGGACCTGATCCAGGAGGGCAACCTGGGTTTGATGAAGGCGGTGGCGAAGTTTGACTACAGCCGTGGGTATCGCTTCAGCACCTACGCCACGTGGTGGATCCGCCAGACGATCACACGGGCGATTGCTGACCAGGGACGTACGATCCGTGTGCCAGTTCACATGTCAGATCGCATCCGCAGGCTCTACAACACGGCCCGAGCATTTGAACAAGAGCATGGTCGCCGACCGACGCCGGAGGAGATAGCGGCTGAGATGGACATAGAGCCGCGCAAGGTGCAATGGATGCTTAGGGTCTCGTGGCGGCCGCTGAGCCTGGAGCGACCGGTTGGCGAGGACGAGGAAAGCGAACTAGGAAGTTTTATTGAGGACGAGACGACCCCCATGCCGACGCAGAGCGCCTATCAGCACCTGCTCGGTGAAAAGGTCGAGGAGATGCTGGCTACGCTGAACCCGCGTGAGGCGCGTATCCTGCGGCTCCGCTTTGGGCTCATCAACGGGCGCAGTTACACGCTTGAGGAAGTCGGCCAGAAGTTTGGGCTCACGCGGGAGCGCATCCGGCAGATCGAGGGCAAGGCGCTGCGCCGCCTGCGCCATCCCCGCCGTAGCCGCCAGTTGCGGGACTATTTGGGCTAGTGTAGTGGACGTAGCACTCCATTGTTTCGTTATGATGATGTGCAACCTGCCGTGGCGGGCAGAGGAGGAGGCTCCCTGTCCGCGATAGGCCATCGCCCCCTTCCGGCCTCACGGCAACACACCGCCAGCCTCGCTGGCGGTTTTCGTTTATCGCACCCTGTGTTAAAATATATCTCACGCCCTCAAGGAGGAACGCCGATGTCCAAACACATTCTCGTCGCTATCGCCTGGCCTTACGCCAGCGCCAAGATCCACGCCGGCAACGTCACCGGTTCCCATCTCCCCGGAGACATCTGTGCCCGCTACCACCGCCTGGCCAGCGACCATGTGCTGATGGTCTCCGGCTCCGATTCGCACGGCACCCCCATCACTGTGTGTGCCGACCAGGAGGGCAAGTCCCCTCGCGAGGTCTTCGAACACTTCCATCACGACTTCCTGGAATTGTTCCAGCGCCTGGGCATCAGTTACGACCTTTTTACCCACACCGATACGGAGACCCACCATCGCATCTCTCAGGACTTCTTCCTCGCACTGCTGGAGAAAGGCTATCTCTACAAGCAGATCCAGGAACAGATGTACTCGGAGATGCAGAAGCGCTTCCTGCCTGATCGCTATGTAGAGGGCACCTGCCCGGTGTGCGGATACGAGGCCGCACGGGGCGACCAATGTGACCACTGTAACAAGCTATTGGACCCGAAGGACCTGATTAACCCGCGCAGCAAGATTGACGGCAGCACGCCTGTGCTCCGCGAGACAGAGCACTTTTTCCTCGACCTGCCCAAACTGGCTCGGGCCGGGCTGGCCGAGTGGCTTCAGCAGGGCAAGGAACACTGGCGGCCTAACGTGATCAACTTCGCCCGCCGCTACGTGGGCAAAGGGTTGCAGGGAAGACCCATCACCCGCGACCTGGAATGGGGCATCCCAGTGCCTGTACCAGGATGGGAGGGCAAATGCCTCTACGTCTGGTTCGAGGCGGTCATCGGTTACTTCTCCGCCAGCGTCGAATGGGCGCATAACCAGGGCCAGCCGGAGGCGTGGAAGGATTGGTGGTACGACCCGGCGGCCAAAACGCTCTACTTCATCGGCAAGGATAACATCCCCTTCCACGCCGTCATCTGGCCGGCGGAACTGATGGGGGTGGAGCGGCTCTACGAAGACGACCTGTCCAGGAAACTTAACCTGCCCTACGACGTGCCGGCCAACGAGTTCATGAACCTGGAGGGGCGGAAAATCTCTGGCAGCCGCAACTGGGCGGTGTGGATGGACGAGGCGCTCGACCGGTACGATCCTGACGCGCTGCGCTACTACCTCACCGTGGCGATGCCGGAGACGCGGGATACCGACTGGCTGTGGGATGATTTCGTGCGCCGCAACAACGATGAACTGGTGGCCACCTGGGGCAACTTGGTCCACCGGGCGCTGACCTTCGCCTACCGGCGCTTCGACGGGCGGGTGCCCACACCGGGGCCGTTGGAGGACATAGACAGCCAACTGCTGGACCGGGTCGAGGCTGGCTTCGAGACCGTCGGAAATCTGCTGTCCAACTGCAAGTTCCGCGCCGCGCTGAGCGAGGTGATGGCACTGGCGCGGGATGCGAACCACTACCTGGAGGAGAAAGGCCCCTGGTTCCAGATCAAAGAGAACCGCGAGGCGGCCGGTACAACCATTTACGTCGCGCTCAGGGCCATTGATTCGCTGAAGGTCCTCTTGGCCCCCTTCCTGCCCTTCTCGTCTGAGCGGTTGCACCAGTACCTGGGCTACGAGGGGACGCTGTTCGGGCGGTCGTACACGGCCACCTTCGAGGAAAAGAGCCGCGTCCACAAGGCGCTGTGCTACGACGACAGTGGCGCGACGGGCGAGTGGAAGCCCAGCCAACTGCCTCCAGGCCAACCACTGCGCCAACCCAAGCCGCTGTTCAGGAAACTGGACGAAATCGCGGCTGAGGAAGAGCGTTCCCGCATCGGGGCCGGAAGGCCCACCGCGTAAACCAGCACAAGAACATGGAGAGGAGAAGCGAGATGAACAAGAATTGGTATATCATCGCGATGGTAGTAGCCATGCTGTCACTGACAGCACTGGCCTGTAGCCTGTGTGGCCTGCTGCCGGGGGGAGGCGGCGAGGACACCCCCCAGCCCCCCGGCTCACCACCTGGAGTGCTGTTTCAGGATGACTTCAACGACCCGGACTCCGGCTGGGAGGTAGGAGACTACGAGGGCAGCGGTGTAGGCTACGAGAACGGGGCCTATTCCGTCACTTCCCACGGCGATGGCGACACGATGTGGGGTGTGGCCAATCAATCCTTCGATAACCTCATCATCGAGGTGGATGCCACCCAGGTCTCAGCCCCGGCTAACAACAACAACGATTACGGGGTGGCATGCCGGGAGCAGGGTGACGGCTCTGGGTACTACCTGCTCATCTCCGGGGATGGTGGATATGCCATCCTCAAGGCCAAAGAGGGGAATTTCGAACCTCTGGTGGACTGGACGGAGTCGGACATCATCCGGCCGGGAAATGCTACCAACCACATCCGGGCGACATGCGACGGTTCCACCCTGGCGCTGTTCGTCAACGGCCAGCGTCTGGCGACGGCCGAGGACGACACGTTCACCAGCGGGGACATCGCGCTGACCACGACGTCCTACGAGGACGAGCCCACGGAGATCCAATTCGACAATCTGGTGGTGCGCGAGCCGTAACGACGTGACCCTCACCGCAACGATGACCCTCTCTTGATGAGAGGGACACTTTCTTGGGTCTACGTGGAAACGCAGGGGCAATATGCTTAAAGGGAATATGTCCATCCCCGTCTGTGGGGGCCGAGAGGCGGCCTGTCCTCATAAGTGGGGCACGGGCGGCACGCCCGCTTGGAGCACCCCTCGCATCCACGTAGAGCCGCTTCCTCTGCAAAGGTGCGGTTGCCACAGGCAGCCACTTGTGGTATCCTTCGCGTTGGATGCTCGATACCGGATACTTGATGCTCGACTCCAGCATCCAGCAACCAGTATCCAGCATCAAGAAAGGGGGCAGCATGGCACGCTTGCATGAGTATCAAGGTAAAATGCTTTTGGCGCAGAAGGGTATCCCTATCCCCAGAGGCCAGGCAGCCGGCACACCCGATGAGGCACGCGGGGTCGCGGCCGAGATCGGTGGGCCGGTCGTGGTGAAAATCCAGGCCTGGGTGACTGGCCGGGCCAGCCTGGGCGGCATACGCTTTGCCGAGACACCCGATGAGGCGGCACAGGCCAGCGCCGACATGCTGGGGATGCAGGTGGGTGGCTTCACTGTCGAGAAGGTGATGGTGGAAGAGAAACTTTCCATCGAGCGGGAGTTCTACGCTGGCGTCATCGTCAGTGACCGGGAACGGGCACCGGTAATGATGTTCTCCAGCGTCGGGGGTACCGGCATTGAGGAGATCGCCCGTCAGCACCCGGACAGTGTCGCCAGCGCAGTGGCGGACATTGAGCACGGACTACGGGATTACCAGGCCCGCAACCTGGTGCGGCACACGGGCATCCACGGACGGTTGCAGCGGAACCTGGCCGCGCTGCTGGTGAAACTATACGATGTGGCCCGCACGTGGGAGGCCCGCGCGGCTGAGATCAATCCGTTGGTGCTGACGACCGAGGGCAAACTGGTGGCGGCCGACTGCCGCGTCACGGTGGACGACTACGCCGTCTTCCGCCACAAAGACTTAGGGATAACCTTCGCCCGCGAGTTGGATCGCCCGCCGACGGAACTGGAGCGCGTCGCTTACGCCGTCGAGGAGGGAGACTACCGGGGTACCTTCTACTTCATCCAGATGGTCGAGGACTTCCAAAAGGGGGAAGGGATCATCGGCTTTCACGGCGCCGGCGGCGGCGGCTCGATGATGAGTATGGACGCAGTGATCAACGAAGGGTTCTGCATCGCCAACTTCGTGGATACGTCGGGCAACCCCCCCGCCAGCAAGGTCTACCGGGCCGCGCGCATCATCCTCAGTCAGGGACCGATTGACGGCTACTTCGGTTCCGGCTCAGGAGTGGCCAGCCAGGAGCAGTTCCACTCCGCGCGCGGGTTGGTGAAAGCATTTCTAGAGGAGCCATTGACAGTGCCGGCCGTCATCCGGCTGGGCGGCAACGCCGAGGACAAGGCGGTGGAGATTCTGGAGCGGATTAACTCTCAGAACGGCGGTCACGTCTCCGCGCCGGTGGAGGGATACAAGAAGGACGACACCCCTCAGTTCTGCGCGCAGCGGCTTAAGGCCCTGATCGAGAGTTACACGCCGCCGGCCGAAAAACCCCAGGGCCGCCAGAAGCCGGTCGCGCAGCGGCCCTACACCTTCGAGACGGTGACCGGCGGCACAGTGACCCTCGACCACGCCGTCTGTGCCACCTGCGAGAGCAAGGTCTGCGTGGAGGAATGCGTGCCGCAGATCCTCACGCTCAACAAGGAGGGCTGCCCGGTGCTGAACATCACGCTGGAGGAGGCGCAGAAAGGACGCTGCATCGAGTGCCTGGCCTGCGACGTGGCGTGCTACTTCCGGGGCGCGGGCGGGGGGTACGTGGAGTTGCCGATACCAGGGTTGGAGGAGACCGGTAGGTTGGAGAGGGAGGAATAGCGATGAGTCAATGGCAAGAATACAACTTGGAAGAGAAGATCACCAAAATCCTGTCAGATGTCCCAGATTATGCTCCAGATCATCACTTGGGCCGGCCATTCTTAACGGCTTATCAGATTGCTATTGAGTTTGCTCACCGTTACCCAGAAGATTTTGCCCGGCTGGGCTTTCCAGTCGGTGGGATTGGTATCGGTCAGAGGAGCAGTCTGGCCCAGTATTTGGCCAAGCGACTGTCCGATGGGATTAAGGCTAGACGTATTACCCACATCGAGGGTGGCTTTTTGTCCAACCAGCATCTCAACGACATCTACTTTGACAATGATGGAGAGAGCATTCGCTCATCACTGACCGGCACCCAGTTCACGCTTTCTATGTTCCGTTTGCGTGATGCATAGAAAAAGATGGACTGGCAAAGGGGTACAAGACAACGTGCTGCTGCTGGAGACGATCGGCGAATGGGCCGCATACATCTACATTGACAAAAGCGGCTCTCTATCCGACCCACGCGATACGATTGTGACACTGGCAGCAATCAAAACGCTGTCACCAAGACCACTGCGTTGGATCATCAAGCGAGTGAAGCGGGACGTGCGACGTAAGAAGCCGAAACAAGACACTCTTTCGGAGTTTAAGTTCTACACCACGACGGATAGTGCCCGCGTTGCGGTGTTGGAGGCGCTGGCACGGGAGCAGGTAGAAGTATATGCACATCGTACATAACATGCTCGACCTGGATGTAGAACTTCGTTATGTAGATAGCGTCAAGAATCCTTACATCCAGTTGGCAGATTTTGTGTCTGGGACCATCCGCGCCAAGCACATGGGACGGAATTTGCTGCTATACCAGTTCATCCAACCACGAATGATCAGCGATCAACTGGTAAGATGGCAGGTGCTGCGAGGCGAGTGGATGGAGGGCAATTGGCGAGCATAAACAAAGAGCGACAACAGCCGGAGGCGCCTGTTTCGAGACCTTTTTTCAGGGCCCTCAGCCTCAGGTGGTCAGCCGCGAAGGTAGGCCAGCACTCCCCCGGAGTTACGTTGCCGTTCCAAGTGTATTTTACCACTACCAGACCGACTTGTCAAGCAGGAGTAACAAGGAATGTCCATTCTCATTGACGAAACCAAACGAGTCATTGTCCAGGGCATAACGGGCCGCGAGGGGCGGGCCCGGGCCAAACTGATGAAAGGATATGGCACCAATATCGTCGGCGGGGTGACGCCGGGCCGAGGCGGCCAGGAAGTCGAGGGATTGCCTGTCTTCGACACCGTCGAGGAGGCGTGGGAGAACCTGGGGATGATTGACGTGAGCGTGCTCTTCATTCCCGCACCGCTGGTGCGCAGTGCGGCGCTGGAGGCGATTGGCGCGGGCGTCAAACTGTTGGTCATCGTGCCCGACCGCGTCCCCATCTACGACGTGCTGGAGATCGCCAAAGCAGCCGATAGCGCCGGGGCGAGGTTCGTCGGCCCCAACACACTGGGAGTGCTCAGCCCCGGCAAGGGGGTGCTAGGGATGATCGGCGGGCGGGCGGTGTCGGCCCGGGCCTGGTTCTTCCCTGGCCCGGTGGGTGTCTGCTCCCGCTCCGGCGGCATCACCTCCTCGATGGCCTACTACCTGGCGCAGGAGGGTATCGGCGCAACCACACTGGTCCACGTGGGCGGCGACGCTATCGTGGGGCTGCCACTGCCGGAGGTGGTGCGCCTTTTCCAGGCCGACCCGGAGACGAAGGGTATCGTGACGTTCGGCGAGATCGGCACCAGCCAGGAGGAGCAGGTCGCCGACCTGATCGAGCAAGGGGAGGTGACCAAGCCGCTGATCGCCTACATCGGCGGGAAAGGAGCCAAGAGCGGCACCCGCTTCTCTCACGCCGGGGCGATCATCGAAGGCGGGCGGGGCACCCGCGAGGGGAAGGTGACCCGACTGCAAGGTGTTGGCGCACACGTGGTAGAGAACTTCGGAGACATCCCCCACGTGACCAGGGAGGTCTTGCAAGAGATGGGGGTGCTGTAGCAGGAACGTTGGCGGGGAGGGCGGGATGATTAAGATCGTTCTCGACTACGACGGCACACTGACCGCCGAGGAGCAGCAGGTGCCGGAGGTGACGCGCCGCTCGCTGGTGGAACTTGCGGGCGAAATCTTGCACGTGCCACTGGCAGAATTGGAGGCCGCCTACCAGGACACCGTCGCGCGCCTGCGGGCCGCGCCGCACGAGTACCACTGGCAGGTGAACGGCATGCGTGTCTCCTACTGCGACGAGGGCGCCTTCATTCTCAACACCGCCGCGCTGCAGACCATGCTGGCCGGGAACCCGACCTACGTGGAGGCAGTGGCGGCTCGCTTTCCCGACGCCGAATACAACCCCGTCGCCGCCTGCACCAATCACCTGTTCCACACCCACACTGCTCCACTGCAGGCTCCATTTCGCCAGGCCGTGCCTGAGGTGCTGCGCTGGCTAATCGCCCAGCCGGGGGTCGAACCACTGGTGCTAACCAACTCGCTGGGCGACAAGGTGGGCCGCAACCTGGCGCGGCTGGGCCTGCCGGCAGTCCGCGTGCTGGGCGACACCCGCCAGTACGATCTGGACGCCGAGTGGACGGTGCCCCTCAACGATGGCGAGCCGTTCCTGGCGGTAGACGCGGTGCACACGGTGGACTTGCGGCGGCGCATCTACCACGCAGCGCTGGCCCGCGAACGAGCCGACGGCAGCCACCCGGCGGTGGTAGCCGATACACTGTCGCTGCCCGGTGCGCTGCCGCTGGCGATGGGCATCCCCTTCGCATTGCTGCGCACGAACTATACCCCCGACTGGTGCGCCTCCTACGTCGAGCGCCACCCGCTGGGGACGGTGCTGGGTGGCCTGACGGCGCTCCCCGCCTGGGTAGAGCAGAACACAAACCTGCGGACGCCCTGCCAGGACGACCCAGACGTTCCGCGTAAACAATCAACGAGTCACAGGAGTAACCGATGAGCAATTTACACTGGACCACCGCGATCACCTCCGTTCAGCCTAACGAACTGCGGCTGCGGGGGTACCGCATAGACGAACTGGTGGGCCGCGTGACCTTCGGGCAGGCGGTCTACCTGGCGCTGAAGGGGGAACTTCCCTCGCCGGAGGTCGGCCGGCTGATGGACGCCATGCTGGTCTCCTCGATTGACCACGGTGCGACGCCCCCCTCGGCGCTGGCGGCCCGTACGGCCGCCTCCACTGGTGCGACGCTGAGCGCCAGCATCGCCGCCGGGGTGCTTTCCATCAACCGCTACCACGGCGGGGCCATCGAGGGCTGCATGCGGCTCCTCCTGGAGGCCATTGACCGGCTCGACGGGGAACACCCCCCGGCGGAAGTGGCGTCCGAAATGCTGACCGCACTGAGGGCCCAGAAGAAGCACGCCCCAGGCTTCGGCCACCGTATCCACACCGACGACCCGCGCACGAAGCGGCTGCTGGCCCTGGCCGAGGAACTGGGGGTGAGCGGCAACGGGGTGACGATGGCGCGAGCCTTCGAGAAGACGCTGGAGGAAAGGCTGGGACGGCGGCTACCGCTCAACGTGGATGGGGCCCTGGCGGCACTGCTGGTGGATCTGGGCTTCCCCCCTGAACTGGGCAATGCCTTCTTCATCATCGCCCGCGTCACCGGTCTGGCGGCTCACGCTCACGAGGAGGTGACTCGCCAGCGGCCGATGCGGCGCATTCATCCTACCGATCACGAGTATGATGGGCCGGCACCACGGGAATTGGAGTGAGAAGTCTGCAAGTATGCAAGTAGGTAAAGAAGTGAAAAGTGAACGAGGAATTGATCCAGACGATCTTCGCCCGGCGTAGCATCCGCAAATACACGGCTGAGCCGGTCAGCGAGGCGGACATCAAGACGCTGCTGGAAGCGGCGATGGCGGCTCCCTCGGCCTCAAACCGCAAGCCGTGGCAGTTCGTCGTCGCGACCGGGCGGCAGACGCTGGACAGCCTGGCCGAGGCCCATCCCCACGGTAAGATGCTCTTCGAAGCGACGTTGTGCATCGCCGTGTGCGGCGACCTGACCACGTTTGAGCGCTTCTGGGCGCAGGATTGCTCCGCTGCCACCGAGAATCTGCTCCTGGCGGCGACCGCGCTGGGCCTGGGCGCGGTCTGGCTGGGCGTCTATCCCAGGGAGGATCGGGTTGCCGCCATACGCCAGGTACTGGGCCTCCCGGAGACGATTACGCCGCTCAACCTGGTCTCCATCGGGCATCCGGCGGAGGAGAAGGAGCCGCGCACGCAGTACGACGAGACGCGGGTGCATCGGGAACGGTGGTAGCCCACACCAGGGACTGGCATGGAGGGGCATGCGCTAGAGGTCGAGCGTGATGAGGAGCGCCTCATTGACCTGCCGCATGGCCTCCATAGATAGGTGACCTAGATAATGAAGCAGACGGCTTTTAGCGACAGCCCGCACCTGTCCGCCCAGCGCGACTGAATCCACCGTCAATCCACCATCACCCTGAGCCAGGCGGACATTACTGGGATAGTCTCGCTTGACGTTGGCAGCTTTGGTCACCGGAACGACAACGATGACGGGACTGTAGCGGTTGATGGCATTCCGGCTGACGATGATCACGGGCCGGACTCCGGCTTGTTCCGAACCCTCGGTCGGACTGAGCCGGGCATCGTAGACGTCACCGCGTCTCATCGCGCTGTCTCGCCCAGTTCGAATGCTTCCCAGTCGGACGCGGCAAATTCTTCTGCCAGGGTCAGGTTTAACGCACGGTAGTCTTCATCATCAGCCATAGCCGCGAATTGCGCGTCAATCGCCTGTCGTTCCAAGTAGTCCAGAAAATGTTCCAACGCAGCGATCATCAAAGCGTTGCGACTGCGTACCATGCCTTCATCTACAATGCGTTGTGCTCGTGTCAGCAGAGCAGGTGGCAGGTCAACGGTAGTTCTGACTCGCTTTGGTTTCGTCAAAATAGTTGACATCATCAAGTCTCCTCTCATTGTCTGCTGGCATATTGTACTATCATCTATTGAAAGTGTCAAACGATGGAAATAGAAAGATTTATCGCGTGGAGCAGAGCGGCGGGCACGCTGGTCGAGATCGAACGTGCCGTTGACCCGCAGATGGAACTGGCGCGCGTGATGTACGCGCTTGACGGCCGGCCAGTGCTGTTCCGCACGCTGACCGGCTTCCCCGGCTGGCGGGCCGTCTCCGGGGTGTGCGCACAGCGGCAGCACTTTGCGGCGGCGCTGGGCTGCACGGTGCCCAATTTGATCCACCGCATAGCCGACGCGCTGGCCCACCCGGTCCCGCCGCCGGTGCTCGACTCCGGCCCCTGCCAGGAGGTCATCGAGGAACGGGTGGCTCTGACCCGCCTGCCCATCCCCCGCTACCACCCGGACGACGGCGGGCGCTACGTCACGGCAGGCGTGGCAGTCATCAAGGACCCCGACTTCGGGCGCAACATCGCCTTCCACCGGCTGGTGCTGTTAGACGAACACCGCTTTGCCGCCCGCATCGTCGAGGGGCGCGGGACACACACCGCTGTGGGCAAGACCACGGGTGATCTGCCTATCGCTATCGCCATCGGCTGTCCTATTCAAGTGCTGTTGGCGGCGGCGATGAGTCCGCCCCAGGGGGTGGACGAGTTGAGCATCGCCCAGGCTCTGGTCCCGACGCCCCTGGTACGGTGCCAGGCCGTGGACCTGGAGGTGCCGGCCGAGGCGGAACTGATCCTGGAGGGCCGCATCACCCACACGCTGACCGACGAGGGCCCCTTCCCCGATCTAACGGACACGATGGACATCGTGCGCCGCCAGCCAGTGATCGAGATTGACCGCGTCACCCATCGTCGGGACCCTGTCTTCCACGCTCTCCTCCCTGGCGGCCTGGAGCACAAAAACCTGATGGGCATGCCCCGCGAACCGACCATCTTCGCCGCCGTCAGCGAGGTCTGCCGTTGCACCGGCGTCTACATTACGCCGGGGGGGACCTCCTGGCTGCACGCGGTGGTGCAGATCGAGAAGCAGCACGAGGAAGATGGGCGCAGGGCGATCTGGGCCGCCTTCCAGGGCCATACCTCGCTTAAGCACGTCGTCGTGGTGGATACGGATGTGGACCTCTACGATAGCGCTGACGTGGAGTGGGCGATTGCCACCCGCTTCCAGGCCGACCGGGACCTGGTGATCCTCACCGACCAGCCAAGCAGCAGTCTCGATCCCTCGGCCACGCAGACGCCGGGGCAGAAGGCACGCACGGCCAAGATGGGGCTGGATGCGACGGCCCCGCTGGGCGAGGCACGGCGAGGGTACGAGAAAGTGCAGTATGGGCTGGTGGACCTGGCACAGTACGGCGTGAAGGGCAAGATGTAGGGTATAGAGACTGCTTGCAAGATGACCGGTTTTGGTGTATTATAACATTGAACCGCATCGATAAGACTCAACCAGGTCAGGGTGGGTCTTGATGGATTCAAGGGCCGAGGAAGCGCAAGGAGGGATGCAATGGACCTCATCAAGGTTGCGGCCACTTCTCGCTCGACGGCGGTGGCTGGTGCCATCGCAGGTGTCATGCGAGAGAGGGAACAGGTGAATGTGCAGGCCATCGGTGCCGGAGCAGTCAACCAAGCGGTCAAGGCAATATGCATCGCCCGCGGCTACCTGGAACTGGATGGAATTGACATCGTTTGCGTCCCCACGTTCGTCGAGGTGATGATTGACGGTCAAGAGAGGACAGCAGTGCGGTTAAGCGTCGAGAAACGATGTGCCAGCGCCAAAACCGAGTAGATCTGCATATCCACAGCACAGCCTCCGACGGCGTGTTCACCCCGTCGGAGATTGTTCGTATGGCGCTAGAGCGTGGGTTGGCCGTGATCGCGCTCACGGACCACGATACGCTGGGCGGAGTGGCGGAGGCCCAGCAGGCAGCATTTGGCACTGGGCTGGAGGTCATCGCTGGCGTAGAGGTCAACTCCGAGGGCGAGTGGGGCGACTTGCATTTTCTGGGCTACTACGTGGACCCGGAGAACGGCCCGCTGCGGGAGAGGCTACGAGCGATGCGGAATGCGCGTCTAGAACGGGCTCGTAAGATGGTTGAGCGGCTGCGCGAGATGGGGATGGTGCTGGGGTGGGAGGAGGTGCGGGCATTGGCTGGCGGCAACAGCGTCGGACGTCCCCATGTGGCACGGGCATTGCTCAATCGAGGCTACGTCAAGACGCTTCAGGAAGCCTTTGACCGCTTTATAGGCAACGACGGTCCGGCCTACGTCCCCCGCCCGCGGCTGACCCCGCCGGAGGTGATCCAGGCGATCATTGGAGCCGGGGGTGTGCCCGTGATCGCACATCCTGCTCACTCCGGTCCAGCGGCAGTGAAACGCATACCGGAATTCGTGGGCTATGGGCTGCACGGGGTGGAGGTGTATTACCCCCACCACTCGCCCGAGGAGATTGAGGTGTTGCTAGGGCTGTGCCGGAAGTACGGGCTGCTCGTCACCGGTGGCTCCGATTTTCACGGGCCGGGCGTCGGTGAGGGAGCACCGCTGGGCTTGGTTCACGTGCCATTGGAATGCGTTGAGCGGCTGCGGGAGGCGGCCGCTTTCAGAACACGGATTGCAGGACGGTAACGGATTGGGCCTGTCGTAATGTTGCTCGGCAGTTCTCCCTTCGCCTGTGTCAGCATCTCCTGTTTGCTCTTCCCAAACACTCATGCTATACTCACCCCAGTGATCCAACCCCTCGTGCACTGGAGGTGAACTGCGTATGGCCTCGACTGAAATCCAACTTCACCTGACCGTCACCGAAGCGGACGCTGACCCCGAAAGGCTCGACGAATTGACCGGCCGCCTGCTGCGCGACCTGCGCGAGCTGGGCGCCGAGTCGGTCGAACGTCCCTCCGGCGGAGCCTTGCCGGAAGGTGCCAAAGGCAATCCCTTCACGCTGGGCGCGCTGGCCCTGGTCGCCGTGCCCGCCTTTCTCCCCAAACTGATTGATTTCCTGCCGGTGGCGGCTCCCGTCGCCTCTGATCTCTGATCTCTCTGGACTCTGGGACTCTGGGGCTCTGGGGGACGCGCGGTTCTGGATCGCGAAGGTCACGAAATCACGCGAAGGACGCGAAAAGCCTCCGCTTTCGTGCCTTTCGCGTTCTTTCGTGATTTTCGTGTTCCAAAATCACGGCCGGGGCAGGTCGAGCATCAGCACCTCAAGGGTGAGACGAGCGTTGGCGTTGCGCTTCAACCGATCGACCGCGCTGCGCAGGGCCTCTATCACAGCACCGCTTCGTTCCACCCCGAAGCGACGGGCGTGGGCGCGCAGTGCGCTCTTCCGATCCACGTTGGTCAGTGATGCGTCAGCCTCAGCCGCCAGCAGCAGCACGTCGCGCCACCAGCCGATCCACAGATCGAGCGTCTCCTGCGTGGCGACGGGGTTGCGGGCCAGTTTCTCGGCGTAGCGAAAGCGTTCGGTGGTGGAAGCGGTCAGGAGTCGATCCAGGTCGTCCAGATGCTGTGCGCGACGCCGGAGGGCCGCCTTGTCGGTGAGCGTGCGCACCGCCCAGCCCACCCGTCCGCCCGAAAGATGGGCCAGGAGTTCGGCCTGCTCAGGCTCCGCGTTCCAGCGCTCGGCGAGGGCCCGCTGCACCACCACCACGGGCAGCGGGCGCAGAGGAACCTGCTGGCAGCGGGAAACGATGGTCGGGAGGAGGCGATCGGCGTCGCTCGCCAGCACCGCGAGCACGACGTAAGGTGGGGGCTCCTCCAGCGTCTTGAGCAGCGCGTTAGCGGCGGAGGTGGTAGCCTCCTCGAAGCGGCGCAGGATGGCCACCTGCCAGCGGGCCTCGACCGGGGTGAGAGCGAGTTGATGCTGCAGGTCGCGCACCTGTTCGATCTTCAGGCGGGCGCCGACCCGTTCGGATTCAACAATGTGCAGGTCAGGGTGATTGCCACTGGAGACCAGGCGACAGGCGCGACACGCGCCACAGGGAGGCTCTCCCTCACCCTGGCACAGCAGGGCGGCGGCCAATGCCCGCGCCAGCGTCGTCTTGCCCACACCTGGCGGGCCGGTGAACAGGTAGGCGTGGGAGATGCTGCCCGAGGCCACGGCCCGTCGCAAGAACCCCACAGCCCACTCATGCCCCACGATACCCCAATCGCCGTTTGTTTTCATTGGGGAGAATTGTAGCACAATGGGTGTCTCTTGCAAAATGGGGGTACGGTGGTATAATCTGAACATTCCGGGCGGTTAGCTCAGATGGCCAGAGCGCCACGTTGACATCGTGGAGGTCACAAGTTCAAGTCTTGTACCGCCCACCAGACCGGCTGGCAGTCTTGCTGGCCGGTCTTTGCTTTCCCCTTCGGTGACATTTTACGTGAATGAATACGCCGCCTTGCTAATCCCTTCCTTTTGCGTTATGATAGGCTCAAATGGCCAACCTGTACGCGCAACACCCCATTGATGCCCTGAACCTGCCCACCCGCGCCCGCAACGCGCTGGTGCGGGCGGGCATCACCACGCTGGAGAACCTGGTCGCCCGCAGCGACCTCGAACTCCTGGCCCTGCGCGGCTTCGGCTCGACCTCGCTGGCGCATGTACGGGAGCGGCTAGCGGCGCGGGAGCGGGAGCGCCAGCCAGACGAGGCAGTGCCGGGGGAAGAATCCGGCGCTGGGCCTGACGATGGGGACGAACACAGACGTGAACTCCTCACGCCCTTGCCAGGGCGGCAGGTGCTCCACGCCACATGGATCCCAGGTTCTCCCGGTCACCTCTTCCTGTGGGGCGAGGGAGAGCCGCTACCGCCCCGCAAGGGACGCGCTCCCAAGACGCCGCCACATCCCTTCCAACTGCCACCTGCTGTCCTGCGCGACGCCCTGCCCGGTCTGATCCCCGCCGATGTAGATGAAGCACGGGCGCTGGCCCACCTGCCGGCGACCGGTTGCACCCCCCAGCCCAGCCCCCAACTCATCCGTGACTTCCTGGCCGAAGATCCCGGCGAGTTGGAGTCCCTCGGCCTCTGGCGGGTGGATGGGCTGGCGCTCCCGCCCCTGGTGGCGCTGGCCTTCCTGAACGATCTTCCTCGCCCAGAAGACCTGGCTCCCCGCATCGCGCCGGGAGCCGACCTGCGCTTCTGGTCACTGGCGGGCAAATTGGCGCTGGAACTCCTGGCCCGGCAGCAATTCGCCCCCACGCTGGCTCGCCAAAACGGGAGCCTCCGCGCTCTCTGGGTACCCGTCCTCGACCGGCCCGAGGACCTGCGGCGGGTGGAGCGGTTGGCACAGGCGATGCCCCCCGTCTGCCGTGCCCTTACCCCCCCCTCTGCTCCCCCCCATGGGGGGGGAGGGAGAGGGATTGCTTCCCCCCCAATGGGGGGGATGAAAGGGGGGGATGAGCCACCCGCGCCCCGTGCCCTGCTCAAGGACTTCCTGGGCGCGATGGTGGACACGGCCGTGCGGACCTGGCCCCCCCCACTGCTCCAGGTCGTCACCAAGCGGGACGATCCTGCCCTGCGGGCCTGGCTGACCGCCCTATTCCGCGCCAATTCGTCGGTGGACGCTCCCTCCCGCGATCTGGAAAAACTCCACGCTGAGGTCGCCCGCTGGCTGGAGCAACTCCTGGCCGGCGCAGAGGAGCCGTTCCGCCTATGTGTTCGCCTGGAGCCGCCCGCCCCGCCGGAGTCGGAGGACGAGGAAGAGACGCCGTTGTGGGTGCCGCCGGACGAGTGGGCCTTGCGCTTCTTCCTCCAGGCCCGTGACGATCCCAGCCTGCTCGTTCCCGCCGGCCTGGTCTGGCGGGAGCAAGACTCCACGTTGCGCTATTTGGACCGCCGCTTCGACAAACCCCAGGAGCGGCTCCTGGCCGGGCTGGGTCAGGCCGCCCGTCTCTTCCCCCCGCTGGAGGACAGCCTGCGTACCGCCCGCCCCGAGGCCTGCTACCTGGACACCGAGCAGGCGTACACATTCCTGCGGGAGGCGGCCCCGCTGCTGGAGCAGAGTGGCCTTGGTGTCCTGGTGCCCCAGTGGTGGAAGAAGCGTCATAAGCGGCTGGGCGTGCACGCCACCCTCTCCCCCGCCGACGGCAAGGGCATCCTGAACCTGAACGCGCTGGTGCGCTTCCACTGGCAACTGGCCCTCGGCGACCACACCCTCGCTCCAGGCGAGTTCACCCGCCTGGCGGCACTCAAACTGCCGCTGGTGCAGGTGCGCGGCGAGTGGGTCGAACTCCAGCCAGAGCAGATCGAGGCCGCCATCCGCTTCTGGGAGAAGCGCGCCGCCGAGGAGGAGATGACGCTGCGCCAGGCGCTCCAGATGGGGCTGGCGGAGGAGGGCCAGGCCGGCGACCTGCCGGTCGTCGGCGTCGAGGCGAAAGGCTGGGTGCGCGACCTGCTGCGGCGGCTGGGTGGCGGCGAGCCATTGACCGAACTGCCCCCGCCGCAAGGCTTCGTCGGCCAACTGCGTCCCTACCAGGTGCGCGGTTTCTCCTGGCTGGACTTCCTGCGCCGCTGGGGCCTGGGGGCCTGCCTGGCCGACGACATGGGCCTGGGCAAGACCATTGAGACCATCGCCCTCATCCTGCACGATCTGGAGGAGAGCCGGGCCGACGGGCCGATCCTGGTCATCTGCCCCACCTCCGTCGTGGGCAACTGGGCGCGGGAGATCGGACGCTTCGCCCCGTCGCTGCGGGTGATGGTGCATCACGGCAGCGACCGGGCCAGCGGAGAGGAATTCGCCGCCCACGCCCGGCAGGCCAACGTCGTCATCAGCACCTACGCACTGGCCCGCCGGGACGAGGAGACGCTGCGGGCAGTCGAGTGGGGCGGGGTCGTGCTGGACGAGGCGCAGAAGATCAAGAACCCCAGCGCCAAGCAGACCCAGGCCATCCGGCGCTTGCCGGCAACCTACCGGGTCGCGCTCACCGGCACCCCGGTCGAAAACCGCCTGTCGGAACTGTGGTCCATCATGCAGTTCCTCAACCCGGGCTACCTGGGCTCGCAGAAGTCGTTCCGCACCAACTTTGCCCGGCCCATCGAGCGCTACCAAGACCGGGAAGCGGCGGCACATCTGCGGAAACTGATCCGGCCCTTCGTCCTGCGGCGCGTCAAGACCGATCCGACCGTCATCCAGGACCTGCCGGAAAAACTGGAGCACAAGGTCTACTGTACGCTCACGCCGGAGCAGGCGACGCTCTACCAGGCAGTAGTCGAGGATGCGATGCTCCAGGTGGAGGAGGCGGAGGGCATCCAGCGACGGGGGCTGGTGCTCTCGATGCTCCTGCGACTAAAACAAATCTGCAACCACCCGGCGCAGTTCCTGGGCGACGGCTCCTCGCTGCCGGACCGCTCCGGCAAACTGGCCCGCCTGGGGGAGATGTTGGAGGAGGTGCTGTCGGTCGAGGAGCGGGCGCTGGTCTTTACTCAGTTTGCCGAGATGGGCGCGCTCCTGCAGAGATACCTCCAGAACCTCTTCGGCGGCGAGGTGCTGTTCCTCTACGGCGGCACGTCGGCGAAGCAGCGCGACCGGATGATCGGTCGCTTCCAGGAGGAGCGGCACGGCCCGGCCATTTTCGTCCTTTCGCTCAAGGCGGGCGGCCTGGGGCTGAACCTGACCCGCGCCAACCACGTCTTCCACTTCGACCGCTGGTGGAACCCGGCCGTGGAGAACCAGGCTACCGACCGCGCCTTCCGCATTGGGCAGACGAAGGACGTGTGGGTGCACAAATTCGTCTGCGGCGGCACGCTGGAGGAGCGGATTGACGAACTCATTGAGAGCAAGAAGGCGCTGGCGGAAAGCGTCATCGGCGCGGGGGAGGCCTGGCTGACGGAACTGAGCACCGACCAGTTGCGGGAGATGGTCACGTTGAGCCGGGATGCCACGGGAGGGTAAGGGATCAATGAGAGCAAGTACAACAAACTCTGGCAAGACAGTGGCTGAATTGAGAGATTACAATGTCCTCACAGTCGAACATGCGCGCAACATAGCCACGACCTGGTTGGAGAGTGTAAGGTTAGAAGAAGCCATCGCCTTTGGATTGCCGGAGATAGACGATAGGTATCACGTGTGGCGTGTTCCACTCGTGGGGAAAGATCGACGCGAGAGGGTCGGTGAAATCGTCATTGATGCGCGAACGTCTTTGATCTACGAGGACAAAACAACTGCCAGGGATGTTCTCGAAAGACGTTTGTTGAGAAGAAAGGGTGGTCAAAGAAAACAGACGCCGGGAAATAGACGGTGCAAAATTTCCGCTCTAAGAAACACGATAGCCTGTGGAGACGCCGAAGACATCCTACAGCAACTGCCAGAAGAGTCTATCAATCTTGTCTTTACGTCGCCGCCATACTACAACGCGAGACCCGAATACACGGAGTACATTACGTACGAAGAATATCTCCTGAAGATGCGCAAAGTGATTCAACTCTGTCATCGTGTTCTGAACGAGGGGCGATTCTTTGTCATGAACGTCTCGCCAATTCTGATACGTCGTGCGAGCAGGAGTGAGTCGTCAAAAAGAATCGCTGTGCCGTTTGACATGCACAGGCTGTTTGTGGAGGAAGGATTTGATTTTATAGACGACATCATCTGGGAAAAGCCCGCAGGAGCGGGATGGGCGACTGGGCGAGGTCGCAGATTTGCCGCAGATAGAAATCCACTTCAATACAAGCCGGTCCCAGTGACTGAATATGTCCTGGTATATCGAAAGCACACAGACCGCTTGATAGATTGGAATATCCGGGTGCATCCCAAACAGGAACTGGTGCAGGCGTCGAAAATAGCCGATGGATATGAAACCACAAATATCTGGCACATCAAACCGTCGCATGACAAGAAACACCCGGCTGTATTCCCCGAAGAACTTGCGACGAAGGTGATCACCTACTACTCCTTTGTAGATGATGTTGTTCTGGACCCGTTCGCCGGTATCGGCACTGTTGGTCAGGCCGCAGCGAAACTAGGCAGACTTTTTGTGCTCATTGAGATAAACCCGGAATATGCACACGAGATTTGCCAACGGGCGAGAAAGTGGCTGGGCAAAGAAGACGTTCAGGACGTTTTTCTCATCAACTGCCCTCCCATTCCCGTTGACGATATGCTTCTGTAAGCCAAATCAACATATAGAGGGTGATATTCGATGAAACAATCCAAGTCCTTTCAGGTCACGAGTTTGACCAAACTCATGAGCGAGGAATCTTTGAATCTACTCGATGCCAGTGGCCCTGAGTTGGTCAGAAGAATCGGTATGGATGCTGTCAGGACTGTAGTATTCGATGTTCTGTCAGGCAGGAATCTACGGGATTCAACCGAAATGCTCACACGTCGCAGATTGGCAGCCCTAAATGCGGCTACAGTGTCCATGTTTCTCAAGGGCACTGCGATTCAACTGGATTTTGTCGAGCGGCTGCCAGCCATTGCCGCAAGAATCCTCAAGGACGGCCGTCTCTCCAAGTCTGAAAGATGGGTAGCACAATGGGCATTGGGTCTAACAGACAAAGCCAGTCAGAATGTTCTCCGCGATGACGCCAGTCTGCTGGCAGAGTATCGAGATCGCTATGTCTCGACGTGCGAGGAAATCATTCGTGAGAGCATAGCTGAATTTGGCAATCTTGGCGGCGAGATACGCCTTGGCGATGAACTGATGACAACCCTCAGTTGGAAATTCATAGTCTACTTGCTTGGAACGGTTGGGGCACAAACCCTGACCATACGGGGGTCAGAGAAATCGGCCTACGGTAAGCCATTCGAACGACTGGTTCTTGGTTCTTTGCTACATATTCTTAATTTTCGCTTCGTGGGTCCGGATGGCCCGAAGCAGTTTGAGCGCGAGTTTTGGTTATCGTCACGGGGGGAGAAAAGAGAAAGTGATACAACAGCTCTCTGGCGGGCGGGACAAGGGATACGTTTTGACATTGGATTCATTGGTCGAGGAAATCCCGAAATCTCGCTGGACAAAGTGACACGATTTGCTCGCGAGATGGAGTTGGGTCGATCCAAATGGTACATGGCAACCATTATCATCGTTGACCGCATAGGGCAGGGTAGCGGAATCAAGGACATGGCCCAGGAGATAGGCGGTGATATTGTCCAGATGAGCATGACTTATTGGCCTCAAGAGGTGGCTCAGATTCTCAATCACAGGATGAAATTTCAACATCCATTGGTAGATATGCACCGTTCTGAGATCAGCAGCTACTTGAAAGAAGCGATGAAAAGCGTTCCACTGGTGGACTATTTGCCCTGAGCCCGCTATGCTGTACTTTGTCCGCATCTTCTCAAAAAGTTGGGGCAATGTAGACAAGGTTTCCATACCTCCGTGCGCCGATCGCGGTTCCGGTGGGTGATTTTATCCTGGCGCGGGATGCTCTGGGTAATCGGCATGTGATGATAGGTCAGGGCATGACACGGGAGAACGCCGAATGAGCCGTAGAAGATACAGCAGTTACTGGGGCTACTTCCCCAAAACTACCCCCATCCCGGTCAAGGATGGCATCAAGGCACACACGCAGCGCGGGCAGTTTGGGAAGAACTGGTGGGCGCGGCGCTGGATCGCGGTACTGCAATCCTTCGGCTGGAGCAACCGCCTCCAGCGCGGCCGCACCTACGCCCGCAAGGGCCAGGTGCTGAACATTGACGTGCACCCGGGGCGGGTCACCGCCCGCGTGCAGGGCTCCCGCCGCAAACCCTACAGTGTACGCATCAAGATCACACCGCTGAGCGATGACGAATGGCATCAGGCGATTGACGCCATGGCCGGGCAGGCACTTTTCGCCGCGCAACTCCTGGCCGGCGAGATGCCGCCGGAGATCGAGCAGGCATTCCAGGCCGCCGGCGTCTCCCTCTTCCCCACCAGCGACGATATCGCGATGAGCTGTTCCTGCCCCGACTGGGCCGTCCCCTGCAAGCACATCGCCGCCGTCTACTACCTGCTGGGAGAGGAGTTCGACCGTGACCCGTTCCTCCTGTTCACACTGCGGGGCCGCACCCGCGAGCAGGTGATGGAGGCGTTGCGGGCCCGCCGCGCCGCTAGTGCTCCACCGGCTGAGGAAGCCGCACTGGAGGAGGCACCAGAGCCCCAGGCGGAGCCGCTGGAGGCCGATCTTTCTCGCTTCTGGGAACTGCGGGGAAGCGTGGGTGGACTCCGCGTGACCATCGCGCCGCCGCCGGTGGAGACGGCACTCTTGAAGCGGTTGGGTCCGCCCCCTTTCTCTCGCCGCCCCGAGGCATTCATCAGCGCGCTGACCCTGGCCTACGCCGCCGTCACCGACCGGGCACTGGCGCTGGCTTTCGGAGAGGATCAATTTGCGAATGGCGAATAGCGAATAGCGAATGGCGAATAGGGAACGGAGCTCTCTCTCAATAGTCGTCCTGCTCCTCGGCCTGCTTGCGGGCGCCGGCTGTGCCCCTATACCGACCGCTACGCTCTCCCTCACGTCCACCCCGCCGCCGCCGGCCACACCGACGCACACGCCCCCCCCACCCTCCACGGCCACGCTCACCCCAACCACTACATCTACACCTACATCCACGCCCGTCCCGACCGACACCCCTACCTCTACACCCCCACCCACGCCTATCCCCACCGACACCCCTACTCTCACGCCCATCCCTCCTACTTCTATCCCCTCCGACACCCCCACTCCCATACCCCCTCCCCCTACCCTCACACCTTCTCTCCCCTTTGCCCCTGCGCCTCCACCCGGGCGGATGTTTGCCACTCTGGACGACTACTGGGCCGGGGCCGCCGAGTGGGTGCCAGAACCGTTTGACGTGGGCCTGCCCACGGGCGAATCGGACACCGTCTACCGGGGCGGCACCGAGTTCTGGTCCTACCTGCACGCCAGCCATCAGTCAGCGGGGGTGGTGGACCAGTGCGGCGACCCGGTCCCCTTCCCTGGCTGCGTCACGCTGTGGAAGAGCCACGATGGCGGGCTCCACTTCGTCCTCGAAAACCCCGTCTGCCTCTTCCCCTGCGCCACCTGCCCATGCGACACTGGTCGGGACCACACCCAACAGCAGCAGTACCCGCGCGTCTTCTTCGATAACGACCGCGCCTACATGGTCTACGAGTGGGGGGCGGGCACCTATCTGCGCACCTCCCCCGACGGCCTCCAGTGGTCGGCCGAGGCCCACGTGCCCGGCACCGGTGCCTGGCACGTCGAGCAGGGTCCGTGCACCGAGGCGGAATCCATCGGCAAGCACCCCCATATCTACTCGGAACTGGAGTGGGACTGCCTGGTGGGCGCGCCGCCGGGCATCTACGTCGAGGGCAACCTGCTGTACGTCTTCGTAGGCCTGGGGCGGGCCCCGGGGCATATGGGCTGTTACGTGGGCAACAAGTACGCCGGAGCGGGGGGCTTGCGCAAGTGTGCCTCCAATCCCCTCTTTGGGGCGGAACTCGGCTACGGGACAGTGGATGCCCTGGGAGCGGCAGCCAATCCCTACTTCGAGTTCCGCACCATCTCCTCAGCCGACGTGGTGCGGGTGGGCGACCACTACTACATGGCCTACGAGGGCGTGCGCGGCCCCAGTGACCCCACCGTCGTGGATGACCAATTCGGGCTGGGATTTGCCCGCAGCGTGGGGCTAGCCATTGACGGGCCGTGGGAGAAGTACCCCGGCAACCCGGTGACTATGGACCTGGCCAACAACTGGGGCGTGGGCCACGCGGACATCGTCATCGTCGGCCCGGCCACCTATCTCTACACAGCCACCTCGCCCACCACCCGTGGGCGGTACGTGCTGGTGCGACGATAACCACTGGCGAATAGCAAATGGCAAACAGCGAACCAGGCATCAGGCATCGCACATCACACAATACGCAGTGCGCAACATGCATTACGTTTTGCCTTTCACGAGCCGATGAACCGGAGGGACACTATGAACCCATCTATCCACCATGTAGCCATTGCCGTCCGCGACCTGGACGCGGCGCTGGCTTTTTACCGCGACACGCTGGGGCTGAAGATGACCGAGCGATGTGAGGTGCCCGAGGAGGGGGTCGAGATCGCCTTCCTGCCGACCGGCAAGGGAGAGGTCGAGTTGCTCCGGCCTCTAAACGAAGAAAGCGGCGTGGCCCGCTTTCTGAAGAAACGCGGCGAGGGCCTGCACCACGTCTGCCTGGCGGTGGAGGATATTGAGGCGGCGATGGAGAACCTGCGGGCCGCCGGAGCACGCTTGCTGAGCGAGGAACCCCGCGTCAACGTGCACGGCACCCGCTACGTCTTCGTCCACCCAACGTCCACCCACGGCGTGCTGCTGGAATTGTACGAAGCGGTGGGATGACTGAATAAACCCGCGAGCAACAACGTTAAACATGCAATACCACATCTCCACTATTGGTTGTCAAATGAACGTGGCCGACTCGCGGCGGCTGGCCTCGGCGCTGGAGCGGCTGGGCTACACGCCCGCCGACCGAGCCGAGGAGGCCGACGTCGTCGTGCTCAACACCTGCGTCGTGCGCCAGTCGGCCGAGAACAAGGTCTACGGGCGGCTGGGCAGCCTGCACTCCCTGAAGAAACGGAAGCCGGCGATGGTCGTCGGGCTGATGGGCTGCCTGGTAGGCGTGAAAGACCCGGCCCCGCTGCGCCGCCGCTTCCCCTGGGTGGACGTATTTATGCCCCCTTCGGAGCCGGGGCCGCTGCTTGAGTACCTGGCCGAACGAGGGATGGCGGACGAGGGCTGGGCGCTGGAGACGACGGAGGCCGCCCGTCGCTACCGCCTGCAAGAGGGCGACCTGCTCCTCCCGGCCCACGACCGAGATACCCTCGTCTCAGCCTACATCTCCATTATCCTGGGCTGCTCCCACGCCTGCACCTATTGCATCATCCCCTATCGGCGTGGCCCCGAGCGAAGCCGCCCCGTCGAGGAGATCCTGGCCGAGGCACGGGCACTGGCGGCGCAGGGGGTGAAAGAGATCACGCTACTGGGGCAGATCGTGGACCGGTATGGGTTAGAAACCGGGTTTTTAGGAAAAAACCCGGTTTCTCCCTTGGTGGGACTGCTGCAACAACTCCACGAGATCGAGGGTCTCCAACGCATCCGCTTCCTCACGTCGCACCCAAACTGGATGACGGGCGAATTGCTGAACGCCGTGGCGGAGTTACCAAAGGTGTGCGAGCACATTGAGGTGCCAGCGCAGGCCGGCGACGACGAAGTGCTGGCGCGCATGCGGCGCGGCTACACCGCTGACGGCTACCGGAGCCTGATCGCGCGCATCCGCGAGCGCATCCCCGGCGTCTCCATCGCCACCGACATCATCGTCGGCTTCCCCGGCGAGACGGAGGCTCAGTTCCAGCGCACCTACAACCTGCTGGCCGAACTGCGGCTCGACAAGGCCCACGTCGCCCGCTACTCCCCGCGCCCGCAGACGCTAGCCGCCCGCCGCTTCCCCGACGACGTGCCGCCAGAGGAGAAGGAACAGCGCCGCAAAGCGCTCGATGACCTGCAGGCCAAGATCGTGGGGGAGATCAACGGACGCTTGCTGGGACAGACGGTCGAGGTGCTCGTCGTCGGGCGGAAAAAGGAACGGTGGTGGGGGCGCACCCGCACCAACAAACTGGTCTTCTTCGAAGATGAAGGGGACTGGCGGGGTCAACTGGCTCCGGTGCGCATCACATGGACTGGGCCGTGGTCGCTCATCGGAGAAATCAGAACCTTAGCGAAGGCACCTACGGCAGATAGATGTGGGGGTCCACCGGGCGGCCGTGGTAGCGTAACTCAAAGTGCAGATGCGGTCCGGTAGAGTAGCCGGTGGTGCCCGCCCCGCCCAAAAGTTCTCCTTGCCGTACCTCTTGCCCGACCTCGACCACGATCTCCGCCAGGTGCGCGTAGTAGGAGCGCCAGCCGTCGTCGTGTTCCACGATGACCAGGTTGCCGTAGCCCCCCCCCCACTCGGCGAAGACCACCACCCCGTCCGCCACCGCGACGATGGGATCCCACATTCTGGCAGCGATGTCGAGGCCGATGTGACCGGGGTTGCGGGGATCATGAAAGGTCCAGCCGGAGATCGCGCGCCGCGCGGTGGGCCACTGAAACAGCCCTTGAGCGGCAGAGGCGGCGTGGTCGCTGGAGGCCGCTACGGTCAGCTGGACAGGAGGAGTCGCTCCGGGCGTGACCGGTGCGGGTGCATCTAAGAGGGTGAGCAAGAGGGAATACCGGCCCGGCGCACCCGAGGCCGGCACCACCTGTATACGGTAAAGGCCGGTGGTCGGCAGGTGCGGCTCGACCACATAGGGGAGCAGGAACACGGAGCCTGTCTCTTCCGCCAACACGGTCCCATCGGGCCCGATCAGGTGGACGGCCAGTTCAGCCTCCACACTGGAGCCGGAGCCGGGATAGAGCCACATTTCAATGGTGGCGGACTGCCCGGCGCGGCCCCGAAATCGCCATTCGTCCCCGGCCTCCGCACCCAGTGTCCCCTCCACGGGCTCAGCGGGTACGAGCCAGGCGGCGGCCTGCGCCGGAACCTGCGTCTCGCCGGGAAGCGCCAGAGGCGACTCCATCCAGCCACGCGCCAGAGACGGCTCCATCCAGCGGTGCGCCAGTCCCGCTCCGGTCAAGTAGGCCGCCGCCGCCAGCACGGCAGCCAGCGCCGCCCACATCAACAGCGAAAGGGGACCTTTCCTGCCCCCAGTTGGTTTCATCTCCACCCTTTACCGCTGCACAACCTTCCCCTGCATATCGGGAGGCACCGGAATCCCCATCAGGTCGAGTACCGTGGGGGCCACATCCATCAGTTGCAGCCCCTCCACGTACCGGCCGCCGTGGCCCCGGCGCGGGTCCCAGAGGACGAAGATGCCATGCTGTGCATGGTTGGCGTCGTCTGGTCCGAGGTCATTCTCAAAGGTATAAATGTCGGGTAGGCCAAAAGAGCCCAGCGACCGCCAGCGCAGGTTGCCGAAGTAGACCACCAGGTCGGGGGCCACGTTGCGCACCTCCCGGTACAGTTCCTCTGGCCTGAAGGCCACGGAGCCCATCGGCTTGCCCTCGTGGTCGGGCAGGGCCTCGATCAGCTCCTTGAGCTGATCCCGTGCTTTCTCGTAGTCGCGGGCGGAGATTTTGCCCTGGGGTTCGCGCCCCTCCACATTCAGGAACACGCGGGCGTAGTAGCCCCCGGCCCCCCAGGCAGTCGTCTTCTCCCAGTCTACCTCCACCTTCTCGAAGGGAACCAGCCCTTCGTAGCGCGGCTCCTCTTTCAGCACGAGCAATCCCTCCTGCCGGAGCCACTCGTTGACAGCAAAGCCCCCCTCCATTGCTTTCGCCCCATGGTCGGAGACGACCAGCACGACAGTGTCATCGTCCAGCATCCCCAGGATCTCGCCGATTTCCCGGTCCAGGTAACGGTAGTAATCCGGGATGGCGTCGAGATACGGGTTGCCCGGCTCGTGTTTAGGGTGAGAAGAGTCAAAGAACTTCCACATGCCGTGGTGGATGCGGTCCAGGCCGATCTCCACGAACATGAAGAAATTCCACGGCTTCTCGCGAAGCAGATACTTGATAACTGCGAACCGCTTCTCGGTCATCTCCTGGATCTGCCGCAGGAGGTAGTCCTTATCCTCGGTGCGGAAGCGGGGCACGTCCACGTCATAGGGCCGGCCGTCCAACACCCGGTCAATCTCATAGCGCAGTTCGTGGGGATGCGTGTACTGTCGCTGGGTGCTGGGGGTGAGGAAACTGCTGATCAGGCTGCCCTTGAGCGGCTTGACGGGATAGGTCTGCGGCACGCCGACGACGACGGAGGTCTTGCCAGCCTCGCTCAGGATGTCCCAGACGCGCTTTTCGTGGATGGCATTAGCGGTGGCGATGGTCATGCGGTCGTAGGAATGGTCGGCCCGGTTGCGGAAGCCGTAGAAGCCCAGTGTGCCAGGGTCCTTGCTGGAGAGCATTGAGCACCAGGCCGGGACGGTGATGCAAGGGATGGAACTGGAGAGCGGGCCGTACAGCCCCTCGTCAATGAGGCGGCTCAGGTTGGGGAGTTGATCTTTCAGCCCCAGGCTGCCCTCGCTGCTTCTGCGAAACAGTACTGCCGGTGGGGCACAGTCCAGCCCCACTACGAAAACCTTGCGATGTTCATGGCGTTTGAATAGTCTTAGCATAACTTGCTCCTTGATAATCAGTGAGACGTGAAACGTGATTCGTAAGCCTTTCTTCACGCTTCACGTGTCACGCATTATGCATCACTCCGGTGCTTCATCCCTTCCAACAATACGCGGGTGACCTCGGGGCGAGTGAACTCTTCGGGGAGCGTCTCACCCCGCTCCAGCATCTCGCGCACCTGGGTGCCGCTCAGGAAGACCCAATCCTCCGGCCCGTGGGGGCAGGTCTTGACGGAGACGATCCCGCCACACTTCTTGCAGTAGAAGGCGTGCTCGAACCTGAAGGGGACGATGCCAATGTCCTCCGGCGGGAACTGGTCGAAGATATTCTGGGCGTCGTATGTGCCATAGTACTTGCCCACGCCAGCATGGTCGCGCCCGACGATGAAGTGGGTGCAGCCGTAGTTCTTGCGGCAGAGAGCGTGGAAGATGGCCTCGCGGGGGCCGGCGTACCGCATAGCGGCAGGGAAGACGCCCAGGATGACCCGCTCGGCAGGGTAGTAATCGCGCAGGATGGTCTGGTAGGAAGCGATGCGCACATCGGCAGGGATGTCGTCTTTCTTCGTCTCACCTACCAACGGGTGGAGGAACAGGCCGTCCACGATCTCCAATGCCGTCTTCTGGATGTACTCGTGGGCGCGGTGGATGGGGTTGCGGGTCTGGAAGCCGACGACGGAGCGCCAGCCTCGCCGGGCGAACATGCGCCGCGTCTGGGCCGGCGTGTGGCGCAGTTCGGGGAACTCGGTCTCGACAGCGCTGGGCCAGTCCACCAGCCAGACGTCGCCGCCCAGGAGGATGCCCCCCTGCCGGTAGATGCGGGCCACACCAGGGTGAGCCTCCTCAGTGGTCCGGTAGACCTCGCGGGCTTCCCGCTCCTTGACCTGCTGGTTGTAGGGGTACTTATCGGCCACCTCCATCACCGCCAGGACTCGCTCTCCCCCTGGCCTGAGCCCTGTCGAAGGCTCACAGAGGGCCACCTCCTGCCCCTCTTGGATACGGTCACTCAGGTCCTGCTCCACGGCCAGGGTGACGGGGATGGACCAGACGAGACCGCTGTTCAGCCGCATCTCCTCGACGCAGCGGTCGTAGTCAGCCTTGCGCATGAAGCCGGTGAGGGGGCTGAAGGCACCGGTGGCCAAAAGTTCCAGGTCGGAGAGACCCATCCGGCCCAGCGGGACCTTGACCATCTGCTCGGCCCGCTCCCGCACCGCTTCCCGTACCTCACCGCGCAGTACGCGGTCCACTAGTACGCCCCCGTGGGGACGGATGACGTCGTAGTAAGGTTCGCTCAATTGTTTGCTCCTTTGCTCTGTTTAGTTTCCAGCGTAGACGCCGAAAGATTGTACCACTTACCCAAGACAGCCTGCCACTTATACAAAGACAAGGCTGGATATCGGTTGAGTAATTTCAGTCCTGTTCCCATTCTGCGCACCGCAGAGGTGTGCAGGTCTTACAGCCTCACTCTCGCCCATTTACACCGGTCCGTCTGCGTTGATCTCAACGGTTTGCCCCAGTATCCCCAGGTACATGCTCCCTCACCTCTTTTCGCAGCCAGGCTAGCCAGGCATCCAGCCCTTCCCCGGTCTTGCAAGAGAGAGGAAAGAAGGCCAGGCCGGGGTTGAGCACCTCCACCCCCCGGCGGAAATAGCCCACGTCGAACTCGAAGGCCGCCAACACGTCCATCTTGTTCAACACCAGACCGTCCACACCCCGATACATCGGCGGGTACTTGTAGGGCTTATCGTCCCCCTCCGGCACGCTGGCGATGAGGACACTGCGGTGCACTCCCAGTTTGAAACTGGCGGGGCAGATCAGGTTGCCTACGTTTTCGACGATGATCAGATCTAACTCCTCCAGCGGGAGTTGCGGCAGTGCCCTCTGGAGCATCGCCGCGTCCAGATGGCAGGCACCACCGGTGTTGATCTGGACAGCGGGGATACCCATAGCGGCGATCTGGTCGGCGTCCAGCGTGGTAGCGATGTCGCCGTCCACCGCGCCGATGCGGAACTCCTCACGCAGCGGTTCCACCGTGCGCGTGATAAGGCTGGTCTTACCGGCACCGGGGGAAGCCATTAAGTTGATGGCGAAGACCCTCACCGCATCCAGCCGGGCACGGTTGGCGGCGGCCAACTGGTCGTTAGCGCTCAAAATCTGTTCGACGACGGGCACACGTACAGTCATACGATCCTACTCCACCTCGATACTCTCCAGTCGGAAGTCATCGCCCCCAGCGGCGACGACCCGCTTCTCGCCACAGGCCGGGCAGGCGTAATCCCGACCGTTCAGGGGGAAAGTGTGGCCGCAGCCCAGGCAGCGCAGGATCCCCGGCACACGCTCAAAGTGCAACTCGGCCTCTTCAGCGATGGTCCCCTGGCTGATGATGTCCCAGTAGAATTGCACCGAGTCGTCCACAATGCTCGTCAGTTCCCCGATGACCAGATTCAGCCGAGCGATGCGCCGGGCGCCGGCCCGCTCCGCGTGGCGCAGCGCAATCTCAAGCAGGCTCTGAGTAATGGACAGTTCGTGCATGGGCATCCATGCCCACCTGAGACCTCGGCGTGGGCTGGCAAGTTGTCGTCATTATACTTGAATCAATCGCAACGCACAAATGAGCGGCCGCCCTCACAGCCACGTAGGGACCATCTTGGTCCTGGCGCTCGAGCACACGTCGCCCAGATGGCGCTTGACGTGTCCCAGGGGACAGATGCAATGTTGCTCACCGCGCGCCGCGAGTCGATAGCGTGCGAGGGCGTAAGCCGGGTGGCTGAATGGCAGTCAGATGCAGCACAGCGCCCCGGTGTGGCCAGGCCCACCGGGGGCTGTAGCGACAATTTGAGCAGCCTCAGTCCACTCCAGGCACGCCCAATCCGGCCAACCTGGCGACGACGGTAAAAGTGGCACGTCCGGTAGTCATGATACAGACACCGTGTTCGTTGGCCTTCTCCACGGTGCCAGGGTCAGGCCCTCGCCCCTCGGCGATAACGATGCCGGCCAGGTCAAGAAGAGAGGCCACCGCGACGATATTGGGATGAGCCTGCAGTGTGATCCATAGGTTACCCTTCTGGGCCTTGGCTAGCGCGCAACTCAGGAGATCCGAAGCATATCCCCCGGTGACCTCAGCATCTAACCCCTGCGGGGCGGTCCGAACCGTGAGTGCAGCAGCGGCGACGATCTCCTCGAGTTTCATCTCTCCCTCCCCATGTGCTCTCCCTTTTCGTCCACGTAAATGATGACCTCCAACTGTGTCCCCACACCGACGGCCGATTCCAGCTTCATCTGATCGGCACAGGATTTAATATTGGCCAGGTCCATCCCGGCACCGAACCCCATCTCACGCACCCACTCGGATGCGGTGGAGAAGCCGGGCTGCATAGCCTGCTCGATGTCGGGGATGCCCGGGCCGCCGTCAATGGCCTCAATATGGATCTGCTCCGGCCGCACCTCGGCCACAATCTCCCCCCCATCGGTATAGAGAACGATGTTGATCTCCGCCTCGTAGGTGGCGATGGCGACGCGGCGGATCACGGGAGGAGCGATGCCCAGACGACTGAGTGTTGTCTTGAGGCTGCTGGAAGCCTCTCCCGCCGTGCTGAAGTCCTTGCCCATGACACGGTAGCCGAATACCAGAGCCGTCTCGTCAGCGACGATGTCCTCGAAGATGTGGCTGGCCCGATAGCGGTGAATCTCCTCCTCGCGATAGTCAATCTCCAGTTCTCTGAGCACAGCCCGCATGATGTCACCCTGAGTGACAATGCCCACCAATTCTTTGTGCCGGTTCACGACGGGAAAACGGCCACACCCAAAACGAGCAAACTTGCCAACAGCATGGACAAGAGGCTCATCGGTATAGAGCGTCTTCACGCCGGGGGTCATCTTCTCGCCCACAGCAGCACCGATCTCCCCGTTCGCCAGCGCTTTGATGAGGTCTTCGATACTGACGATGCCCACCAACTGCCCGTCTTCCAGCACCGGCGTGCCTGAGATGCGGTGGGTGCGCAGAATCTCCCGGAACTCGGCCATCGTAGCCTGAGGAGTGACGGTGATCACCTCTCTGGTCATGGCGTGCTCGACCTTCAGTTCGTAGGTCAGTTCCTGGAGTTTAGTGACCTCTTTTTTCACATCCTTATCCACCTGGCGCCCTCTGCTTGTTTTCGAAAGCCTGACGCCAGCGGCGCAGCGAGAGTTCGAAGAGGCCACAACCGGGGAGGCCCGCCTTGTAAAGCCGGCCACAAGTCTCGAACATGGTGTACTTGGAGGCCAACAGGGCGATGTCCTTCTCCTTGGCCAGGGCGATGGTCTCCGGCGGCGGCAACTTCCCCCGCACGAAGACGATGACCTTGATGCCGACCATCTCCGTCGTGCGCACCACCTGAGGATTGGTCAGCCCCGTCATCAGGAGCGCGTCCTCGTGGGTGAAGGCCAGTACATCGCTCATCAGATCGGATCCGCATCCCATCTGTACTTCCTCATCCAGGTCAATGTTGCTAGAGATGACCTTGCCGTCTATGATTGAGAGGACCTCGCGTAATTTCATACGCTCCTTTCCAGCGTGAAGTATAGCACATTTTAGCCTCGTTGCCAACAGCGCGCCAGCGCACTGGCCCGAAGCGCTGGTGCCAGGCCGTCTCCTACCTGCACCGCCGTGAACAGGCGGTGCAGCCCGCCTCGCCTGATCAAAGCCGTAGTATGACGGTCTGGAGACCACCTTTTTCCAGTCTTCTTTCATTCCTGTACTCCTTCAGGCTGCGCACGCCGCACCTGCCAAAGCCCGACGGCCAGCCACACGGCCATACCCACCAGCCCTGTCATTCCGCCCAGCAACGGGTTGACATCGGGGAACAGCAACCGCCAGATGCCATACGCCTGGCCGTTGAACGCACCGTGAATCCAGCCCGCCAAAATCGAACTGCGATTCCGCAGTGTCAACTCGTTGCTCCGCCATCTAACAACCGGCTCTACAGCCCGAGGTCGCTTGCCGGGAGCACAAAGCCGGTCCAATGGCTGCCTACCTTCCAGCGCTGAAGGAGAAGTGGATCACATCTTTCGGGCAGGTATCCACACAGTTCCCGCACAGGATGCACTCGTCGTTCTCCATGTATCCAGTGCGTGCCATTTGATTGACATCCAGGCTCATCGGACAATTCTGGGTGCACCTTCCGCAATCAATGCACTCGTCCGGTTCGGCCTTCAAGCGCAGCGCCGGCCACTTGACCAGGTTCCGGATCTTGCGCCCGAGGATCATGAACGGGGCCATCCAGCAGATGGTATGGCAGCCTGCTCTCCGGCCAAAGACGACGGCCAGACCCAGGAACAGGGCGAGGGGGAAATTACGGAGAAGGTTCGTCCGTGTCAAACTGGGACATAGCGTGGGCGAACAGTGTTGAAAATGGCCAGGATGTCGCGCAACCCCTCGGCCACCTGGCGGCACCGTTCGACCTCCTCAAGCCGCTCCCGTTCCGCCTGGTAGAGGCGCGCGTTCTCGATGGCTACCGCGACCTGGTTAGCAAAAGTGTGGGCCAACTCTGCCTATTGGGGCGTAAAATGAACGTTACAAACCTGAAATGGTATTGTAACGGATATGAAACACTCAAGATGCCCATTTGGGGGTATAATAAACACGCTTGATACTGGTTTCACGGCGGGACACGCCCAATTACGGGGGTCGGCCGTATCAAGTCTCCTCCTTTCATTTCTTGGCAGTGCCTGGGGGTCAGCCAACCCCGCCCTGGCGGGCTCCCAGGCACGCCGTCTTTTCTCCCATCCACACCCTCACACTTCCATACTTCCCTGCTCCCCTGCTCCCCTGCTCCTCTGCCCCCTCGTTCCCCCCTCACCTCGTTACCTCGTCACTTTGTCATCCCATCATCCCGCCATTGGTCATTGATTATTTGTCGTTGGTCATTGTCCCCTTGCCTCCTGCCCCTTTCTCTGCTATCATTCCTCCAATGTCCGACCAACTTCATGGCACCGTCGAGCGCGTCACCTACTATAACGAAGAGACCGGCTACTCCGTCATCCGCCTCAACGTCGAAGGCCGATCCGAGCCTGCGGGCCGAGCCTCAGGCCGAGGCCTGGTGACCGTCGTCGGCAACCTACCGGAGGTGCAGCCGGGCGAGAGCCTGCGCCTGGAGGGCACCTGGACGACCCACCCGCAGTATGGCCACCAGTTCAAGGCCGAGCGGTGCAAGCAGATCCTCCCGGCCACCATTGAGGGCCTCAAACGTTACCTGGGCTCGGGACTGGTTAAGGGGGTGGGGCCTGTCACCGCGGCCCGCGTCGTCCAGCGCTTCGGCACCGATACGCTCCGCGTGCTCGACGAGGAGCCCCGGCGGCTGCGGGAGGCGCTGGGCGTGGGACCCAAGCGGGCGGCCGCCATCGCCAAAGCCTGGGAGGAACAGAAACACATCCGCGAGGTGATGCTGTTCCTCCAGAGCCACGGCGTCACCACTGGCCTGGCCGTCAAGATCTACAAGACCTACGGTAATGACGCGCTGCGGGTAGTGCGGGAGGACCCCTACCGGCTGGCCCGCGACATCTGGGGGGTGGGCTTCAAGACCGCCGACAAAATCGCCCGCGACCTGGGGTTGCCGCCCGACGCGCCATCTCGCGTGCAGGCCGGTGTGGCCTACGCGCTGAGTCAGCAGGCCGACGAGGGCCACGTCTACGCGCCGGAGGAGGAACTGGTGGCGGAGGCAGCCCGCCTGCTCGACGTCTCCCCCGATCTGGCCAGGGCAGCCATAAAGGACCTGGACGCCGACGAGGTGGTGCGCCGCGAGACGCTGGTCTATCCTCCCCCCCTTCCCTCCCCCCCAATGGGGGGCTTCCCTCCTTCCCCCCCCCCAATGGGGGGGAAAGAGGGGGGGCATGCAGTGCGCGAGGAACGGGCCGTCTATCTGGCCCCGTTCTACTACGGCGAGATCGGCGTTACCCGCCGCCTGCAGGGGCTGGTCGAAAGCCCCACCACCCGCCTGTTCCCTTTCCGTAACGTGGATTGGGACGCGCTGCTGGCCCAGGCTTCGGCCCAAGGCTCAGCCCGAGGGGTCACCCAGGGCTCTGCCATTGAACTCTCGGCCGAACAGCGGGAGGCCGTGCGCGCCGCGCTTACCCACAAGGTGACGGTGCTCACCGGTGGCCCGGGCACAGGCAAAACCGTCACCGTGCGCACCGTCATCGGGGCGCTGGAGGCGCTCCGCTGCCGGTATGCCCTCTGCGCCCCCACCGGTCGTGCCGCCAAACGCCTCTCGGAGGCGACGGGGCGGACCGCCAAAACCGTCCACCGGTTGTTGGAGTACTCCCCGCGGGAGGGGTTTCGCCGTAACGAGGAGAACCCGCTGGAGGTAGACTGCCTCATCGTGGACGAGGCCTCTATGCTCGACCTTCTGCTGACCAATCACCTGCTCAAAGCGGTGGACCCGGCCGCGCACGTGCTGTTCGTCGGCGACGTGGACCAACTCCCCTCCGTCGGCGCGGGCGACGTTCTGCGCGACGTCATCTCTTCCGGTCGCGCCGCCGTCGTGCAGTTGACCACCATCTTCCGCCAGGCCGCCGGCAGTCACATCGTCCTGGGGGCCCACCGCATCAACCGTGGTCAGATGCCGGTGCTGAACAAGGGGGACGATCTCTTTTTCTTCGCCAAAGAGAATCCGCAAGAGGTGGCCGACCTGATTGTAGATATTGTCCAGCGCCGTATCCCAGAGAAGTTTGGTCTCGATCCGCTGGAGGACGTGCAGGTACTAGCGCCCATGTACCGGGGCGCGGCGGGTGTATCTAACCTGAATACCCGACTGCAGGAAGCTCTCAACCAACCTGCCCCCAACCGGCCGGAGCGGCGGCTAGGCGGGCGCACGTTCAGAGTTGGAGACCGGGTCATGCAGACCACCAATAACTATGTGCTTGATGTATTCAACGGGGATATCGGGCGGATCGTGGTAATTGATGGGGTAAACCAAACGTTGACCGTCAGGATAGATGATCGCCCCGTGGAGTATGATTGGGCAGATGCAGGCGAGTTGGTGCATGCCTTCGCCATCTCGGTGCACAAGAGCCAGGGAGCAGAATACCCAGCAGTGGTCATGCCAGTGGTGACGCAGCACTATCTCCTTCTCTCACGTCAGATACTGTATACGGCCGTGACGAGAGCCAAGAGGTTGATGGTGTTGGTGGGTACTCGTAAGGCACTGGCAATCGCCATCCACAACAACCGCGTTGCGGAGCGACACTCCGGCCTGCGGGTTCGCCTTACCAGTTAGGTCACGAACCGGGTCCTCAAACTTGATCTGGCGACGGGGCACGCCTAAGTTCTGCACCAATCGGGCCGCAGCCCATTGGCGGACCGGTTCTTCCTCCACGTTGCCGTAGGTACTCTCGTCACAGCACACACGCTGGCGGAACTCGGAATCCCACTGCTCGATGGGAAACTCGCCAGGACAGGGGTCGAAACGGGGCATAGAACACCTCTCTTACGTTCGACTATATCGCACACTCATCTTACACGTTTACGACTGATTTACAAATAGAAAGAGCGGGAGCCTCTTGGCCCCCGCTCTTTGCTTTTCGCCGGTAATAAGTCTACACCGCGCTCCTCGCCACCTCGACCAACTGAGCAAACGTCTCCGCGTCCCGCACGGCGATGTCGGCCAATATCTTGCGGTCCAACTCCACCCCGGCCTGCTTCAGGCCGTGGATAAAGCGGTTGTACGAAAGCCCATTCTGCCGCGCGGCCGCGTTGATGCGCGTGATCCACAACCGCCGCAGATCCCGCCGCCGCTGCCGTCGGTCCCGATAGGCATACCACTGCCCTTTCATCCACGCCTCGTTGGCCCGGCGGAAGAGGCGATGGCGCGTGCCGTAGTACCCCTTAGTCTGGCGGATGATCTTCTTATGACGATAGCGTGTCCTGGTTCCTCCCTTGACTCTCACGGCACTACTTCCCCTTTTCCTTCAGATATGGTGCCAGACGGCGCACACGCCGCTGCACGCCCCCCGACTCTACCGGAATTTTCTCGTCGTAGAGGCGCTTCGCGCGCGTGCTCTTCTTGCGCCGCAAGTGGGATTTGCCCACCTTGGTGCGCATCAACTTACCCTTGCCACCCTTCGTCCGGCGGAAGCGCTTGGATGTGGACTTGTGAGTCTTGATCTTCGGCATTCTGCTACCTCTTCTCCTACCTTTTGGTGCCGCCTTTCTTTGCCGGCGCCAGAACCATCAGCATCGTGCGTCCCTCCAGGTTCGGCTTTTGCTCGACCATCGCCACGTCGGATAGTTCCTCAGCAATCTGCGTCAGTTGCTCGCGAGCGATCTCGGGATAGCTGATCTCACGGCCCCGGAAGCGAATACGCACCTTCACCTTCATCCCGTCTTCCAACCAACGTCGGGCATCACGAACCTTGAAAGATCTGTGATGATCGGTTGTCTTAGGACGTAGACGGATCTCTTTGACCTCGATCTGTTTCTGTGCTTTACGCGCCTCTCGTTCCCGCTTTGCCTGCTGGTACATAAACTTGCCATAGTCCATCACCCGGGCAACAGGGGGGTCCGCAGTCGGTGACACTTCCACCAGATCCAGGTCACGAGCGTGGGCAGCCGCTAATGCTTCAGATAACGGCACGATGCCCACGTGGGCGCCGTCGGCGTCAACAAGCCGGACCTGGGGAGCCCGGATTTGGTGGTTCAAGCGGTACTTTATTCGCTTGTCAGCACGATATTTCGTTTTCCTAATTCGGTCTACCTCCTCGCAAGTGAGCCAATCATGTGTGCACGATGGGGATGATAACACAATTGCAAAAAGGTGTCAAATCATCCCAGGTGGCTGTCAGTCAGAGCGGTCGTTTCTCCGCCACCGCATCCTGCGCCAGTGCAATGAAATCATCCACGGACATCGCGCCGGGCACATTCCCGTCGCGCAGCCGCAGGTTCACCTGGTCGGCATCCATCTCCCGATTACCGATGACGAGCATGTATGGAACCCTCTGCATCTGGGCATCACGGATCTTGGCCTGCATGCGCTCGCTCGAGTCGTCCACCTCAACCCGTAGCCCGGCCGCTCGCAGTTGCTCCGCTACAGAGCGGGCATAATCCACGTGACGGTCGGCGATGGGGATGAGCACTACCTGTACAGGGCTCAACCACGCCGGGAAAGCACCTCCGTAGTGTTCCACAAGGACGCCGAAGAACCGCTCCAGGCTCCCTAGCAGCGCCCGATGCACCATGTACGGTCGGTGTTCCTTCCCGTCCTCGCCTACGTAGGTCATGTCGAACCGTTCCGGCAGGTTGAAGTCGAACTGAATCGTCGTCAACTGCCAGGTTCGGCCTAGGGCGTCCTTGACGTGGATGTCAATCTTGGGCCCGTAGAAGGCCCCGCCCCCCTCGTCCACTTCGTAGGACAGCCCCTCCGCCTCGATGGCCTGGCGCAGGCTCTCCTGGGCCTGCGTCCACCGCTCTGGTTCCCCCACGTGATTCTCTGGCATCGTCGCCAGGTAGACGTGGAAGTCCGAGAAGCCAAAGGCCCGTAACAGATCAAGCGAGAAACGCAATACGCGCAAGATCTCGCCCTCGATCTGCTCCGGTGTGCAGAAGATGTGGGCGTCGTCCTGGGTAAAGCCGCGCACCCGCAGGAGGCCATGCAACACGCCGCTGCGCTCGTACCGGTAGACTGTCCCCAGTTCCGCCCACCGAAGCGGCAGTTCCCGGTAGGAACGGATGTGGGTCTTGTAGATCAGGATGTGGAAGGGGCAGTTCATTGGCTTCAGGAAGTACTCCACCTCCTCGATGTCCATCGGGGAGTACATGCTATCCCGGTAGAAATCCAGGTGCCCAGACCGCTGCCATAGTTCCGCCTTGCCGATGTGAGGGGTGAAGACGATCTCGTAGCCCCCCTCGCGATGGCGTGCCCGCCAGAAGTCCTCAATGATCTGGCGGACGCGGCCTCCCTTGGGGTGCCAGTAGGCCATCCCCGCGCCGCCCTCTTCGTGGAAACTGATCAGGTCCAACTCTTTGATCAGCCGGCGGTGGTCTCGCTTCTCCACCTCCTCCTGCCAGGCCAGGAACTCGTCCAGTTGCTGCACCGTCTCCCAGGCCGTGCCGTAGATGCGCTGGAGCATCGGGCGGCGCTCGTCGCCGCGCCAGTAAGCCCCAGCCACGCTGAGCAACTTGATCGCGTCGGGGTTGATTTCCCGCGTGCTGCTCACGTGCGGCCCCCGGCACAGGTCTACGAACGGGCCACTTCGGTAGATCGAGAGTTTGGGCGCTTCCTCCAGCGGCTCACCGTACTCGTCCGTTCCGGCGGAGAGGATACCGTCAATCAACTCCAGCTTATAGGGTTGATCGGCGAAGATCTGGCGTGCCTCCTCTTCGTCAACCTCCTGGTAGATGAAGTCATGCCCCTCGGCGATGATCTCTCGCATGCGGGCCTCGATCTCCTCCAGGTCCTCCGGCGTGAGCGGTCGAGGCAGGTCGAAGTCGTAGTAGAAGCCGTTTTCTATCGGCGGGCCGATAGCGATCAACCCGTCGGGAAACTTTTCCAGGACCGCCTGGGCCATCACGTGCGATGTTGAGTGACGCAGTCGGTAAAGGCGACTTTCTTCGTATTTCACTTTCTCAGCCATTGTTTTCCTCCTCATACGTGATCGGATGGGTTGCATACCAAAGCGTGCGAATAGTTCCAGTGTCCTCGTCAGTCTTCCAGTGTCCTCGTCAGTCATTGATTGGCCCTCCTATACAAAAACCCCCACGCCTTGGGGCGTGGGGATCTCCTCCGTGGTTCCACCCAAGTTCGACAACGGATTGTCCATTAACACCGTTGACGCACTCTGAGGCGATAACGGGCCTTACCCGGAGCCCCATACTCTCGCCCGGAGGCAATTTGAGGGACCCACTCGCGGGGGGTTTTCCTGCCCGTCCGGTCGAGGGGACTTTCAGCCGACGCCCCCCTCTCTCTGGGACCTTCTCAGGACAGTACTCGTCCCGGTCAATGCGTTGCTATTCTAAATTGTGCACTTATTATAATCAGTTTGCGATTATTGTCAACCCTGCGTATTCATTCGTTGGGGCGTGCCGTTCGTAATTTCTCCGCCACAGCGGCTAATCTACAACGGCTCAAACCGCGCCGTGAAGTGACGCAGGAGGGGCGGCGCGTAGGTGTAGCGCATACCCCGAATCTGGTCGCGTTTTTCGTAGATGCGCTTGCAGACCCTCACCACGTAGTCCAGGTGCGCCTGGGTGTAGACGCGCCGGGGGATCGCCAGCCGCATCAACTCCAGCGCCGGGTGGATCATCTCACCCGTCTCCGGGTCCTCGCGGGCGAACGCCACGCTCCCCATCTCCACCCCGCGAATGCCGCCCTCCAGGTACAGTGCGCAGGTGAGTGCCTGTCCGGGCAACTCGTGCTGTGGGATGTGCGGCAGGAACCGCTTGACGTCCGGGTAGACGGCGTGGCCGCCGGGTGGTTCCAGGATGGGAATGCCCTCCTCCACCAGCCGGTCGGCCAGGTACTTCGTGTGGGCGATGCGGTAGGCCAGATACTGCTCGTCCAGCCCCTCCCACAGCCCTCGCGCAATCGCCTCCAGGTCGCGCCCGGCCAACCCACCGTAGGTGGGGAACCCCTCCCGCAGGATCAGTTCCTGGCACACCCGCTGGTACAGCGATTCGTCGTTCATCGCCAGGAAGCCGCCGATGTTGACCAGCGCGTCCTTCTTGGCCGACATCGTGCAGCCATCGGCGTAGGAAAACATCTCGCGGGCGATCTCGACGACGGGCGTCTCGGTGTAGCCAGGCTCGCGCAGTTTGATGAAGTAGGCGTTCTCGGCGTAGCGGCAGGCGTCGAGGAAGAGAGGGATGCCGTGGCGGTGGAGCACCTCGCTCGTGGCGCGGATGTTCGCCATCGAAACCGGCTGGCCGCCGCCAGCATTGTTCGTCACCGTCAGCATCCCCAGTGGGACGTTCTCCGGCTCCACTTCCCGAATGAACGCTTCCAGTTTCTCGATGTCTATGTCCCCTTTGAAGGGCGCGTGGCTGGTGATGTTGAACCCTTCTTCGGCCAGGAAATTGACCGGATCGCCGCCCCGGGCGATGACGTTAGCCTGGGTGGTGTCGAAGTGCATGTTGCTGGGCACCGACTGGCCCGGTTTGACCATGCAGGCGAAGAGCACGTTCTCGGCGGCTCGGCCCTGGTGGGTGGGCACGAAGGTGCGAAAGCCGGTGATGGATTTGATCGCCTCCTCCAGGTTGAAGAAATTGCGGCAGCCAGCGTAACTTTCGTCGCCGACCATCATCCCGGCCCACTGGCTATCCGACATCGCCGCCGTGCCCGAATCGGTCAGCAGGTCAATGTAAATGTCCTCCCCCCGCACGGCGAAGAGGTTGTAGCCTGCCCGCCGTAGGATCTCCTCCCGCTCGGCGCGGGTGGTCTGATGGATGGGCTCGACGACTTTGATCTTGAACGGTTCAGCGGGGAACTTAGCCATGGCGTATACTCCTCGTTTGATATTGGTTGCTTGAACCTTGGTACTGGATACTCGGTACTGAATGATGATTATTACATTTTGGCACAATTCACTGCTGCGTGTCAGTCACCCCACGTCCTGCGTTTCCCCCAGCACGATCCGCACGTCTACCGCCCAGGCCCCCTCCCCGGCCTGACCCACGATCAGCGGGTTCAGGTCCACTTCCGCCACCTCGGGCAGGTCGGCCATCAACTGGGCCACCCGGCGCAGCGCCTCCACCACGGCATCCAGGTCTCCGGGCTGCTGGCCACGCACGCACGCCAGTAGCCGCCCGGCCGCCGTCTCTGCCACCATCTCCCGCGCCCCCGCCTCGCTCAACGGCGCCAGCCGGAAGGCCACGTCCCGCAACACCTCCACGGTTGCCCCGCCCAGACCGAACATCACCAGCGGACCGAACTGCGCGTCCCGCTGCGCCCCCACGATGACCTCCAGGCCCTTCGGGGCCATACATTGGACGAACCCCTGCTCTCCCGGCCTCACTATCCGCGCAAACGCCGCCTGCACCGCGTCGGCGTCCCCCAGGCCAAGGGCCACACCCCCCACGTCGCTCTTGTGCACCACCCCCGGCGCGACCCGCTTTAGGACCGCCGGGTAGCCGAGTTGCTTTGCCAGCGCCACGGCCTCGTCAGCCGTCGCTGCCAGGCCGGAAAGAGGTACCTGGAGATTATAGGCGGCCGCCACCTCCGCCCCTAACTGTGGGTCTAGGACGTACTGCCCAGCAGGCTCTGAGCTGAGCCCTGTCGAAGCCCGGGCTGCCTCTACCCACCCCGACACCCGCTCCTGGTCCACCTCTGCCACCGGCCCTGGCTTAGAGAGAGGCCGCGCCCGGATGTGGCTGTACCGCCACAGCGCTTCCAGGCCCAGAGCGGCGCGGGCAGGAGTCAGATAGTGGGGGACGTTGTGAGCGTGGAGGGCACGGGCGGCGGCCCGGATGCCGCCCCCGCCGGAGATGCAGCAGACCACCGGCTTCTCGACCCCCTCGGCCGAGACTGGGCTGAGCCTGGTCGAAGCCCTCCCTACCGCTACTGCCACGTCGTGAGGAGGCATGATCGCCTGGGGCACGAAGACGACCATCACCGCGTCCACTTCGGGGGCTGCCAGCAGCACCTCCAGCGCCGCCGCGTAGTGGTCCGGCTGTGGGCCGCCGAGCATGTCCACCGGGTTGCCGACCATCGCCCCTGGCGGGCAGACCTCCCGCAGCCGCGCCTGGGTCTCTTCCGAGAGGTCGACCAGCCGCAGCCCCTGGCGGTCCAGCGCGTCCGCTCCTACTGCCGCCGGTCCCCCGGCGTTGGTCAGGATCGCCACCCGCGGCCCCGATGGGGGCTGCCGGTAGGCCAGACCGATGGCCGCGTCCACCAGTTCCTCCAGGTTCTCCACTGGGATCGCCCCGGTCCGGCGGCAGGCGGCCAGGAAGGCCCGGTCCGCTCCTGCTAACGCCCCTGTGTGGGAGACCACCGCCCGCGTCCCGCTGGGGGTACGCCCAGCCTTAAGCACCACCAAAGGTTTGTGCGGAGTTAGCCGGGCCGCCGCCTCCACAAACCGGCGGCCATCGGGCAACCCCTCAATGTAGGCGGCCACGACCCGTGTGTGGGGGTCGGCCGCCAACGAGTCTAGTGCGTCCGCTACGTCCACGTCCGCCTGGTTGCCCAGGCTGATGATGCGGGAGAAGCCGACGCCCACTGCGCTGGCCCAGTCCATCGTGCCGCCACAGACCGCGCCGGAGTGGGAGACAAAGCCAATGACCCCCTGGCCCGGCATGGTGCGGATGAAGGTGGTGTCAATAGGGGCGTAGGTGTCTACGACGCCGACGCAGTTGGGGCCGATAAAGCGCATCCCGTACTGGCGGGCGACCTCCCGCAGTTGCGCCTCCCGCTCCCGCCCTCCGGCCCCCAGTTCGGCAAAGCCTGAGGCGATGAGAACTACAGCGGGGACGCCCCGCTGACCGCACCCCTCCAGCACCTCCACCGTCCGCTCGGCGGAAAGGACGATGATTGCCAGGTCCACCGGGTCGGGCACCTCCACCACCGCGCGGTAGACCTGCAGCCCCATCATCTCCCCGCCCCTGGGATTGACCGGGTAGACGGGGCCACGGTAGCCGTGGGTGACCAGGTTGAGCAGCACCCCGTGGCTCAGTTTGGTTGGGTTGCTGCTGGCGCCGATGACCGCGACGCCGCGAGGATGAAAGAAGGTACGCAGTGGGTCCGTCAATGTCTGTCTCCTTGGGTATGTGGTATAAGGGCATATTGTCGCCGCTGGCTTTCCTGGTTGTGGTACACTTGCCGTAGGGTGGACTGGTGGACGTAAATATACGCCTGACGCTGCAAATGGTCAAGTCGGATCTTACCGTTTGTCCGGTTCGTCACGACGCTGGCACAACTTCTCTGTCACACTCTCCGCATCCACCCGCGAGCAGCGTGTGCTTTTCCCTTTGGCGAAACGGATCACCCTGCCAACAAGGTGGGTCTATTCTATCCCACCGCCCGGCAAGAGGTCATCTGTGACTGGATGCCAGGTCACCTCCTTGACACTGGACATATTTTTTCTTATACTGTAACGCAGTAGTTTTGCAGATTCGACAACCGCATAACTGGCTGAAGCGCCTGGCAGATCTCGTTGCGCGTTGCACCGGCCTGGACTCGATCTAGGGTCCAGTCCAATAGCCCCTCCCGCCGCTGAACAATTGCAGGTGCTGCGCCAGACGTGCATCTTGGATATGAATCGGTTGGTCGGGTGCGCCACCATAGACGATATCACTCAAAGCGCTCTAGATGTCCAAGTCGAGGCCGGCGTCTGCGAACGGACGTTGAGGAGGTGACAATGCTGCGCTTTCTAACCGCTGGTGAATCCCACGGCCCCTGCCTGATCGCCATCGCGGAGGGGCTGCCCGCGGGCCTCGCGGTGGACATCGAGGTGGTCAATCACGACCTGGCCCGCCGGCAGGGCGGCTACGGCCGGGGTGGGCGGATGAAGATCGAGCGGGACCGGGTGGAGATCTTGAGCGGGGTGATCGCGGGCCGGACGACGGGCGCACCGGTCGCGCTGCGCGTCGTCAACCGGGACTGGGCCAACTGGCGCGACCGGTGGGCCGCGGGCGACCTGCCGCGACTCAGTGTGCCCCGGCCCGGCCACGCCGACTACGCCGGGATGGTCAAGTATGGCCTGGACGACACGCGGCCGGTGCTGGAGCGGGCCAGTGCACGGGAAACGGCGGCGCGGGTGGCGGTGGGCGCGCTGGCAAAGCAATTGCTCGCCGCCTTCGACGTCGCTGTCGGCAGTGCCGTCACCGAGATCGGCGGCGTGGTGGCAAAGACCCTTGACCTCCCCCCAGCCGAACTCTGGGCGCTGGCCGAGACCAGCGACGTCCGCTGCCCCGACGAGGAGGCCGCCGTGCGGATGAGGGAGGCCATTGACGCAGCGCGTCAGGCGGGCGACTCCCTCGGCGGCGTCTTCGTCGTCGGCGCCACGGGCGTTCCGGTCGGCCTGGGCAGCCACGTCCACTGGGACCGGCGGCTCGACGCGCGGCTGGCGGCGGCGGTGATGTCTATCCCCGCGGTCAAGGGGGTGGAGATCGGGCCAGCGTTCGAGAACGCCCGCCGCCCCGGCACGCAGGTGCACGACGAACTCTACCCCGACGGCGCAGGCGGCGTCACGCGACGCACGAACCGGGCGGGTGGCATTGAGGGCGGGATGACGGACGGCGCGCCGGTCGTGGTGCGGGCGGCGATGAAACCTATCCCGACCATCGTCACGCCGCTGCGCTCGGTTGACCTGGCGACAGGTGAGCCGGCTGCAACCCAGTACCAGCGATCCGACGTTTGCGCTGTTCCTGCCGCAGCAGTCGTCGGCGAGGCGATGGTCGCCTGGGTGCTGACCGACGCGTTGCTGGAGAAACTGGGCGGCGATAGCCTGGCGGAGATGGCACGATGACCAACGTCGTCGTGACGGGGTTCATGGGAACGGGCAAGACCGCTGTCGGCCGGGAGATCGCCCGGCGGCTGGGTCGCCCGTTCGTGGATATGGACGCGGAGATCGAGGCGCGGGCAGGCAAATCCATCCCGCGTATCTTCGCCGAGGACGGAGAGGCTGCGTTCCGGCAGATGGAAGCCGCTTTCTGCGAGGAGTTGAGTGCGCAACAGGGGCTGGCGATCGCCACTGGCGGCGGGACGCTGGTTGACCCCGCCAACCGGGCGCTGATGATGAGAAGCAGCACCGTCGTCTGCCTGACCTGCGCCGTGGACGAGATCCTGCGGCGGGTGAATGCGGGTGGCAACCCGGATCGGCCGTTGCTCAACGTGACCGACCGCCGCGCCGCGATTGAGCGGTTGCTAGAGGCGCGCCGCGAGGCTTACGCTGCCATTCCCTGGCAAATTGACGCCACCGGGCTTTCGGTCGAGGAGGTCGCCGCGCGGGTGGCGGAGATTGCTGGTGTTATTACCCTCCCTGTCCGCCACCCCGGCGGTCAATACGAAATCCACGTCAGCAACGGATTGCTGGCGCACGTCGGCGGTTCGCTGCGCGCAGCGGATGTACTTGAGAGCAGCCGCGTCGCCGTCGTCTCCAACCCGGTCGTCACCCCACTCTACGGCGCGCAGGTCGAGGCCACCCTGCGGTCGGCGGGATTCCGGCCCTTTGCCTGCTCCGTGCCCGATGGAGAGCAGCACAAGACCCTCGCCACCATCTCCACGCTCTACGAGCAGTTCCTCGCTGGCGGGCTGGACCGCAGCGGCACGGTGCTCTCGCTGGGCGGCGGTGTGACCGGCGATGTGGCCGGCTTTGCAGCGGCGACCTTTATGCGGGGCGTCCGCTTCGTCCAGGTGCCCACGACGCTGCTGGCGATGGTGGACGCCAGCGTGGGTGGCAAGACTGGCGTTGACCTTCCCCAGGGCAAGAACCTCGTTGGCGCGTTCAAACAACCGGCCCTGGTGGTCATTGACCCCGCCGTGCTGACGACGCTGCCCGTTGAGGAGATCCGCTCCGGCCTGGCCGAGGTGATCAAACACGGCGTCATCGGCGCCCCGGACCTCTTCACCGAATTGGAGGCCCAGGTTCGCCATTCGCCATTCGCCATTCGCAGTTCACACATTGCCCGTGCCCTCCGTGTCAAAATCGACATCGTCGAAGAGGACCCGTTTGAGCAAGGACGCCGCGCCGTGCTCAACCTGGGCCACACTGTGGGCCACGCTTTGGAGAAACTGAGCGGCTTCGCGTTGCGCCACGGCGAAGCGGTGGGCATCGGTATGGTGGCTGCGGTGCGGATTGTGGCCGCACTGAACCGGGCCGCTCCCTCGCTTGCCGACCGTATCGAAGGGGTCCTTTTGGCTTGGGGGCTTCCGGTGCGGTGCCCACCCTTCGACGCCGATGCCATCTGGGAGGCGATGGCGCACGACAAGAAGAGGCGGGGGCGATCCTTGCGCTGGGTGCTCCCCTGTGCCATCGGCGAAGTGGAAATCGCCGAGGACGTCCCGCCCGACGTCGTAAAGTCCGTCCTGTGCAGCATGGGCGCGAGGTGAGACAAATGACCAATCGCAATTCGCAACTCGCAATTCGCAATCCCAAGATCCTCGTCCTCCACGGTCCCAACCTCAACCTGCTGGGGCGGCGGGAGCCCGAGACCTACGGCTACGTGACGCTGGACGAGATCAACGCGGCGTTACAGGCGGCGGCGGCTGGGCGCGGTGCGGAACTGCGCATCGTGCAGTCCAACCACGAGGGTGCGCTCATTGACGCGCTGCACGAGGCGATGGACTGGGCCGATGGTGTGCTCGTCAACCCCGGTGCCTACACCCACACCAGCGTTGCCCTGCGTGACGCGGTCGCCGCCGTGGGACTCCCCGTGGTGGAGGTGCACCTCTCGAATGTCTACGCCCGCGAATCGTTCCGTCACAAGTCGCTCATCGCGCCGGTCTGCGTGGGACAGATCGGCGGCTTCGGCTGGCGCAGTTACCTCCTGGGGCTGACGGCGCTGCTGGACACCCTGGCGGACCGGGCGAAGGGGGGAACAGGATGAAACGCGCCGGTCGCCTGTTGAACATGCCGCCCTATCCCTTCGCCCGCTGGGCGGGACACGTGGAGGCTGCCCGCCGGCAAGGTGTGGACGTGATCCGGCTAGACATCGGCAACCCCGATATGCCGCCCCCTGACGAAGTCGTCGAGATGCTCTGCCGGTCCGCCCACCAACCCGACCACCATGGCTACCCCGGTTACCGGGGACTGCCCGCCCTGCGCGGGGCAATCGCCGGGTACTACGAGCGGAGGTTCGGCGTGGTGCTCGATCCCGATACCCAGATCGTGCCGCTCATCGGTTCCAAGGAGGGCATCGTCAACATGGCCCTGGCCTGCCTCGACCCCGACGACCTGGTGTTGGTGCCCGACCCCGGCTACGCACCCTATGCGATGGGCGCGGCCTTGGCTGGCGCGGAAGTCTATGCATTTCCGCTGCTGCCCGAGCGCAATTTCTTGCCAGACCTCAGTGCCATCCCACCCGGCGTGGCCGACAAGGCCATTCTGATGTGGCTAAACTACCCCAACAACCCTACCGGTGCCACGGCCGATTTGGAGTTCTTTGCCCAGGCAGTGAACCTTGCGCGATGTCATGGCTTGCTGCTCTGCCACGACGCGCCTTACTGCGACGTAACCTACGAGGGCTACGTGGCCCCAAGCCTGCTGCAAGTGCCTGGCGCGTCGGAGGTGGCAGTAGAGTTCAACTCTCTCTCCAAAACATACAACATGGCGGGGTGGCGGGCAGGGATGGCGGTGGGCAACGCCGACGCCCTGGCGTCGCTGGCCCAGGTCAAGTCCAATGTAGACTCAGGCATCTTCCGCCCGCTGCAAGAGGCAGCCATCCGGGCGCTCTCCGCCACCCCAGGGTGGCTCTCAGCGCGCAACGAGGTTTACCAAGAGCGGCTGGAAATCGTCTTGGGAGGGCTGAAGGCGGTGGGTATGGAGGCATCGCGCCCCCGCGCTACGCTCTACGTATGGGCGCGGATTCCTGAACCTGCCGAAGGGCGGGTGCCGTCGGGGTGGACCTCGGAAAGGTTCGCGCTCGCACTGCTGGAGCGGACGGGTGTCGCGGTGGCCCCAGGTTCGTTCTTTGGCCCTGCCGGCGAGGGATACGCGCGGTTCTCTGTCACCGCGCCGACGGCGCGGGTTCGGGAAGCGATGGAGCGAATCTGTCAACCTGCGACACCACCGACTGTGCTGCCCGGCGCTTGAAAGTCGGGCCGAAGCCCTCAGCCGAACGGCGGACAGCCAATGCCCACTCCCTCTCCCCTCTCCGAAGTGTGACGCATTACCTTCCTGCTGGTCACCTTCCTGCTGGTCCCCGTCGCGCCTCTGGCGGTGCTGCTGATGAACATCCATCCCCTTTTTTAAGGTTCTGACCCTTGACAAACCGGATGAATCGGAGTATACTACTAACGTAGTTATAACTCTAACGTCTAGGTTATAATACTAACGCCTAAAGGGCAGGAGGGAAATGAACAGCCACCCTATTGACAAACTGGTGAAAATCGGCTTCTCGGAGTACGAGGCCAAGGCCTACGTCGCCCTGCTCCGGGAGAGCCCCGTCACGGGTTACCAACTCTCCAAGACCTCCGGCGTCCCCCGTTCCATGATCTATGAAGTCCTGGGTAAACTCACCGCCCGTGGCGCGGCAATGACGCTGCGCAAAGGCGACTCGACTCAGTACGCGCCGGTTCCGGCGGGTGAGTTTCTCGACCAACTGCACCGCGAGCACGAGGAACTCATCACATCCCTCAAGGGCGACCTGGCTACCCTGGCCTCGCCCGCCGACCTGGAATACGTCTGGAACATTGAGGGCCACAAAAACATCATGGCCAAGGCACGGGAGATGATCGGCCAGGCCAGGTCTCGCGTCTACCTGGCCCTCGTGCCGACCACATTCCAGGCCCTGTGTCCTGTGCTGGAGGAGGCCATTGAGCGCGGGGTGCGAGCAGTGCTCTACACCACGAGCGAGATCAATCTGCCGGGCTGTCGTGTGGTCGTCGCCCACGTGTCGGAGGAGACCCTGGGCCAGGCCAGAGGGCTGGGATTGGTTCTGGTCATTGACGGGGAGGAGGTATTGATCGGCGAGTGGCTGACCGCGAACCAGGCCCGCGCTTCTTGGACCAGCAGCCCTCTCCTCGTCTTCATCGCCGAGCACCACCTGCGAACCGACCTGTACCTCCCCCAAATCCTGGCTCTTTTGGGGGATCGAGCGCTGGACCTCATCCAGGAGGAGGATCGGGAGTTATTCGCCCGCGCCCTGGAGAGTCACATAGAATAAGGGGGTTATTATGAGAATCCTGGTTTACGGCGCTGGGCCACTGGGCAGTCTATTCGCTGCGCGGCTGCAAGAAGGCGGAAACGATGTTTCGCTTTTGGCGCGGGGACAACGCCTGGCCGACTTGCGCGAATATGGCATCGTGCTGGAAGATGTAAACACTAAAGAGCGAACGGTCACGCGCGTCAACGTCGTCGAACGGCTTGCGCCCGACGACGCTTACGATCTGGCGCTGGTCATCATGCGCAAGAACAACGCGCTGGACATCTTACCCATCCTGGCGGCCAACCAGCATACGCCCAACGTTCTGTTCCTGATGAACAACGCCGCCGGGCCGGGGGAACTGGTCGACGCACTGGGCCGCGAGCGAGTCCTGATTGGCTTTCCCAATTCTGCTGGATACCGCGAGGGTCACATCGTCCACTGCTTGACGGGCACGGAGGACGACAAGGCGTTCGTTCCTTTTGGTGAGGTAGATGGCCGTATCACAGCGCGGACGCGGGAGATTGCCCGTATCCTCGAAAGCGCGCCTGGCTTCGGCGCTGAAATCCGCACCGACATGGACACCTGGCTCAAGTATCACGTCGCGCTGCTGATGCCCTCGTTGGCGCCGGCCCTCTACATGGCCGGGACGGACAATTACCGGCTGGCACGCACGCGCGACGCAGTTGTGTTAGCCGTCCGCGCTATCCGCGAGGGATTCCGGGTGCTGCGGGCACTCGGCCTGCCCGTCACGCCATCCAAATTCAAGATGTTCGAATGGCTCCCGGAGCCGCTACTGGTCTTCTTGCTGCAACGGTTGCTCGCCAACGAAAAGATGGAAGTCGCAATGGTGAGACACGCCAACGCCGCCCGCGACGAAGTGCAGCACCTGGCCGACGAATTCCTGGCGTTGGCCCGTACCACGGACGTGCCAACCCCGACCATTGACCGCCTGTATCCCCACCTCGACCCGGACACGCCCCTGATGCCGGATGGCAGCGCCGAAATACCGCTGGACTGGCGTGGCGTGTGGATCGGGATCGGGGCGTTGGTGAGCGTGCTGGCAGGACTGATTCTCGTCTTGAAAATGCTAAGGGGCAAGAGACACTGAAAAAGGGGGTGTGCCATGTCTGACACAATGTCAGCCCAATCCAGCGATGCCGGGCCATCTCTTGAGCGTTCGGGGATAAGGCGCATCGTGCAGGTTCTCGTATCTGTTCTGATCATCGGCGTGCTGCTGTTTCTCTCCGCCGGCCGCCTCAATTGGCTGTGGGCGTGGCTGTTTCTCGCCGGCTGGCTCCTCCTTATGTTGATGTCGGCGTTCGTGATGAGAAAGTCCCCCGGCTTGATTAACGAGCGTGGCAGGATGGCAGACAACGTCAAGGGCTGGGACAAGGTCTTGATGGGGATCTACTCGCTTATTCTCTTTACCACACCGGTGGTCGCCGGGCTGGATGCCGTGCGCTTTGAGTGGTCTGCGATGTCGCTTGCCCTACACGTGATTGGGGGCGTGCTCTTTGTCCCGGCGATGATTATGCCCCTGTGGGCCATGTCCGCTAACGCTTACCTCTCGGCGATGGTGCGTATCCAGGACGACCGCGGCCACCAGGTCGTCACAACCGGCCCATACCGGTATGTGCGCCACCCTATGTACGTGGGCACGATCTTCTTTGGGTTGTCTATCCCGTTGTTCCTCGGCTCGTGGTGGACGTTCATTCCCTGCGGCCTGATCGTCGCCATATTCATCACCCGCGCCGCGCTGGAGGATAAGACTTTGCGCGAGGAACTCCCTGGCTACGCCGAGTATGCCCAGCGGGTGCGCTATCGCCTGCTGCCCGGCGTGTGGTAGAGAACTTACGGCAGCAGTGGGAAATGGGGAGCAAAAAACCAGAGATGTCAAACCCAGAACTTTCCTACTTTGAATTGCAGGCTTACATAGGCACTACAAAACACCTGGGAGGGTTCGAGACCACAAAGGCGCTCATCGAATTATGTCACATCGGCGAGGATGCTTATGTTTTGGAGGTCGGTTGCGGCGTCGGCGCAACGGCTTGTTACCTTGCGAAAGAGTATGGCTGCCGCGTGGTTGGAGTAGACCTTCGTGAAAGCATGATTGCCAGGTCGAATAAACGGGCACAAAAAGAGGGCGTGGCGGACAGTCTTGAGTTCAGGGTTGCAGATGCGCAAAACCTTCCCCTCGAGGATGCCCTTTTCGACGTCGTCTTATGCGAGTCCGTACTCACATTTATAAAAGATAAACAGCGCGTGGTCAGCGAATGTGCTCGCGTGACCAGGCCAGGCGGATACGTGGGGCTGAACGAGGAACTCTGGATCGAGGCGCCCCCCGCGCCGCTGGTTGAACAGGTAAGACATATTTGGGACATCAAGCCGGATATTCCAACTCTTGGGGGTTGGATGGAATTGTTGGAGGGCGCTGGACTGCGCGACGTCGTCGTGCAGACCTACAAATTCGATGTGCGACGGGAGTCCACTCAAGTTCAGCGGTATCGTTTCCAGGATATGTGGAGGATGTTTTATCGAACGCTGTTTCTGTACATCAAAAATCCGGCTTTCAGGAAGTACATGGCAGAAAGGCGGCGTCTCCCCAAGGACATTTTCAGGTACTTGAGGTACGCGATATTCGTTGGGAGGAGATAAAAATGAACGCCAACACATCTGCCGAGCAACCGGGTCATCAATCTGAGACAACCCGCAATGTTGTGAGGTATCTGGTAAGAGAAGCAATGGGCTTGCTGATGCTGGCAGCGACGCTGTTCCTCCCCGCGGGCCGGCTGGACTGGGTGATGGGGTGGGCTCTGGTCGGCATAATGCTGGCTTGGAGTACCGCCACCGCGCTGGTCGTGATCACCCGAAACCCGGAGTTACTCGCAGAACGCACCGGGCCCAGGAAGGGCGCCAAAACCTGGGATATGGTGATCCTCAGCATCATCGGTCTGGCCACGATAGCCAGATGCATCGTGGCCGGCCTGGATGAGCGCTTCGGGTGGTCGCCACCGCTGGCCGTGGCGATCCAGGTCGTCGCGTTGATTCTCTTCGCGCTGGCGCAAGGCCTGTTTACCTGGGCGATGGTGGCGAACAAGTTCTTCTCAACCTCTGTTCGCATCCAGATGGAGCGGGATCATACCGTTGCCAGCGGCGGGCCTTACCGGGTCGTGCGCCATCCGGGCTACGTCGGGTATATCGTATCCTCGTTCGCAACGTCTCTGGCCCTCGGCTCGCTGTGGGCGTTCATCCCGGCGGTGCTTACGATGTGTCTTCTCGTCGTCCGCACGGCGCTGGAAGACCGGACCTTGCTGGAGGAGCTCGACGGCTACAAGGAGTACGCCGGGCGGGTGCGCTACCGCCTGCTGCCGGGCATCTGGTAGCCGCCAG
>CAZZEX010000008.1:0-76308 GCA_964653285.1 uncultured Anaerolineales bacterium
CCAAGCGCTGCCTCCGGCTCTGGCACTGCGGCCTGCTCCTCAGCCGCCTCGCCGATCGCCGCCTCCGGCCCCGGCACTGCAGCCTCTTCCTCAGCCGCTTTCCTGGCTGCTGCCTCCTGGGCCTCGCGGGCTGCCTGCTGTTCTGCCACCCAACGCTCCCACTCGCCCTTCCGCACCTGTCTCGCGCTCAGGGCAAGTCGCCTCCGCTGGCTGTCTACGCGGACAATCTTCACCAGCAGCCTCTCATCGAGATGAACGATGTCCGAAGGGCGGAGTTCTGACGTCCCGATCATCTCGCTGGCATGGAGCAACCCTTCCACTCCGAGGTCCAACTCGACGAAAGCGCCAAAGTCCAGCACGCGGGTGACCCGTCCCTCGACCAACTGCCCCACTCGATAGTGGTCATCTACCAGTGTCCAGGGATCGGGATCGAGTTTCTTGAGGCTCAGCGCGATTCGTTTCCGTTGCCGGTCTACATCGAGCACGTAGACATCCACCTCCTGGCCGACCTTGAGCACCTGGCGGGGATTATCTACCCGGCGCCAACTGAGTTCCGAAACGTGGATCAAGCCATCGGCCCCACCCAGGTCCACGAAAGCACCAAAACTGGTGATGTCGGTGACTCTCCCGTGCCGCGTCTCCCCCTCAGCCAACTGGGCCATAACTCGCTCGCGCTGCAGTTCCTGCCAGGCGCGCAGTGCCCGCCGTTGGGAAAAGATCAGGCGGCGGCGACGGCGATCCACTTCGATGATCTTGAGGCCGACCTGCTGCCCAACCATGTCCGCCAGACGCTGGCGGCGCTCCTCTGCTGACAAGCGCCTGGGCAGCCCCACGACTTGCGAGGCGGGGACAAAGCCGCGAATCTTACCAAACCGAACTATGAGACCGCCGCGGTTGTAGCCGGCGACCTCTCCCTCGTAGAGTTCACCGCTTTCCATCATCTGCTCAGCCTCGAGCCAGTCCTCGTACAGGCGGGCCTGGTGGATGGACAGGATAGGATGCCCTTCCCTATCCGTGGGTCGGAGCACGAACACCGGGACGGTGGTGCCGACCTGGATTCCAGAGCGGGTTTCCTCGTCCAGACGCGCCAGGTCTTCAGCATAGACAAAGCCCTCTCGCTTGGAGCCGACGTCCACGACCAAACGGCGCTCGTCGGCTTCTACAACGATGCCGGTGCGGATGTCCCCATGGCGGAGTGCCTTATAGTCATACCCGTTAGTCAGGTACTCGTCCAAGCTCTGACCGGTTGGACCTTGGTCAGTTGGACTCTGGTTGGTCATGTTCTGATCGGTTGGACCTTGGTCAGTCGGACTCTGGTTGGTCATGTTCTGATCAGTTGGACCTTGGTCAGTTGGACTCTGGTTGGTCATGTTCTGATCGGTTGGATTTTGGTCAGTCGAAGCTGCTATGTTCATAAATTCAGATTACTCCTCACGATACTACACCTTCGACAAAAAACCCAGCACCACCTGCCTCAACAGACGTGCAGGCGATGCCGGGTCCGAGAATCGCGCCTGACGTTGGACGGCTACTTAATCGGATTGTCTCATCCCTGACCACCTCACAAAAAGGCCAGCCTGTCAGAAACGGTTCGGCGTCGCAGTTCGCACACAAGGGGCAGTATCTCGAATGTGTACATATTCTATCACGTCATGTGGGAATGTCAAATCACCCCACGATGATCTCCCCCCCGTCCACTGGGATGACCGCTCCGCTAATCCAGGTGACGGCCGGGTCAGCCAGTGCCACCAGCGCCTTCGCTACATCCTTGGTCGTCGTCATGCGACCGCCGGGGTTGCGTTTGAGCGCCTCGGCGACGTAGACATCGTGGCCTGGGATGGCGCGCAATGCGGGTGTGTCGGTCACGCCCGGCCGCAGGCAGTTGACAGCAATGCCCCGGGGACCCAACTCCAGCGCCAGTTGCCGCGCGTGGCTCTCCAGTGCCGCTTTGGCCGCCGAGACTACCCCGTACATTGGCGCCATCCGGATCGCGCCAGCACTGGAAAGCGCGTAGACTCGGCTGCCACGCACCAGGAGATTCCGCCGCACCAGGTCTTGCACCCAGTAGACCAGGCTGTGGGCCATTACCCGCAGCGTCATGTCCATCTGCGCCTCGCTGACCGCTTCCTCGGGGGTGTCGGCGATGAAGGGCAGGAGCGTGCCGAAGGCCAGCGAGTGCAGTAAGAAGTGAATGCTGCCGGCTGGATCGTCCGCCAGTGTCTCCTCGATTTGATTGAGTGCGCGTGCCCGCTTGCGTGCGTCGGCGGCGTTGGTGTTGAAGAAAACCGCCCTGCTCCCCAATGCCTCAATGTCGGCTACGACCTGCTTGGCGCGAGGAAGCGTCGCCCTCGGGTCAAGGTGTACACCAAAGATATTCATCCCGGCGCCAGCCAGCGCCCGTGCCGTCGCCGCGCCGAACCCGCTCGACGCTCCTAAGATGAGTGCCCACCGGCTTCCCAGTTCGTTCTTGCTCACGTTGCCTCCTATCCTGATGTGTAATGCTGATGTAAAACGTGATACACGCTGCGTGAGGCCATGTTTCACGCATAACAACACCTAGCGATCACACCCGACACGCCTTCGGCCAGCGTTAGCACGGAAAGGCTACCCAAACTTGTGCCAACCCCTGAATCACGGTAGAATGTGGCCCCATGGGACCGATCACGATCCGCAAACTCGACCACGCTGGAAGCCAGGTCACCGCCTACCCGGGGCGGGTGCTCCGGCGCAACGGCCATGCCATCGTGCTGCGCACCGGGTGGGACCGGACCCCGTCGGACATGGGCTTCGTCGTCCTCGAACCGGGTGATCGCTGGACAGAGTACTTCTATGCCGACCAATGGTACAACATATTCGAGATCCGCGCCAGCGACGGGCGCTTGAAGGGATGGTACTGCAACATCACGCGACCGGCTCGCATCAGCGCCAATGAGGTGACCGCCGAAGACCTGGCGCTCGACCTGTGGGTCGCGCCCGACGGGGAGACGCAGGTGCTCGACGAAGACGAGTTCGTCGCGTTGCCGCTGACCCCCGCAGAGCGCGAGGTCGCACAGCAGGCACTGGCCAAACTGCAGGCGATGGTGGCACAAAAGGTTGTCCCATTCGACAGGAGACAAGACGAGGGATAGTGCCACGACGCTCAACTCCCCCTCGCTTGCCAGGCTGCTGGATCAGGGATGGGTATTCTCCAACTGCCGGCACATCCCACGAAACACCGGGTGACCAGGCACGGCCAGCAGGCAGGGCTTGGGGCACAGTCCCTGGGCTGCGATGGTCGCCAGCCAGCCCGCCTCGGCCTGGTAGAGCGGCACACCGACGACCGTCTCCAGTTCGCCTCCGGCGCGCAGTTTCCACACCGTGTTCCAGCCGTGCTCCTCCACCAGCCAGCGCACGAAGGAGCCGCCCTCCATCACCGCGCGGAAGAAGTCGAACAGCCCCTCCTCATCCTCGGGCATCTCGACCGACCAGGCCTCCTCCAGGGGGATCAGCGCCCCCTTTTGTTGTAGGAGCACGACCCAGGCGTCGGCCGGCTGGCCAGTCAGTCCCTCGGCCAGGCCAGTCTCCTCGACCGCGTAGAGGGAGAGGCCCAGGTCGAAAAAGAGGAAGCCGGAGGGCGGACCGGCGATGACGACGGCCATGAAGAACGGCGCTGTGTCCAGGCTGATGACACCCTGGTCATAGAAGACGTACAGCGTGCCCCGGTCGGCGTAGGCCGGCGCATTGCCGTCGGTCAACAACACCGGGATGCGTCTCTCTGGCTCACGGCCCAGGAAGGCCGTGAGCGCCACGTAGTCCTGCTCCAGCCGCTCGATCATGCGCTGCACCTGGCGGTCGCTGGCGGAGGACTTGTTGCGCACTTCGAAGTACTGGCTCTCGACCTCCCCAGCGCCGATGCCGCGCAACGGCTGGACCCAGAGCAGCAGGCGGGGCGCCAACTCCGGCCAGAAGCCATAGCCGATGGCGCTCCAGAAAAACAGCAGGGCCAGCGCAGCCAGGACGACCCGGCCCAGGCCAGCAATACGGTCGCTCCGTTCCTCCTTCTTATTGGCTACCATTGATACTCCCGTTCCAATCGCACCGCCACGTCCGGCTGAAGGGGGACATGGCAATGGTCAACGCGAAGCAGAACATGTAGCCATAGGGAAAATCGTAGCGGTCGAGCACCCAGGCAGCAGCAGCTTCGATCACGTTTCACGCATTACGTCTCCACAATGTGCAGCAGTGATGCTTTCTCCCGTTGTAAGCGCTCAACCCTCACCTACCTCTGATATCGCGCGTCGCGCCAAACAGTACCGCGGTAATGGGTCAAAAATCCTATTGCGCTCTGGGAGGCGCTTATAGTAAAATGGTATCTAAGTGAGATTTAACTATCGTGGAGCGAGGTGACGTGATGTTATGGATTATTGCAGCGAGCGTCCTTGCTGGTATGACCTTGGGCACATGCCTGGGGATCCTGGTGATGAGCCCCATGGCCGTGTCAAGCCGTGTGAGCGAACCGATACGTGTGCACGACCAAACGTAGGTCCCCTGGCAGCCCGACCCCGCTTGCCTAACTACCTGAACGGATACCCCCCGTTTTCACGCGCGTTCGGTATAGTATGCCGGGGTCAGCAGTCGCGCTAGCGCCATCGTCAGCAGGTGCTCATAGGCCGCCTGGCGGTCAAGCCGGCCCCCGGTCAGAGCGCCAATCGCACCGCCGCCCTGTTTGGTGTTGTGCAACCCCGTCAGCGCGTCCACCGCTGGCCCCAGTTCCGCTCCTGCCCGCACATCCGCCGTCACGGACGGCGGGAGGAGCACGTTCTCCCCACCGGCGATACCCACCACGCCATCGTCACGCACGACCGCACACCAGGCGCAGGTGAACACCTTACCCTGCACCTCCAGCAGGCCGCCCTCAAAGCCGATGCCCAGCGCCGCGCCGCTCGTGCGTTGCGCCGCCCGCGCTCGGTTAAGTGCGCCGCGCAGCGTCTCCTTGTTGCCCCACGGCTGGTGCGAGACGCCGCTCTCCGCGGCCACAGATTCCACATCCTCCACATCGTTGCCGTAGACGCGGCGCAACACCGCGGCCGTGGCCGCGATCTTGACCGGATTGGTCGAGCCGACGACAACCTTCATCAGTAGCCTACTCCTCCGCCGGTGGTTCGATGGCGAAGACAAGCGCATTCCGCCCCAGTTCGCGCCCCTGTGCATCAAGCAGTTCAACGTGCAGATTATAGTTGCCGGGGGGCAGGTCGAGGTTGCGCAGGGCGGCGGCCCAGCACACACCGTCGGATGGGATGTTGACGGAGGCTACTCCTTCCTTCACAACTCCATTCCCCTCCTCTTCGACGTACCAGCGTAGTTGAGCCTCCAGGTACTCGTCCAGCGTGTCGTTAACGACCCACAGCGCGACCTGGAAGTCGGCGGTCTCCACATAGACCCAGCGGCTCCGCTCCAAGCGGGCCGGCCGAGAGGCGGCGATGGAAGGGAGAATCAGCTGCATGGCGGTCTGGAGGGCGTAGTAACCCGCCTTCGGCTGCCGGTAGTAGTCCACCACCGCCCACGTGATGCTGGGCCAGTCCTCGACGAACATAAAACGTGCATTCCGTCATTTCTCCTTTCGACGATGGATGGTGCTGCAACTGGGGTCGCGCCGGCCTGTCGCCGCAGTTCCTCGGGAGACGGTGCAGTAGCAGCACAATAGGTCGCCGCCCATGCCAGAACATCAAGGACGAGGAACTGCCCCACGATCAAGAATGTGATCTTTCGTCTCATTATGGGTTAATCACAATCTTGCGGATGCGGTGGTTGCCCGTGTCGGCCACGATGACGTTGCCATCGGCGTCCACGGTCACTCCTTCCGGGGCCCGGAACTGCGCCTCGCTGGCAGAGCCATCCGCGTCGCCTGGTTCACCGCTCCCGGCCAGCGTGGTCACCACGCCGTCAGGCGTGATCTTACCGTACAATCGCACCTGCAGGCCATAGAAGCCCCACCAGTCGAGCAGGTCCAGTTCCTCCTCCAGCGCCGGAGGAATCAATCCCCGTGGGTCGGTGTACCAATCGTGGCTATAGACCAGCCATACTCGCTCGTGGCCCCGGGTGAGCGCCCGCAACCGGGGCAGGTCGCCTTCGGCCATCTTCGGCTCCAGGATGCCCCGATCGAACAGGTCCACCGGCACGCCGTGCTCGGCCACCGGGCGATTGTGGAAACGGAAGTAAAAGTCAAAAGGAATCTGCACCCAGGTCGCGTTGAACAGAATCAGATCGTCGGGCTCCACCCGCTCCGCCACGAACGCAGCCGCGTCGTCCCACTGCTCCTTCTCAAAATGCGTGTAGTACTCCCGCAGCGAGAGGGTATTGACCGTCAGCACCATCAGGACGACGGCCAGGACGTAGGACCAGTAGCGCAACTGGCGCATGCCGGCGGCCAGCAACAAGTAGAGCGGGAGCGAGGCCCAGATGAGCGTGCGGTCGTAAAAGATGGGCCGACGCAGGCTGACCAGCCACTCCCCCACGAACGGGGTTACGAAGATGACGAGCAAGAGCGCGACGCGCGCCGGACGGCGACGGAAGCGGACCAGTCCCAGCAGCACCAGCGCCGCGTACAGCCCCCATACGACCTCGGGCCAGCGGACCTGGGGCGGTAGAAAACCGCTCAGGAAGGTCTTGACCGTGTCCACGACAGTTTGCCAGGTGGGCGGCTGGATCCAGAACTCGCCGTAGACGCCCAGGCTCTGGACGACGAAGGCCACGAGCCAGGGACTCCACAACAGGAACACACCTACCTGGGCCAGGAGCCAGTTGCGCAAAAACCCCTCCCCCAGCCCCTCCTGACCCCTCCCCGGCCCTCCCCCCCGGGGGGAGGGAGGAGAGCGGGGAGGGGAGGCTCTGTCTCCCCCTTCCCTGGTAGGGAGGGGAGTCGGGGGAGTAGGTCGCCGCCGGATCAGAAGCAGGCCTAGCACAAAGAGATTAGTGGCGACCGGAAAGAAGACCGCCGTGTTGTGACTCAACAGCGTCGCTGCCGTGAAGACGATATAGCCCAGCCAGGCCAGGTCGGTCTCGGTGGCTTGCAGCGGCAGCCAGCGGCGACGGGTGGGGGCGCTGACCCAGTCGGTGGTTCCTCGAAAATCCCGCTCATAGCCCGTTGCATCTGAACGCGCTTCCCGTTCAGCGGCGCGGGCAGCCCGCCAGGCTTGACAAAAGTTCACAAACTGCTGGCCCAGCCCCATCTCAGCCGAACGGGGGTCGGTGAGCAAACGTGCCAGCGCGTACAGCGCCAGCGATGCGTTGAGCGCCAGCAGCGTGTACATGCGCGTCTCCTGGGCAAAACGCACGTGGAAGGGGGAGACGGCCAGGATCAGTGCAGCCAACAGGCCGACTTTGCTATCATTATCGGCCAGGCAGCGACCCAGCAGATATACGACAGGGATAGTCAACGTGCCGCACAGGGCAGAGAGGCCCCGCACAGTAGCCGCATCGTCGCCCAGGATCATCCAGAAGTGAAGCAGCGTGTAGTAGAGCGGCGGGTGCTGGTCAATATTGACCAGCCAGCCGAGCATCTCTCCCACGGGCTGCCAGCCCAGCCAGACACTGAACGATTCGTCAAGCCACAATCCTTTGCTGCCGATCTGGTAGAACCGCAGGAAGCCACCCAGCGCCACGATCGCCAGCAGCAGGAACGGTTGGCGAATGGCGAACTGCAAATGGCGAATTGCGGATTGCAGAATCCCTGTCTGCGACACACTGCTCCCTGACTGATAAGATGAAGGGGCAGGGAGGCTATTCTCGCTCCTCTGCCCTCATTTCACCCGCTACAAGTGGCTATATCGCCAGATCAAACGGCAGGTCGCTGATGTCGCGTAGCCGTTTGCCGTCCACCAGTAAATCGAATATCTCGCTCAACGTCTCGTCGCCAATCGCTTCAACGGATTCACCCAACTCGTAGAGCGCCATATGGTACACACAGTCCAGGTCACCAGTACCCAACGCAACCGACGCTATCCGGCTGGGCAAGGGTTCAGCCGTCACGATGACGATGTGGGGTGTGTTGCCCTTGCGATTGCGGATCAGGTTCAGGCCTTCGGTGCGCGCGTTTTGAGAGCGGTCACTGCGAATCGTCCACTTGCAAGAGATGCTGGCGTGCAGAATTGGCCTGGGGTCTGGGAAGTTGCTCGCACGCAGAGGCGTCAACATGGCTGTATCGCCTTGTAGAATGTCGGCGTCCTGGTTGATTTCCTGGTCCAAAACGGGACTTCGCCCTACTACAATGTCGGGCTTTACCAAATAATCCCCCAAGGTCGCACGCAAACCGGGATGTTGCGCCAAGACCTGTGACAGATCGGTAAGGTGTTCGTATTGATCGAATGCAGGCGCATCTCCAAGAGTGGAGATTATCCACTCACCAGGGCGAAGATGCTTAATCAACCGAAATGCCTTATCGAGATAGTCACGTGTCAGAGACTCAAACAACGCACCCGCCCTTTGCCCTTTCGGTGGGTTGGAGCAGGGCGGGAATCCTATCCGAGTCAAGATGCCTTGGGCTAACTGGATGCTTCTCTTACTGCCCTTATCCGCGATACTGGGCACCCCTGCCCGGTATCCCAGAATGTGCCGACAGATTGTCTCGTGATACTTCTTGCGCAACTGTTCCAGGCTCATTATCAGGCGCTCCTATCCCGATTCTGGTTTGAGAAAGCCGATTACGTATTCTTCATGCATCCGTTTCTCGATCTGGGAACGGATTTCTGTTCGTCGCGCTGGCATCATGCGCTTATCGCGGTCGAGCCTTCGCACCGCGATACTGAGCAACTCAAACCCAACCTGTTTTCCAATCTCTCCCAGGCAAACATCGGTTCGGGTGTCCATCCCGCGCATTGTGGATGATCCAACTACGACAATGGCTGCTTTACCCGGCTTTAGCACGCGGGCCATTTCAGCCAGGCAACGAGTCATTTCTGAGTAGTAACGGTGTAATACTCTGGCTTTTTTCTGGTCAACACGAGCGAGGCTAGCAACTACCTGGGCAGCAGAGTCAGGCAACTCAACGAACTCAACACCGGATACAGCATCGTGGCCGATGTACTCTCGGCGCAGTCGTGAAAGGCTGCTAAGCGAATGTCCAAACCATACCAAGGAGAACTTATGCGCTCGCATGTAGTCAATGGCGTTCGAAGCATAGGGCGGAGAGGTAACAATAAGGTCAACCGTGTGATCACGCAGAGGCAACTTCTGAGCATTGCCACGAAAGATCTCAATCGTCCCACCTCCGCGCGCTAACGTAGCAAGGCTGTCTAGATTCTTGCTCAACCGTTTACGGTATTCCCCCAAGGCTGGATGAGGCGTCTTGTCTCGAACGCGATGGGGGCGCGTGTGCGCCAGGTCACGCGCTATCGAAACCCCGCCTGACTTGGTAATAATGATCGCCGAAAACGCCAGTTCCAGGAACTCGCGGACACCAGGGTCTTGCACACGCTCAATTTCCCGAATCAGGGCCATCAATTCGAGTTGGGTGGAGGGTAAAAACCAGTAGTCTACAAATTTGCGCTCTGCCTCTCCAAAACGAGTGTTCAATTCGCGGCTCAGTTTGGTTCCGTCCTGCTGTAGACTCTCTCTGGCGCGGTGGAGCACCTTGTTTCCCGCTGCGGCGGTCTCTTGCAACGCTAAGGGCGTGACTTTAGCCTTGCACAATCGCAGTGCCATCGGGTCAATATCAAAACAAATGCCCCGGCACCCGGCTAGAAATGCTTCTACAACTGTGGTTCCTGACCCTACCATAGGATCAAGTACAATCTCTCCTGGCTCTGTAAGCCCTTTGATGAATTTCCTGGGTAACTGTGGGGGGAATTTTGCTGGGAAGGCGTGGAAATTGTGGGAAGCATACGCACTACTCAACCCATGAAAATCCAGGTCACTCGACAAAAGACCGCTCAGACGCTCTCGATAACTAACGTCGAGGCGCGGTATAGAAAATCGTCGGATAGCTGGGAGTTCGAGTTGTCGCAGAGACATTCAAGCCCTTTCGTTCCTGGAGTCACGAGCGGTAGAATTATACACGATGGTCGTAATTTATGCTATCCCGCCGATATGAGACAGGCGCAATGCTGCTACCTCACACTCAAACCATCAACGCCAGAAACCGCTCCGTGTCGTATGTGGCAGCCTGCGCGGCTGGCGACCACTTCGGGAAGATAAGATCGAATGGCAGCACTCGCACAAACGACAACCCTTCGACAAGCTCAGGACACCACGCCCACCACCTCGCTTTCTCCACCTCGACCGGACGACCTCAAAATCGGGCACAGCCAACTGCACGGGGCGGCGAGTGTCGGGCCGTTTGCTAATCCGCCGCTTTTGTGCTAAGGTTGAGTGGAACCACAAGATAAAGGATTGAAATCCGTCCTAATCCGTTCTAATCCTACCCATCTGTGTTCTTCGAGAGGTGCAAAAATGACCAAAACCCCAGTGACTTTCGCTGAACGTGTCAACCACCTGGCGCCGGAAGGGGCCTACTATATGCTGGCTCGTGCCCAGGCCATGGAAGCCGAGGGCCGGGAAATCATCCACCTGGAGATTGGGCAGCCAGACGTACCCACCTTCGAAAACGTGGCGCAGGCCGGGATTCAGGCTATCCAGGAAGGCCACACCCGCTACAACCCGCCAGCCGGCATCCCGGCCCTACGCCAGGCCATCGCTGAGGACGCTGGACGGCGCCGGGGGATCGAGGTGCAGCCATCCCAGGTGATCGTCGGACCCGGTGCCAAGTCAGCGCTGTTCTTTCCCACGCTGGCGCTCGTTCGCCCAGGCGACGAGGTGATCTACCCTGACCCTGGATTCCCTACCTACCAAGCCATGATCGGTGTGGCCGGCGGCGTCCCGGTGCCCGTCCCCCTGCACGAAGAGGCGGACTTCGCTTTTGACCTGGCGGCCTTCGACCGGTTGGTGAGCGACTGCACCCGCCTGGTCATCCTGAATTCCCCCAGCAACCCCACCGGCGGAGTGCTCTCGATGTCAATGCTTGAGCACATCGCCGACGCAGCACAACAGCATGACACCTGGGTGATCTCAGATGAAATTAACGCCCGAATCGCGTACGACGGCGTGCCAGTGCCCAGCATCGCCAGCCTGCCTGGCATGGCCGATCGCACAGCGATCTGCGACGGCTTCTCCAAGACGTACGCCATGACCGGCTGGCGGCTCGGCTTCGGGATCATGCCAGAGGCTCTCGCCGAGCGGGTCGCCCTGTTACTGACCCACTCGATTGGCTGCACTGCCACGTTCACCCAGTATGCAGGCCTGGAGGCGCTGACCGGCCCTCAGGATCAGGTCGAGGCGGTTGTGGCCGAGTACCAACGGAGGAGAGATGTGCTGGTAGCCGGTCTGAATGCGATCCCTGGTGTCCAGTGTCGTGTGCCGCAGGGGGCATTCTACGTGTTCCCCAACGTGTCCACGTTTGGCCACACGTCCGACTGGCTGGCCAACTATTTGCTCGAAGAAGCCGGAGTAGCCATGCTGCCTGGAACTGCCTTCGGCGACGGGGGCGAAGGCTATTTGCGGCTATGCTTCGCCAACTCGATGGAGAACATCCAGATCGCACTTAAGCACATCTCTGCCGCGCTCGCCAGGCTCGGCACGGCGTGAAACGTCCACAGATCTCACAGGCGGACGAAGTCCGGCCAGAACGCCGGGGCAAACTGGCTCAGGAGGCGAATCCCGAAAACCAGCCCTGATCCGTTTTAACCCTGCCTACCTGTGTTCCTTAACGAGGTGTCGAAAAGCGAGGCGTATCCCTTGATATCCAGCACCGGCGAGCCGTCCAGCGCATCCAGCCCGACGACCTCCAGCACGTTGCCCTCAATGCGCCGGACCCGGACAGTGGTCACGGCGATGGGATTGGGGCGACGGGGGCTGCGGACGGCGAACACCCCCCGGAGCGGCTGGCCAGGATCGCCCCGAGGGTGCACCTGCAGGTCGTAGCCGACGGACCGGTGGAAATAGTAGAGAACGACGATGTCGCTGCCGGGACCCAGGCCCAACAGGCCGTCGGTCAGCGCCGGGTCGAGCACGATGCGGGCCGGACGGGCGCGCAGTCCGTCGCCAGAGAGCCCCTTGTCTTCCTCATCCCGTTCCACGTAGCCGATGGGATGAAGGATGATGCCGGGATTGGGGCTTTGGGCGTGGTTCATTTTAGCCCTCCAGGATGTCCGCCGCCGTGACCAGGAGAATCTCCCCACCGGTTGACCTGGCCTGCAGGCCCTCGGTGAAGCCTCTCTTGGCGAACAGCACGTACATCACTCGGTTCCACGGTCCGCCGGGCAGCAAACTCACTTTCCCTCTCAACTCATCCAGGATGTTGACGCCAACCAGCCGCTCCGTCCATTTGCATTCGCCAACTACCAGGTCTCGGGTCCGCTCGTTCCAGCCAACCAGGTCTATCTCGCCCTGCGGCGACCACCAGCGACCCAGATGGCTGAGCGAGAAGGGGAGCGCCCCTCGTCGCAACTGTCGGACGATGTACCAGTGTGCGGCTTCCTCAAACGGTTCGGCCACGAACATATCCAGATTGGGCCTCACCTCCTCGTTGACGACGGCGTCCAGCCAGCCCAGTTCCAGACGATCTTTGAAGGGATGGACGAAGCGAAACCAGAAGCGCAGGAAGGGGTCACTGATGCGGTAAATCCCCCGGCGGCTTTTATCCGGCCGCGTCTCGGTGACCGGCACCCTCCGTTCCACAATCCGCAACCCCCGTAGTACGTCCAGGTACTTGCCCACGCTGGCCGGGGGGAGATGGGCAGCCTGGGCAACCTCGTTCCGGCGGGTGCGGCCGTGGGCGATGGCTTGCAGGATGGAGAAATAGTTCCGTGGCTCGCGCAGTTCCTCCATCAGCAACAGTCTGGGCTCGTCGTACAGCAGTGAACGGGGGTGCAGTATCTGGCGGCGCACGTTCTCAAGCACCGAAAGCCGGTCATCGAAAGTCTCCAGGTAAAACGGGCTACCGCCCAGAATCGCCCGGGTCTCAATGACCTGCACCGGGCCGTAGGCGGGCACGAATTGGGAGGCGGCTGTCAGGAAGAGCGGGTCCAGCATCCAACTCCCGGTGCGGCGGCCGTAGAGCGGTGATCGGTAACCCATCACCTCCCGCTCCATCATCCCCACATAAGAACCGCACAAGACCAGGAACACCTGACTATGTCGCAACACGGTGTCCCAGGCCTTCTGCAGGATGGAGGGGATGGCAGGGTCGCCTCTGACCAAGTAGGTGAACTCGTCCAGGACCACGACCGGGCGACCGGGCAACTGAGCCAGACGCTCGAAAGCGTTGTCCCAGGAGGGGAAGATCAACCCCGCCGCCGGAATGGACTGGAAGGCCAGCACCTGCCCGGTAAAGCGGGCCAGTTGGGCCTCTCTGGATGCGGTTGTGGCGATGAAGAAGATGTGCGGCTTATCCTGGCAGAAGACGCGGAGGAGTTCCGTCTTACCCACGCGCCGGCGGCCGTACAGGATGAACAGTTCGGCCTTGCCCGACCGGTAATGGATCTCCAGGTCAGCCAACTCTTCCTCGCGATTGATGAACACGACCTTATCTCCGTAAGTTACTCACAAGCACGTTACTTGCGAGTATTATATCACACGCTGCGATAGAGGCAAGGGGACGTGATCGGCGTCTACTACCTGGGACTAAACACTCAACTGGCGCCTGATCCTGCGCAACAGATAAGTATGGAAGAGAGACAACAGACACAGAGCGAAGGCCGCTCCTTCCCGCCGGCTATGCAAGACAGGAAGGGGCGGCCTTCTTCTGGTTTTGAGATTTGGGGCTTGAGATTTGGGGTTTTCTTATGTTCCTTCTTCCCACGACGACAGGTACTTCTCCTGCTCCGGTGTCAGGACGTCAATCTCCACGCCCATCGCGTGTAATTTGAGCCGGGCGATCTCGCGGTCAATCTCCTCCGGCACGGTGTAGACAATGCGCTCCAGTTCGTTGGCGTGACGCAGGATATACTCAGCGCAGAGGGCCTGGTTAGCAAAGGACATGTCCATCACCGCGCTGGGGTGCCCCTCGGCGGCGGCCAGGTTGACCAGGCGGCCCTCCGCCAGCAGGTGGATGCGCCGCCCGTCGGGCAGAGTGTACTCGTCCACGGAGGGACGGACGCGGCGCGGCGGCCCCGCCGCCATCTCCTCCAGCGCTGGGATGTTGATCTCCACGTTGAAGTGGCCGGAGTTGGCGACGATGGCACCGTCCTTCATCACCTCGAAGTGCTGCCGGTCAACCACGTTCACGTCGCCGGTGGAGGTGATGAAGATGTCCCCCTGCAGCGCGGCCTCCGGCATCGGCATCACCCGGTAGCCGTCCATCACCGCCTCCAGCGCCCGCAACGGGTCCACCTCGGTGACGATGACGTTACCGCCTAACCCTTTGGCGCGCATGGCGATGCCCCGGCTGCACCAACCGTAGCCAGCGACGACGATGGTCTTGCCGGCGATGAGGACGTTGGTGGCGCGGATGACGCCATCCATCGTAGATTGCCCCGTGCCGTAGCGGTTGTCGAAGAAATGCTTGGTCATCGCGTCGTTGACGGCGACGATGGGGTAACGAAGGACGCCGTCGTGAGCCATCGCTCGCAACCGGATGACGCCGGTGGTGGTCTCCTCGGTGCCACCGATGACGTTGCCGATGAGCTCGGTGCGCGCCTTATGGAGCGTGCTCACCAGGTCAGCCCCGTCGTCCATTGTAATTTGGGGGCGGTGGTCTATAGCGGCGTGGATGTGCTTGTAGTAGGTCTCGTTGTCCTCCCCCTTGATGGCGAAGACGGGGATCTCGTAGTAGGAGACCAGTGCCGCTGCCGCGTCGTCCTGGGTTGAGAGGGGATTCGAGGCGGTGAGGACCACCTCAGCCCCGCCGGCCTGGAGGGTGCGGGCCAGGCTGGCCGTCTCGGTGGTGATGTGGAGGCAGGCGGAGAGGCGCACGCCCGCCAGGGGCTTTTCGTTCTGGAAGCGCTCACGGATGAGGCGCAGTACCGGCATCTCCCGCTCGGCCCACTCGATGCGCAGGCGGCCAGCGGGGGCCAGGTCGAGGTCCTTGATGTCGTAATCGGTTGGCATTAGAAATCTCCTTTGGTTTGTTTGGATGCTGGTTGCTGGTTGGTGGTTCTCCTGGCGAAAGCAGGGCCTTCGAGGAAGGGACAATGATGCTCGAAGCCCAACCGCTCGTAGATACGGATGGCCTTCACGTTGCCCCGGCCAACGTTGAGCACGATGTCGCGGATGCCGCGCTGCAATAACCCGGCCACGACAGCACTCGTGGTCGCCGTGCCGTAGCCCCGCCCCCGGTAGTCCGGGTGGGTGAAGACATTGCCTACTGCGGCCACACCATAGGTCGGGCTGACCAGGTGGGTGCCGGCGGCTGCCACCAGTTGGCCGTCCGCGAGGACGCCGTAGAAGACACCATGCTCTATCTGCGCTGGGCTAAAGGCGTCGCCTCCACCGAGAGCGTACAACTCTGCCAGCTGGCCGGTGTGAGCCAGTGTAAGCCGTACGCAGTTGCCCGCCACAGACCGGAAGCGCGCGGGCTGCAGCACCATGCGCCACATTGGGATTGTCTCGTCCCACGCATAGAAGTCGCGGGTCATCGGCAGGTGCTCCGTGCGACAGGTAAAGTAAACCCGCCCAGGACATAGCGCGTCCTCAAGGATGGCCCGCAGGCCATCGGCGTCGCCCATCAGGAACAGAACCGGCGGCTTCAGGCCAGTGTAGTACAGGGCCAGTGCCTCCATCCGCCCATCCCGTTCCGCTCCGGCCCACGCGCTCTGGGTGAACATCCCTGGCTCCAGGTCGCCGATGGCGTAGGCGGCGTAGAGGTAATCAGTCTCCAGGTAGGCCAGGATTTGGGATTTGTCGGTCAGTGTGCTAGTTTTCCACATCGCAAGGAAACGGGTAGTCCCTCTGCTCAGGTGCGGTAGTTGGTGATCAGAGTGCGGTCTTCCTGGTAGCCCCGGCACGTCAGGCAGATCGTGGCCTAGCCAATCAGCAACCTCACGGGTCACAGTTCACCGTCGGTCTCGTGCTTGCCAGAAAAGCCGGACGTACCGGCTCGACTCCACCAGGCCGCCACTTGAATTCGACCAGCTGATTCCGTCAACAGAATCCTCAAATCTGTCTGTTCCCGGCCCATCCACCAAGCGTCGCGTAGAGTGAGTTGAACATCGCCACGGATGAAGGCGTTGCCCTCTTTCCGCAAAGGCGCAGTCCGTGGCGGGTATCCACCTTCAGTCCATCGCAAAGCCCCCCGATCGTTCTGATAAACTTGTTGGATCTCGGTGACATCAACGACGTAACGCGGTTTCCCTCTTCTCATAAACAAACGGAACACGCGAGGCCGTTTAACGGGATCGTCCGTTTCCAAAACGGCCTTGGTTAGCCTCTGCCATACGTCTACATTGATCACAACTGGAACCGGGGGACCGATAATGCCGCGCCATGCACTCCACTCGTTTCGCGTCACTTCGTCAAATGGTTTGAATTCCGTTCCATCAACTGGCTGAACATGTTGATTCATACTCATTCTGTCTTTCCATACTTGTCTAATGATAGTCGGCTCAGTAGGGAGTAGCCAGATTGCTGCAAGTAGACCTGATCATGCTCTCCACAGGCTTGTTGTTTGCAGGTACGTTCAAGAAGTGCTATAGTTAGTGATGAGATCTCGATCGCTTAGATGTCCCTGACAAATGTCTCTCAACGGGCATTCCTGACAATGCGGTTCGCTGTGGTTGAAGCAATAAGTAGTACCAATGTGCATCAACCCATCATCCAATTCCCCCGGGGCGCCACTTCCATCCAGCAGAAGTAGAGCCAGGGGAATACGCTGGATTTCTATCTTGCGGGGTCTTTGGACAACACAAAGATGGTCTGACACAAGGTTGCGATAGGCTTGCCAGAGGACAGGAAGATCTCTCGCGCGCTGGCTTTTTTTCTCCCGGATGTTGGTAACTCGTATGTAATCTGTACCTGCCTGGCCTTCTCCTGGCTGGATAACTTTCCAGTCAATGTACTCTTCCAGGGTAGCCCACTCCAAGAAGAAACCAGTGCGCCAGAGAACCCGCCCAGCGTTGCTGTCGAAAGGGGCTTCAAAGCTGAAGGGTCCCCAACCAGGAGTTTGAGGTTTTTGCAAAATTGGGAAAGTGTGAACCAGCCATTTAGCGTAAAGGTGGGCTGCTTTGTCCCCAATGGCTTTGCCCAATCCATAGCGTGGATGGTCTTTTAAACGCTTAGACATTACTTCTGCCGAGGAGTACCCCCGTAAATAACCCAGAAGCACCGAAGGCCGCTGCTCTTCCGTGGACTCGCGGTCTAGCACGAGCGGTACGGCTAGAGGGACTCCCCAGCGGAAAACAGCGTAGCTCAATGTCTGGCGAGCATTGTCCATAAAGAGGTTGTAGCGGCTAGCCTTGTTTTGGGTGTCCTGTGCCCACTGTTCTGCACGTAACTCTTTGACCGCTGCGTGAACAGAATCTATTTGATCAATGGCAATCCCTAGCTCTCCGAAGAACTCCTCTGGCTCATGGAGAAAGCGGACTTCTTGATAGTATAAGGCATTGGTCACACGGGCTAGCAGAAGTCCTACCCCTTCTGTGTCTGGTCCCTGGTCTATAACAGCATTGACAAGTAGGTAGCGTGCAAGAAGTTCTCGACGAGTCCGAGAACCATCTCGACGGTCCCAGGTGCCCGGCTTTTCCAACCAATCTCGGAAAATCTCCACTTCCCCTAGCATGGGGCGGAAGGAGATCTGACAGCCTATTTGTGCTACGGTGCGTAGGATCTCAAGAGAGTGCTCCATTTCCTTCTTTCCTTTCCGCCTCACAAGGAACTACAGCCAATAGTATCCGGTAGAAGTGTGTATCTCACACCTCCGTTTTCCTTGCTTTTATCCCGGCTGATGATAGCGAACGAAAAGGGTTCCCCGGCAATCATTGCCTTGAAGCCATCAGGTGTCGCTGGTAAGCGGAGCGGTTTTCCTAGGTCAAAGCATTCCACTTCCTGTGTGGGAAAGTCTGGCCAGTCGAAAGTCCAATTCGATACCTCTGCGATCCATCCAAACAATTCCTTGAATCGCTTCCATCTTCTCTTGTTGGTAGGATTGCTGATTCTACACTGAGACGTGCGCCCAAATCCGATCTCTATCATCTTATCGCCAAGATGGGCTCCCCATTCTAACAGACGTCTGGGTGGGGTGTGGCACAGAATAGAGCAGAGTGGATAAATGGGTGATTCGCGGTTCACCTGCTTGTTTCCAAGCCAATCTAACCAGTCAATGGCATTGCTTTGGTAAACCGCAGCATTTTTTAGGGAGGAATCAGAGTGGAGCAGAAGCGGCAGAAAATCTCTAGGTATGCGATATCCCTCCAGGTCTCCCCAAGCATTGTAGCAACACAGCAAGAAGTGTATCGTGGCGAAGGGGTACTTCCTGTCGAAATGCTCCTCGCAGTTGAAACCTCGTATCAAGTTGGGGTTCACAGACTGGGCATCTGGGTCGGTATGCCCGGGAATTGGTATAGCGCGACTGAACTGTAACATATGGTGACCTATACTGCGAATGTTGCGCCGATGGATGTCGTGATCTATGAAAATGCAGCTACCGCTGAGAAAGTCTCTGTGGCTTGAAAGTACCCAAACTTTCTCTGTGTCATAGAAGCCCACAATTTTCCAGTCTAACAACCATGTTAGCAATGCACCTGATAGGATACCATCTAGGTCGGAACTGATTATCATTTTGTGCCCGTGCTCTCTTAGCCAGGGCGCTTTCTTGGTTAGTGCTTCGTAGTCCATCTGCATCCCTTCTTGCCGCTTTGCAGTGTATTCTGCGCCGGGTTTACGATCTCCGAGTCCGACGAATGTCAATTGTCGGGCCTTTGCTTGCTGTTGGTGGAGATGCTCCAAGAATTGCCTGTCCTGCACAGGCAGTTTGTCGAAGCGTGTTATCAATTGGTCACGCAGATGTAATGCCTCCTGCAACCGCTGGTGGGCCACCGCCAGGTACTTCTCCTGAATCTCGTAGCCCACGTACCGGCGTCCAAGCGCCTCGGCAACCTTCGCAGTTGTCCCAATTCCGAGGAAAGGATCGAGTACCAGGTCGCCGGCATAAGAATACAGCAGAATCAACCGGTATGGGATCTCCTCTGGAAATGGACAGGGATGCGGCAGGTAGTTCGGCGGGACAGGGGCAATGTGCCACACGTTGTTTGCAATCTCGCGGGTGAAGATAGCGTCAATGTTGATCTGGTTGGCTTCTTTCTCAACCTGGCTTCGGCTTTTATAGATTCTTGGCCCGGGCTTGCGAAAGACTAGGATAGACTCGGACATGATGTTGGGGTGATAATAGCCTGGATACGGGTGTTGGATGGTGACGCCGGCCCGCCTCACGCCTCCTGTGACTTTATGCCACACAATCTCTTGGTGATACTCGTAGCCGATTTTCTCCATCAGCACGACCAGGTGTTGCGGCACGGGATACTGACGTCCGTTGAGGAGCACTGTCCCAATAACAACAGCGCAGAAGCCGCCGGGTTTTTGCGTCCGAAAGATCTCTGTGAAGCAGACCTTGAGCCAATCGAGGTATTCTTCATAAGGCTCTCCTCTGCGCGTCCTGTACCACGCTTCGGAATCTGCAACGTGCTGTTCGTAGTCAATGGCGTTCCAGTACGGCGGACTGGTCACTACCAGGTCTACCGACTCGTCAGCGACCTCATCCATCTTTTCGCACGACTTAGCGAAGAGTTTGTTCATTCGGGCTCCCCGAGATTCTTACCACAGTTGGCACAAATGCAGGCTGAGCCAGTACAAGGGTAACACGGCTGAGCGGCACCAAAGATACTCTCTTCCAAGCGAGCAAAAGGATTAATCGGCGGGATGTAAGTGTGGCAAACGGAGCAATAGCCTTCCTCGGCAGTCATCAGCACCCGGTCCAAGACATATCCCAAAGGACGGGGAACGCTAGGAAGCAGAGCCATCCCGCCATGGCTGAAAGGACGTTGAGGAATCTCGGCAGGATCAAAAGTATACAGCGGCCATATGTCCCACGCCTGGGCCGGTGGACAGTAGGCTATCGCCAGGCCCACCACCGGTTTATCGCCAGAGAACGGTCTATCGCCAGGAAATTTAGGGGGCATAGGTTCGTCGAACTGGTAGACGGCCCATACGACGGGTACAGGAGTGCCAACAGGGCTGGCAGTTTCCAACGCCCCGTAGTCAAGCATGCGTCCAGTTCTACGGAGACGAATGTTGAAAGGCCGCGTCCTAACGAGACGGCACGCCTCTTCAGCCCACTCGCGCACCTGGACAGAATCCCAAGAGACTTGTTCGCGGACTGACGGAACAGATCTGACAGCGGAGAGTTGATGAGTACGTATCATGTGACTTTCCTCCAATGACTTTATTCTCCTGCGGCGACACTACCTCCAGCATCCAGCAACCAGCATCTAGCATCCAGTTTCCAATAGCGCACCCAACGCCCCCTCGTCCTCAAAGTGCTCCCGGTAGCGGGCGACGAATTCGGCCAGGGTGTAGTGGTGGCTCTGGGGGCCGGGCTGTTCCAGCGTGTAGGTAGCGGCCAGCGCTCCAATTCCCCCCGCCAGGCCCCAGGGAAGGCCCAGGGCCAGCCCCTTGATCAATCCCGCCCGGAAAGCATCCCCCACACCGGTAGGGTCGTCGGTTCGCCGGGGAGGCACCGGGGAGATGGCGTGGAGGGTGTCCCTTGCCCAGATATGCGCTCCCTCCGCGCCTAATGTGACGACGCAGGCGCGGGCCGGGGCGAACCGGACAGCCTCGGCGCTCAACCCCGTCTTCTCCCGCAACATCTCAAACTCGTACTCGTTGACCACGAGCAGGTCGCATCCCTCCAGACCAGCCCGCAAATCTTCGCCGGATAGGCGGATGATCTGCTGGCTAGGGTCATACAGGTAGGGGATGCCCAGTTCCCGGCACTCGACGGCGTACTTCACCATCGCCTGGGGGTCGTTGGGGGAGATAGTCGCCAGGTCAATCTGCTCAACTTCCAAATCGTGGAAGGAGAGGTCGCGGGCGCGGGCCATCGCACCGGTATAGAAACTGGCGATCTGGTTGCCATCCTGGTCGGTGTTGACGAAGAAGGAGGCGGTGAACAAATCGGATTCATCGCGAGTAAGAGAGGTATCCACCCCGTGCTGCTCCAGCCAGGCGCGGTACTCGCCAAAATCCTGCCCCACGGTGCCCATCAGCCGGGGCTGCTCCCCCAGCAGCGCCAGGTTGTAGGCGATATTGGCCGCACATCCTCCTCGCTGCCGCCGCATCTCATCTACCAGGAAACTCAGAGAGATGTGGTGTAACTGCTCGGGCAGGATGTGCTCGGCGAAACGACCTGGAAAGGTCATCAGATAGTCGTAGGCAATGGATCCTGTAACAATAATGTTCATAATGCCCTCCGGACGACACGACTCATCGGCAGAAGCCGGTCACGAACGATGACTTTTAACGCCCACAGCCCGTCCCACGGGCGGATCTTCTTCCCCTCGGCGATGGTGCGCGGGCAGTAGGAGATAGGTACCTCGACGATCTCATGTCCGACCCGCAGAATTTTGCCGGTCAACTCGAAGTCCAGGTCGAACCCCGCCCCGGTCAGGTTAAGGGACTTCAGGACGTCCACCCGCACCATTTTGGCTGCCGTCGCCACGTCGGTGAGACGTGCGCCGTAGAGGAGGTTGGTCAACCCGGTGAGGAGGCGCACCCCCAGGTAGTTGGCCACGTACTTGTAGACCGCCCGCCCGCCCAGGGTGCGGGAGCCGTAGATGGCGGCGGGATGCTCGTTGGCGACCCGCTCGAGGAAGAGAGGATACTCGGCTGGGTCGTACTCCAGGTCGGCGTCCTGGATGATGGCGTAGTCGCCGGTACAATGGGCGATACCGGTGCGCACTGAGGTGCCTTTCCCCAGATTGCGCGGCTGGAAGATAACCTGCACGTCCGGCAGATTCAGCCTTTGTAGTAGTTCCCGCGTTCCGTCGGTGGAGAAGTTGTCCACGATGATGCTCTCTCTCTCCCACTCCGGCCCCAGGTCTACTGACCGAACGCGCTCCAGGACGGTCAGGACGGTGTCTCGTTCGTTGTAACAGCAGATGATGATGGATAGTTTCATGTGAATTGCGAATGGCGAATGGCGAATTACGAATGGATTTGGAAAAAGTCGGCAAATGTTTCCAGTATGTAGGCGATGCGAGCGTCGTCCAGGCCGGGGTAGACGCCGACGAAGAAGGTGGAGCGCAGGACGAGGTCGGAGTTCGGCAGATCTCCCACGGTACGGTGCTCAATGTGGCGATAGCCGGGCTGCTGGACGATGTTACCGGCGAACAGGAGCCGCGTCTCGACGTTGCGTCCTTCCAGGAAGGTGGTCAGGTCGTGGCGGGTGAAGGGCGCACCGGGCCGCACGGTGATGGGGAAGGCGAACCAGGAAGGATCGGCCCGCCCACTCCAGGCCGGCAGGATCAGGAACTCCTCGTAGGACCTCAGCCCCTCGTAGAGGCGGGCGAAATTGCGTTTGCGGGCAGCGATGAAATCCGGCAGTTTGTCCAACTGTGCCAGCCCGATGGCGGCCTGCACGTCGGTCATCTTGAGGTTGTAGCCAATCTCGACGTAGAGGTAGCGATGATCGTAGGGCTCGTCCAGGCCGGGGATCTGCCACTCGAAGCGGCGACCGCAGGCCCCTTCGGGGGGACTGTCGTGGCGGCACCAGCAGTCGCGGCCCCAGTCCCGCACACTGCTGGCGATGCGGGCCAGGTATGGGCCGTCGGTGAGCACCGCGCCGCCCTCGCCGGTGGTGACGTGGTGAGCGGGGTAGAAACTGAGCGTCGCCAGGTCCCCGAAGGAGCCAACCATCCGCCCGTCATAGGTGGTCCCCAACGCGTCGCAGGCATCCTCAATGACGTAGAGGTCGTGGATGCCGGCGAACTCCATCACCGGCTCCATCTCGACCGGGTTGCCCAGCGTGTGGGCGAAGAAGAGGGCACGGGTGCGGTCGGATAGGGCTGGCTCCAGTTGCTCTGGGTCCAGATTGTATGTCCCCACCTGGCAGTCCACGAACACTGGCACCAGGCTGTTTTGGACGATAGGGGCGACAGTGGTGGGGAAGCCCACTGCAGGGGTGATGACCTCGTCGCCGGCCTGCAACGGGCGCTCCAACCGGTGCGAGCAAAGCGTGGTGAGCGCCACCAGATTAGCCGAGGAGCCGGAGTTGACCGCCAGCCCGTGGTGCACGCCGATGTACTCCGCCAGCCGCTGCTCGAACGCTTCGGCGCACGGGCCGGCGGTGAGCCAGAAGTCGAGGCAGGCGTCCACGGCGGCTATCAGTTCCCGCTCGTCGTAGACCCGGCCGGCGTAGTTGACCCGCGTCTCGCCGGGGATGAAGGGGTGGGGAGCGTGAGCCGCGCGGTAATATTCGGCGACGAGCGTGTGGATTTGTTCCCGTAGTTGGTCGCGTTTGTCCATTGGTATGTGAGTAGGTGAGTAAATGAGTAGATGAGTAGGGAGTAAGCGTGATGCTTAGACATCGCCGGGAACCCCCTGCGCCCACGCTATTGCGTGCTTTAATCCTTCCTTCAGTCTTATCTGCGCCCGCCAGCCAGTCAGCCGGGCCGTGCGTTCGGCGTCGGCCGCCAGGCGCATCACCTCGCCAGGGCGGTAGGGGAGGGCTCCCGCCAGGATGCGCCCCTGTGCTCCCGTCATCACCCACACGCGCTCCACCACCTGGCGGACAGTGTGGGCCTGCCCCGTCCCCAGGTCCAGGCTTTGCCCCTCGATCCCCGGTGCGGTCGCTGCGGCCAACATTCCCTCCACCACGTCCCCTACATAGATGAAATCTCGCCTCTGTTCCCCGGGCGTCATCGAGAAGTCCTCGCCCGCCAGCGCTGCGCGGATGGCAGAGGGAATGAGCGTGCGCGCGGGCTGCTCCGGCCCGTAGACCTGGAAGGGGCGCACGGTGACGACGGGCAAGCCGTGCACCCGCCAGTACATCCGCCCGAAGGCCCAGGCGGCCACCTTTGAGGCGGCGTAGGCATTGAAAGGGTCTAACCCCTCAACCGCTAACTGCTGACTGCTAGCCGCTGACTGCTGACTTGCCCCGTACTCGTAGCAGGTACCGGCGAGCACCACCCGCTGCACATCCCGCCCCCGCAGCGGTTCCAGCAGGTGCACCGTACCACCGGCGTTCACCGCCAGCGCCACCGCCGGGTCCACGCCGGGGTCGGTCACGCCGACGGCGGCCAGGTGGAACACCATGTCGGGAGCAGCACCTTCTACCACCCGCCGGACACGCTCCGCGTCCTGCACGTCCAGGGAGACGTGCTCGACCTGGGGTGGCAGGTCGGCGACCCGCTCCGGCGGCTCTCCGGGGTAGACCCCGGCCCAAACCTCCACTCCGGCCTCGATCAGCCGCCGGGTCAGGTGGCGTCCGATGAAGCCGGCCGCGCCGGTGATGAGTACGCGCTTCCCCGCCCAAGCCACCAATCTACCAACTACCAACCTACTGGTTCAGAAACTCCCGATACCATCCCAGCGTTCCCCGCAGCCCCTCCTCGAGTGAGTAGCGGGGATTCCAGCCCAACACGCGGTGGGCCTTGCTGCTATCCAGGTACTGAGCCTGAATCTCGTTGGGTGCATCGGCCAGCACCACCGGCTCCAACTCCGGGTGGCCGGACACCGCGATGATGGCTTGCACGATCTCCAGGACGGATTTGGGATCGTCCATCCCAAAGTTAAACGCCTCGCCTCTCACCGCCGGCTCGCCCAGACGCCCAGCCAACATCAGATAGGCATTCACCGCATCCTGGACGTAAAGATAGTCGCGCACCATAGTTCCATCGGAGCGGACGATAGGACGCTCGCCTCGGATGACGCTGCGTATCGTGCCTGGGAAGAGGCGGCTCCAGTTGAGGTCCCCGCCGCCGTAGAGATTGGCGCAGCGGGTGACGGCGACTGGCAGGTCGTAGGTGGCGGCGTAGGCGCGGGCGATGAGGTCGGCGCAGGCTTTGGACACATCGTAGGGATAGCAGCCCAGCAAGGGAGCATCCTCGGTATAGGGCAGTTCCTCGTGCACGCCGTAGGCCTTGTCCGAGGAGGCGACCGCCACGCGGGTCACTTTGGGCGAACGCCGGGCGGCCTCCAGCATCGTCCACGTGCCCTTGACGTTGGCCTCGAAGGTGGAGAGGGGAGCGCGGTTGGCGATGGGGACGATGGTCTGGGCCGCCAGGTGAAAGACGGTGTCAATCTCGTACTCGTTGAGCGCCCGCTCGACCAGCGCGTAGTCGGTCACACCGCCGTGCACGATGGCGATGCGGTCCTGATACCCGGACCTGCACAGTTGAGAGAAGGGCACCTCGTCGCGGATAAGGCCGACGACGGAGGCTCCCGCCTCGACCAGTGCGATGGTCAGCCAGGAGCCCAGAAGGCCGGCGCAGCCGGTGACGAAGACAGGGCGGTCAAGCCAGAAGGAGTCTGGTTGCTTGTTCATCATCTTGCTTTCAAGTTATGCTGCCAGAGCCACGAAGAACCCCCACTCCAAAAAGAGAGAGTTGTTCTCTTACGCTGCTCACTTTGGTAGTCACTACCATATCTTCCAGGGTGCACTTTCGCGCCAAAGGGCGTTCATCTCCTGCGTATCCTTGAACGTGTCCATCGCCTGCCAGAAGCCGGTGTGTTCGTAGATAGCCAATTGACCTTCGGCGGCCAGTCGTTGCAGAGGCTCTCTTTCCAATATCACGTCGTCATCTTCCCCAAAATAATCGAAGACCTCCCGCTCGAAGACGAAGAAGCCGCCGTTGATGAGCGCGTCTACCAGAGGTTTCTCCTCAAAGCCGGTGACCAGTCCCTGGTCATCGGTCCGCAGCACGCCGAAGCGGGAGAAGGAGTGCACGCCAGTCAGAGTGGCGATGCGGCCCATGCGGCGGTGGAAGGCCAGTAGCGCCGCCAAGTCAATATCGGCCACACCGTCGCCGTAGGTGACGAAGAAAGTATCGCTTTCGATGTAGCGGGCCACTTTGCGGATGCGAGCCCCGGTCTGCGTGTACATGCCGGTGTCGGCGAAGGTGATGCGCCAGCCCCCCTCAGGATGGGCATCGTGGTACTCGATGGTCGGCGCAGCGCCCAGCGTGAGCGTGAAGTCGCGGGTCAGTGGGCCGTACTCCAGGAAGTACCGCTTGATGTCCTCCCCCCGGTATCCCAGCGCCAGGACGAAGCAGTTGAAGCCTTGAGCGGCGTAGATTTTCATCACGTGCCAGAGGATGGGTCGGTCGCCCACCTCGACCAGCATCTTAGGCCGCTCGTCTCCCATGCGGATGCCCATTCCGCCGCAGAGGATGACGATAGGGAGAGATTCTGCTTCAGACATTGCGATTCATCATGTTCGTGCTACAGCTCTTCTCAGGCTCACCTCGAACGGCGGGTAGGCGATGCCGTTTTCGGTGATGATGCCGGTGACGTAGCGATGCGGTGTCACGTCGAAGGCCGGGTTCGCCACGCGCACTCCCTCTGGCGCGATGGGCCGACCCTGGTAGGTGACTCCAGTTACCTCCTCAGCCGGCCGTTCCTCGATCGGGATGTCATCTCCAGTAAGCAGCGAGAGGTCAATCGTGGAGGTAGGCACACACGCATAGAAGGGAATGCCATTGGCCTGCGCCACGACCGCCAGTTTGTAGGTACCGATCTTATTGGCCACGTCCCCATTGATCGCCACCCGGTCGGCCCCCACCAACACGATGTCCACCTGCCCGGTGCGCATGAAATGACCGGCGGCGTTGTCGGCGATGAGGGTGAAAGGGATGCCCAGTTGCTGCAATTCCCAGGCGGTGAGCCGGGCTCCCTGGAGGCGCGGCCGCGTCTCGTCCACCAGCACGTGAACCCGTCTGCCCTGCTCGTGCGCGGTGCGGATGACGCCCAAGGCAGTGCCGTAGCCCACCGTCGCCAGCGCGCCCGTGTTACAGTGATGCAAGATCCTGTCGCCATCTCGAATAAGTGCCGCACCGTGCTCTCCCAGCCACCTATTGACCTCGACGGCCTCGTTGGCCAACACCTGAGCCTCGGCCAGCAGCGCGCCGGAGATAGCGGAGGGATCGGGCTCGGCCTCGGCCCGTCGTAGCAGGCGTGCCACAGCCCAGGACAGGTTGACCGCTGTGGGGCGGGCGGTGCGGAGGATTTCAGCCGCCGCGCGCAGGTCGGCCAGCAGCCTGTCCCGATCCTGTGCCTGGCTCTTTCGTGCGGCCAGCGCCATCCCAAAGGCGGCCGCCGCACCGATCGCCGGTGCACCCCGGATCACCATCGTGCGGATGGCCTGGGCTACCTCGCGGTAGTCTTCGTACTCGACCAGGCGGAACTCGGTCGGCAGGAGTCTCTGGTCAATCATCCGCACTTTGCCGTCGTGCCACTCAACACTGCGCACCGTAACCTCGGTTCCTCCGTATCACAACACTGGTGCACTATGGTAACACGAGCGAACCGCTTTGTCAAACGCCCTCTGTGGATGCATGCTGCCGTGAACCCCGGTGCCAACGACAATGCGGCCGCACCCCCAATCGGCACTGCCGCATTATGTGAACCTCGAAGTCACTTCTATGTCGTTCAGGCTACATCGTGGTAGCGCCCCCCAGTGTTTCGGAAGTCTCGACCGCAACTTCCACCTCCGCTTCATCCTTCTCTTCCGCCGGAGCAGCCACGGAGGGTCTCAAAGATATGCCCTCGAAACTCTCGATAGGCCCATCGGAATAGGAATTGTCGCCCCGGTACCCGGTGCCGGCCGGTACCAGTTTGCCGATGATGACGTTCTCCTTCAGCCCCAGAAGCGGATCCTCCTTACCCTCAATCGCTGCGCCGGACAGCACCCTGATGGTGTGCTGGAAGGAGGCAGCGGAGAGGAAACTCTCGGTGCTCAGGGCTGCTTTGGTGATACCCAACAGCATGGGCCAGCCCTTGGCGGGTTGTCCACCTGCTTCGATCGCCTCACGGTTGACGTCCTCCAACATCAGCCGGTCCACCATTTCGCCTGGCAGAAGGTTTGTATCGCCCGAATCAGTGACTTGCACTTTGCTCAGCATCTTGCGGAAGATGACCTCGAAGTGCTTATCACAGATGTTTACACCCTGCGAGCGGTAAACCTGCTGCACCTCCGAAAGCATATAGCGCTCCGTGGCCTCGCGGCCCAGGACGCGGAGGATATCGTGGGGATTCAAGACGCCCTCGATCAGTTGCGTGCCAGGCTCAATGCGCTGCCCCTCTTCGACCAGCAACCGGCTGGTCGTGGGAACCTCGTACTCTCGTTCATCACGCCACTCGTGCACGATGATGATGTGCCGATCCTCGCGGAGCACTCGACCGCCCTTCTCCGCCACGATATGCTTTTCATCGTGCCAAGAGGCAATCGGATCGCCGGCCTTAACCTCATCATCGTTCTCGATCAAGATCTTCCAGCCCCGTTTGACCTCGTATTCAAACCGCTTGATCTGGCTATCCGCAACGATAACGCTGCGCTGGCCGTCGGACCGGACGAGGTGTACGCCGCCACCGATTTCGGATATAGAGGCCTCGCCTTTAGGCTTCTTACGCGCCTCGAACAGTTCCTCCACACGCGGTAGGCCGACGGTGATATCACCGCCCGCCGCCACGCCGCCAGTGTGGAACGTCCGCAGTGTCAGCTGAGTGCCCGGCTCGCCGATGGATTGCGCAGCCATGATGCCAACCGCAGTGCCGATGGCTACCATCTTGCCCCGACCCAAATCACGCCCATAGCACAGTGCACAAATGCCCTGGCGGAGTTGACAAGTCATCGGAGAGCGCAGCAACACGGCCTCAACCCCGGCCTCCTCAACTGCGGCTGCGATGTTCTCGTCAATCCCCTCGTTACGCTCGACAAGCACCTCGCCAGTCTGGGGGTGAACCACAGGTGCGGCCGCTATCCGCCCAACCAGCCGCTCGAACATAGTTTGTCCCCCCACATCATCCGTGGCACGGACCCAGGTCCCGCCCCTGGTGCCGCAGTCATGGGCGTTAATGATGACATCCTGCGCCACGTCCACCAGACGGCGCGTCAGGTATCCTGCGTCGGCGGTGCGCAGGGCCGTGTCAGCAAGGCCCTTGCGCGAGCCATGAGTGCTGATGAAATACTCCAGCGCCGAGAGACCCTCGCGCAGGTTGCTGCGGATAGGCAGTGGGATGATACGCCCAGACGGGTCGGCCATGAGGCCGCGCATACCGGCCAACTGGGCAATAGGGCCAAACCCTCCCTTGGACGCCCCCGATTGGGCCATAATGGCCACCGAACCGGTTGGATTGAGCGCCGCTGATACCGCTTCTGAGACCTGCTCGCGTGCCCGTGACCACAATTCAATGGTGCGGGTATACTGCTCTTCCTCAGTCAACAAGCCACGACGATACTGCCGATCCACTTCGGCTACGACCCTCTCCGTCTCCCTGATGATGGTCGCCTTGGCGGGCGGGATAACCAGATCGGAGATCGCAATGGTCACACCGGAACGGGTGGCATACTCAAATCCGATATTCTTGATACGGTCCACCACTCCCGTCGTCACCTCGCCGCCTAACCGGCGATAGCATACCCCGACCAGTTCCTGAAGCGTGCTCTTGTTCATCGGCCGGTTAATGAAGCGTAGTTCATCGGGCAGGATGCGGTTAAAAATGCAGCGCCCCACGGTGGTTTCGACAGGCTTTGATGGAGGGGACCTATGGTCGTATACCTGCGCCACAATGATGGGGGTGTGCAGGTCAACGTCTCCGAGCGAATAAGCCAACTCCACCTCGTCTGTGTCAACGAATGGCTTGCGCTTATCCTCGGCCCGGCTCGAATCCTCCATCGTCAAATAGTAGACCCCCAGGCACATATCCTTGGTCGGGCCGACGACAGGTTGGCCGTCGGCGGGCTTGAGCAGGTTGTGGGAGGCCAGCATCAGTTTGCGAGCCTCTTCGACGGCCCTTCGCGAGAGCGGCATGTGGACGGCCATCTGGTCGCCGTCGAAGTCCGCGTTAAAAGCAGCGCAGGCCAGGGGGTGGATATGGATCGCTTTGCCCTCGACCAACACCGGCTCGAAAGCCTGGATGCCCAGGCGGTGCAGGGTAGGCGCGCGGTTGAGTAGCACCGGGCGATCCCTGATCACCTCCTCCAGCACTTCCCACACCTCAGGTCGCTCACGCTCAATGATGCGCTTGGCGGACTTGACGTTACTGGCGTAGTTGTATTCGACCAGTTTACTGATAACGAAGGGACGGTAAAGTTCCAGTGCCATTGTCTTGGGCAGGCCGCACTGGTACAGTTTCAATTTGGGGCCGATGACAATGACCGAACGGCCGGAGTAATCCACGCGCTTACCGAGCAGGTTGCGACGGAAGCGGCCTTTCTTGCCCTTCAACATATCGCTCAGCGACTTCAGTTCGCGACGACCGCGACGGGAGAGCGCTTTGCCGCGCTGACTGTTGTCAATCAGGCTGTCCACCGCCTCCTGGAGCATGCGCTTCTCGTTGCGCACGATCACGTCGGGCGCACCCAGTTCCAGCAAACGCTTGAGGCGGTTGTTGCGGTTGATGACCCGGCGGTAAAGGTCGTTCAGGTCGGAGGTAGCGAAGCGCCCGCCATCAAGTTGCACCATCGGGCGCATGTCGGGCGGGATGACCGGCAGGACGGTCAGGATCATCCACTCAGGCCGGTTGCCGCTCTTGCGCAGCGCCTCGACGACGCACAAGCGCTTGGTGGCCTTCTTGCGCCGCTGCTTCGACGTGCCATGGCGTACTTCGTGCCACAGTTCCTTGGCCAACTTGTCCAGGTCCAGGCCACACAGAATCTCGTGGAACGCTTCGGCACCCATGCCGGCCTTGAAGACCTGGCCCCATTTGCTCTTTAGTTCCCGTAGACGAGGCTCATTGAGGAACTGGAGTTCGGCCAGTCCCAGCAGCTCCTCCCGATTGGCTCTGAACCTGGTACGCAGTGCGGCGACGTCTATGACCAACTGCTCTTTAATGCGTATGATCTCGCTCGCCGTCGCCTCACGCCAATGTTCGAGGTCCACTTCCAGGGGAGCTGCCATCTCCTCCTGCCGTGCCCGCAACTCGGCCTCCAGTTGGCTGAGATAACCCTGGACGATTTGATTGAGCAGTGTCAGGTGCTCGCGTCCTATCATGACACCCTTTTCGGCGACGATGGCACCGGTAGGCTTGAAGACAAGAGGGGCTCGGCGAGTCTTACCCTGGCGATCCTCGATCTTCTTCTGCAGCGCCTGGGCTTCCTTGATCACCTGTTCAGTAGCGACGGCGAGTTCCTCATCGAGTCGGGCTTGGATCTCCCGCAACTGCTCCTGGATCCGGGCCTCTTCCTGGGCAACTTGCTGCTCCAGCGCCGTGGTGCCCTCCTGGGCCACGGCCTCCAGTTGTTCCCGCTCCTCCTTGAATTCCACATCCAGTCGCTTGAGGGCCTTCTGGCGTGCCTCCTCGTCCACATTGGTGATGACGTGCTGGGCGAAGTAGAGTACACGGTCCATGTTGCGCTTGGAGATGCCGAGCAGGATGCCGAGGTAACTGGGGACGCGGCGGGTATACCAGATGTGGGCGACCGGAGCGGCCAGTTCGATGTGGCCCATGCGTTCGCGCCGCACCGACGAGCGGGTCACTTCAACGCCACATTTATCACAGATGATGCCCTTGTAGCGAATGTTTTTGTACTTGCCGCAGTAGCACTGCCAATCCTTGGTGGGACCGAAGATGGCCTCACAGAAGAGGCCGTCTTTTTCGGGGCGCAGGCGACGGTAGTTGATGGTTTCAGGTTTGGTGACCTCGCCGTAGGACCATGAGCGGATCTGCTCGGGTGACGCCAGGCTGATGCGCAATGCGCGAAACTCTCGCGCTTCTAGCACTTGTTCTTCTCGCTCGTTCATTGTTCTCACCTGCTAGGGAACTCTCACAAAACATGCAAGAAAGAAGCGCCTGAGGCTCCCTTGCTCAGCGCTTCATCGAGGAGAACTTCATCCATCATTAGTGGCCATATTATAACGGCTTCCGCCGTTTTGTCAAGCAAGTAGGAAACCGGTCCACAGCCCGATTTCTTGACAGGGAATCGAATTCGTGGTATAATATCTTTGTTAGTTAGCTAAACTACCAAAGCGGGTAAGAAGTAGTGTACGCTGGATATGCATTGAGGATGTCTTGCAAAAAGCAACAGCGCAGCAACTAAAAGAGCACAATCAACAACTGGTGCTCAAGGCCATCTATACTGACCAGGCCAACAGCCGGGCGGCGATTGCGGAAAAAACCGGCCTGACTCGCCCCACCGTCTCGCAAATCGTCGGCGAGTTGCTGGAAGCCGGGCTTGTGCAAGAAGAGGGCCCGGGAGAGAGCCGGGGAGGAAAACCTCCCACCATCTTGAGCTTTATTGACGACGCTTACCAGATCATCGGCTTGCACCTGGAGGGATGTAGGACATTCGGCGCCGTGACCGATCTGCGGGGGCGAATCCTGACTCGCACAGCCCGGCCTACCGATCGCACAGACGTGGAGAGTGTGCTGACAAGTCTGGACCTCATATTGGACGACCTGCGCGCTCAAGCCACGCGACCACTGCTGGGCATTGGCGTCAGTGTGCCAGGGTTGGTAGATCACCGCAATGGCGTGGTTCGTTACACGGCCTATCTGAACTGGCAGAATGTGCCGCTGGGTGAGCGACTGGCCACACACTGCGATGACATCCCCATTTACCTGGACAACGACACCAACCTGGCTGCCCTGGGCGAACGGGTCTTTGGCGCTGGGGATGGGATAGACAACATGGTCATCGTGATGGTGGGCACTGCCGGCATTGGCGCCGGGATCGTCGTGAACGGCGAGATTTATCATGGCGCGGGGGGCGGAGCCGGCGAGATCGGGCACATGCCAGTAGCCGACAGCGACGTGTCCTGCGTGTGTGGTCGCCGGGGTTGCCTGGAAGCAGTGGCCAGCGGTTGGGCGTTGGTCCGACAGGCGCGGGAGGCAGCGGCCGCACACCCCGACTCGGCACTGAACGCGCTGGCCCCTGACGACATAACCCTCGAAGACGTGCGGCAGGCAGTGGAGGCCGGCGATCCGACAGCGGTAGCCCTGGCCCAGAAAGTGGGTCACTACCTGGGACTGGCAGTGGCCATCATCGCCAGCACCGTGAACCCGCAGCGGGTCGTCATCGGGGGCAGTGTGTCGGAGTTGGGAGATGCATTGTTTGACAGCCTCCGGCGCACCGTCGGCGAGCACACGTTGACGATTCTGGCGCAAGAGATAGAGATTCTTCCAGCCAGCCTCGGTACGGACGTGAACATCCTGGGCGCAGCGGCCCAGGTGCTGAAAGGCGAATTAGGGGTCATCTGATCCTACGTCTCGCTTGTGCACAATTCCCTCAAGAGGGCGTAGCAAGGCAATGAGAGCGAGAAGGATCGACCTGATACCCTATATGAAAGGGAAGTGATTATTGAGCAGTACAACGCTTGCCACCAAGGCTGCCCCAAAGCGACCGCCCATTGTGTATTGGATCAAACGCATCACCTCAAACTTCCTGGTGAGGAGGCTGGCCAAGGCGCTCTTCACCATCTGGTTTGTGACCAGCCTGATCTTCTTTCTCGTCCGCCTGATGCCGTCCAACCCCGTCGAGGTATACATCAACGAACTTATCATGTACTACGGTATGAGTTACGACGAGGCCAGGGACATTGCTGCCTCTCTCTTCGCCATTGACCTGGACGCGCCCCTGCACGAACAGTATTTTGACTATGTGGGCCAGTTGCTCCATGGAAATCTGGGCACCTCCTTGCGCTCGCCGGGAACCCCTGTGATGAGCATTATCGTCACTTTTCTCCCCTGGACAATCTTCAGCGTGGGCATTGGCCTGCTGGTCAGTTTCACCCTGGGCGTCACGCTGGGTATGCTGATGGCCTACAAACGGGAATCGTTCTGGGAGCCGCTTCTATCCGGCGTTGCCTCGACGTTGAGTTCGATACCCAGTTACATCATCGGCATTGTGCTTCTCGTCTACCTGGGCGTCTATTGGGGACTGGTCCCGATCCACCAAATGCGCGGTTCAAGGTCGCCCGGCGTTCAGCCCGGCTTCACCCTGGAGTTTATTAGCGACATATCCTTCCACGCCGCTCTGCCTATCGCCACCTACGTACTCGCCACCATCGGAATCTGGATTCTTTCTATGAAGAGCAGCACGATGAGCACGCTGGGGGAGGACTACGTCACCGTGGCCCGGGCGCGTGGCCTCTCGGAAACGCGTATCACCACCGCTTACGTGGGCCGCAACGCCATGCTTCCTCTCATCACCCAACTGGCCATCAACATCGGCTTTATCGTTGGGGGTTCGATCCTGATCGAAAATATATTCGTCTATCAGGGTATCGGCTTTCGCCTCCTGGAGGCCCTCAACACCCGCGACTATCCGCTGATGCAAGGCATCTTTTTGATAATCACCACCTCGGTCGTTCTCTCTAACCTGTTGGCAGACTTCGTCTACGGCTGGCTGGATCCCCGCGTTCGCGTCTCTGGAGGTGAATAGGCATGGCAGAGGCAGCCGTACACGACGCGCAAGCCGCCTTCAGCTGGATCGGGGGTCTCCTCCGGGGATGCGGCATATTCCTGAAGAACATGAGCCGCAACAAGATCGGCTTCCTGGGCTTCTTGATGTTCATCGGCTTCGTCTTGCTGACGACCGTGGGGCCAAGATTTGTTACGGAAGAACTGGGCGCTGATCTCACCTCCATCTATGAGCCCCCCTCGCGGGAGCACCCTCTGGGCACCGACAGTCAGGGGAAGGACATCTGGGCGCAGATCGTCCACGGCGGTGCTGACATCCTGCAGATGGCCCTCCTCACCGGCGTGATCTCGACCCTCATCGGCATCACTCTGGGATCGTTGAGTGCCATCATCGGCGGCGGTTTTGATTCTTTTCTCACCACGCTGGCCGACGTCTGGCTGACCATCCCGCGTTTTCCCCTTCTGGCAGTTCTGGCTACTCTGATACAACTCAACAGTGTGGTGACACTGGCTTTGCTACTATCTGTGCTCTCTTGGGCTGGTCTATATCGTGCCATCCGCGCCCAGGTGTTCTCGCTGAAGGAGCGGGACTACGTGGAGGCCGCCGTGGCGCTGGACCTGGGGTTGCGGCACATCATCTTTTCAGAGGTGCTGCCGAATATGATGAGTTACATCGCTATCAGTTTCACCTTCGCTATGACGGCGGCTATCTACGCTCAAGTGGGCCTGGTCTTTTTGGGTCTGGTGCCCCTGACCCGTAACTGGGGGGTGATGATCAACCTGGCCTGGACCCAGGGGGCGATCTTCTTCCGTGACAGCATCTATTTCATCATGGCACCGGTCACGGCCATCGCCTTGTTCCAGTTATCCATCGTCTGGATGAGCCGTTCGTTGGAAGAAGTGTTCAATCCACGACTGCGAACCGGGTAATGGTCCAATGAACAATGAACAATGAACAATGAACAATGAAGAGTGATACCGAATCCTGCCTGGACTGGAGTGTTGGTGAGGACACGAAGGACATAGACGTCCCCCTATCAGTTCGGGACCTATGGGTGGAATATCAGATCGAGCGGGGCGCGGTGAAAGCCGTGCGCGGTGTGAATCTCGACCTGCGCAAGGGAGAAAGCCTGTCTCTGATTGGCGAGAGTGGCTGTGGCAAGACGACGTTCGGGTTGGCGTTGATCCGATTGCTGGTCAAAGCGGCCACCATTCGCCAGGGCCAGATCATATACTGTCGTGGCAGTCAGGGGTTTGACGTGCTCACTCTTGGTGAAAGAGAAATGCGTTACTTCCGCTGGAGCGAGTGTGCGATGGTCTTCCAGTCAGCGCTCAACGCCTTCAACCCGGTGCTGCACATCTGGGACCAGATGTACGACACCGTCAAGGCCCACGGCGGCATGTCCAAAGATGAGGCGCGCCAACGCGCCCTGGACTTGCTGCGTCACGTCCAACTCGACCCCGGGCGCGTCATTGACGCATATCCGCACGAACTGAGCGGTGGCATGCGTCAGCGCGTCCTGCTGGCGATGAGCCTGCTGCTGGACCCTCAGGTCATCATCCTGGACGAGCCCACGACGGCGCTGGACATCCTGACCCAACGCACGATTATCGAATTGTTGCGTCGGCTCAAGCAAGAACTTGGCTTCTCGATGATCGTCATCTCGCACGACCTTTCGATAGCCGCGGAACTGGCCGACCGGGTGGCGACGATGTACGCCGGTGCCATCGTGGAGCTTGGCCCAGTCAATGACATCTTTTACCGCCCGGCGCATCCCTACACCCTGGGCCTGATCAGGGCCGTGCCCACTGTGACTGGCGAATTCGAAGACCTGATCTCAATCCCTGGCTCGCCGCCCGACCTGGTTGACCTGCCTTCTGGCTGCAAGTTTCACCTCCGCTGTCCTTATGCCACAGATCGGTGCCGGGAAGAGGAGCCAACACTTACGCCCTACTACGGGGAGGACCACGCCGTGGCTTGCTTCCACTCGGATCAAGTCCGGCAGGACGCCGACGCTATGTGGGAGCGACACAATCACCAGCGTGGGACTTCCAGCACCGGCTCTTCAGGCCAGTGCGGGGCGCACCGCCAGACAGGAAAGGCGTGATGGCAGAGTATCTGATTGAAACGTGCCACCTGACGCGAACCTTTGGCTCTCGCCGCGAGAAGGTGACGGCGGTGGAGGACGTGTCGCTGGGCATCCGCGAGGGGGAAGTTCTCTGTCTGGTGGGCGAGAGCGGCTGCGGCAAGACGACCACCGGGAAAGTGATCGCCGGCTTGCTCAAGCCCTCGGCCGGGCAGGTGCTGTACCAGGGGCGGGACATCTGGGAGCAAGACAAGGACGGCTTCAAAGACTACCGACTGGGGGTGCAGATCATCCACCAGGACCCCTATGCCTCGCTGAATCCCTCTCACACCGTCTACAAGGTTTTGAGCGCCCCTCTGCTGCGCCACGGTTACGCCGCCAACCGGAGGCAGGCGCAAGAGCGCGTAACCGAACTGCTCAGGATCGTAGATATGACGCCGGTGAAAGATTTCTTGACCAAGTATCCCCACCAGTTGAGCGGCGGCCAGCGCCAGCGGGTGTCGGTGGCCCGCGCTATCACCGTTAATCCCTCCTTCATCGTCGCCGACGAGGCGGTCTCGATGGTGGACGTCTCCATCCGCGTTGGTCTGCTGAACCTGCTCACACGCTTGAAGGAAGAGTTAAGTGTCACTTTCCTATTCATCACCCATGACCTGGCGGTGGCCAAGTTCTTCGCCTGGGGAGGGCGCATCGCGGTGATGTACGTCGGCAGTCTGGTCGAAATCGCCTCCACGCCACAACTGGTCAACGACCCGCTGCATCCCTACAGCAAGGCGTTACTGGCGGCCATCCCAGAGGCCGACCCGGTGCTGACGCGGCATAAGGAACGCGTCAGGCTCCGCAGCCAGGACATCCCCAGTCTGCTGGACCTGCCATCTGGCTGCCGTTTTCACCCCCGCTGCCCCTTGTTCGAGGAGGGGCTATGCGACGTGGAGCGGCCCGTGCTGACGCCGGTGGGCGATGGACGATACGTGGCCTGTCACAGCGCCGTGCGGGAGGCAGAAGGGCAACGATGATCAGCCCCCAACTGGGCCGGTTGATTTTCAGAATCGCCTTCTACATCACGCTGGTGTCGGCAGTGCTGATGCTCTTTCTGAAACCGGGTAGCGCCGAGTTCGTGGTCGCAGTGGTCACGCTGCTGATTGGGCTGGTCTTTATCGCGCTCATTGTCCTGATCGTGCGGCGATTCTCGCGCTGAAGACTGCGCACTGGGCAAGGGCAAGCCTTGCCCTTACACTGAAAACCATGCTTCCGTAGATGGACGACGTTGGAAGACACCCTGTGGCGACTCGGGGTGGGGCTCCCAGCATCGGCTCTTCGGGCCGGTGCCCAGCGGCCTCGACGGGCCGCGCCGCCGTAGAACAGGCGGCGCTGGGTTCGACGAGACCCAGCACCGCCTCTTCAGGCCGGTGCCCCAGGATTGCGAAAGGAGGTGCGTATGAATCTTTGCTGAACCGTTCGACTGTCACAAGCCCACAGAGTCTGGGCGAGTATGGAAACCCGCCCTACTCATATCTCAAAGGAGGAGGATAAATGAACAAGCGACATTGGCTCTGGATCGTTCTGAGCGCCGTACTGGTCATCTCGTTCGCAGTCAGTTGTGCGGCACCCACGCCTGAGAAGGTCGAGGTGAAAGTGCCGGTCGAGGTGACCGTAGAAGTACCGGTCGAGGTAGAGGTGCCGGTCGAGGTAGAGGTGCCGGTCGAGGTGGAGGTTACCGCCGTGCCCACCGGCCCCGGCGTCTTCGCGGCCGCCTATCCGTACCCGGTGCCTCCGGTGGGTCACTTTAACCCGTTCGTCACCAACGCCATCGTCATCGGCATCTACCGCGCCCTCTTCCACCCGCCGTTGGCCATGTATTACTGGGCCGACGGCTCCTGGATGCCTCTGCTGGCGACCGACTGGGAGGTTGACCCTGACGCGGCCACGCTGACCGTCAACCTGCGCGAGGGGGTCAAGTGGTCTAACGGCGACGACTTCACCGCTGAGGACGTGTGGGTCACCTTCATGTGCCGTCGCCTGATGAAGGGCACTGTCTGGCGCTTCCTGGACAGGATGGAGATCGTGGATGACCACACCATCGTCTTCCACATGGCCGAGCCCTCCACCGTCGTCGAGCGCTACGTCATCCGCAACGAGTACATCGTGGACCGCGCCACCTTCGGCGAGTGGGCCGACAAACTCCAGGCGCTGGTTGACCAGGGGCTGGACGAGGATTCCGACGAGTGGAACGAGTTACTCATGGAGTTCAACGAGTACCGGCCCGACGGTTACAACGCCACCGGCCCGTACAACATTGACGTCGCCAGCATCAACGAGGCCCGCCTGACCTTGGTCAAGAACGAGTCTTCCTGGCTGGCCGGCACGGTCAACTTCGACCTGGTCTATTCCTACAACGGCGAGACGCCCACCATCACCCCGGTCGTCCTGGCCCAGCAGGTGGACTACGCTACCCACGGCTTTCCGCCGGCAACCGAGAAGGCGTTTGTTGACTCCGGCGTGCGTATCCTCCGCCCGCCCATCTACTCCGGCCCGGCACTCTACTTCAACCACACCATATACCCCTTCAATGTCAAGGAGGTGCGCCAAGCCATCGCCTACGCCGTTGACCGCGACGAGAACGGCATCGTATCGCTGGGTGAATCGGGCAAGGCCGTGATCTACATGGCCGGCTTCAGCGACAACATGGTGCCGCTGTGGGTGGATGATCCCGGCGTCTTCAACACCTACGACTACGACCCCGACAAGGCGGCCAGCATCCTGGAAGGGCTGGGCTTCACCAAGGGGGACGACGGCGTGTGGGTGACCGACACCGGCGTGCGCATGGAGTACGAACTGACCGCCCCGGCCGAGTACGCCGACTGGTCGGCGGCGGCCGAGAACCTGGCCGAGCAGTTGACCGAGTTCGGCATCGCCACCACCTTCCGGGGCATCGAGTTCCGCCAGCACCCCACCGAGGTCCGCCAGGGCAACTTCGAACTGGCCATCCGCGACTGGGGCTCTGGCAACCCGCACCCGCATTTCTCCTTCGTCACGGCACTGTATAGCTACAACCAGGAGGCAGTCAAAGGCCCAGCCATGGCGGAGCAGGCGGTTCAAGGCCCAGGCATGAGCTTTGAAACGGTGCAAACCACCGATTGCTGCGGCGAGTTCGAGTTTGAGACCAACATTGACAACATGACTGTTGGCCTGGACCTGGAAGCCCAAAAGGCCATGGTTGCCGAGACCGCCAAGGCTTACAACGAGCTGTTGCCCCAAGTCCCGCTGTGGGAGCGCTACGGCAACAACCCGGTCATGGACGGTCTGCACACCTGCGGCTGGCCGCCCGACGACGACCCCATCTACGTCAACAGCCCCTACATGGACTCCTTCACCGTGATGCTGATTCTGGACGGCACGCTCTACCCGTGCAACCAGTAGTCGGTTGGTCGGGTAGTCGGTTGGTCGGTTGGTCGGTTAGTGTGACCAGTAGTTAGCATATGCGCCGGCAGGCGGCCCGGCCGCCTGCCGGCCTCTCTCGTCCCCCATCTTCTCCCTCCCGAAATCGGGGGACGGAAGAGGGCATCTTCTCGATAAATTGGGGAATATGGATGCCGAAACTTGTTTCGGCGGCGTGGAAGCGAATCTCCACCGGCCAGAGCGTTTCGGGGGGCCGGCGGACGAAAGGGAACCTTGATGAAACGTGTGGGCATCGTCGGCGCCGGGCTGATCGGCACATGGCACGCCGCGCGGTGGAGACATCTGCCCGTCGAACTGGCCGGCTTTTACGACGTATCGTCTGAGGTGGCGGCCAAAGCCATAGGGGAATTCGGCGGGCGCGCTTTTGACAGCCTGGACGACCTGCTGGCCGCCGTGGATGTGGTGGACGTCTGCACGCCCACGCCTCATCACAAGACCCCCGTCCTGGCCGCCGCCGCTGCGGGCAAAGACATCGTCTGCGAAAAACCGCTGGCCCGCCACCTGTGTGACGCCCGGGACATGGTCGCGGCCTGCCAGGTGACCGGTGTGCGGCTGTTCGTGGCCCATGTGGTGCGCTTCTTCCGCCAGTTCGCCCATGCGAAAGCCATTCTGGATAGCGGCGCGCTGGGCCGCCCCGGCGTCATCCGTACCGTCCGTGGCGGCAGCCCCCCGCTGTGGCCGGTCTCTGACCGCGCCACCAGCCGTCGCTCCTGGTTCGCCGACTTTAAGCAGAGTGGCGGCGTGATCATGGACGTCAGCATCCACGACCTTGACTTCGCCCGCTGGTGCTTCGGCGACGTGGAACGGGTCTTCGCCCGTGGCCTCACCTTCGCTGGTATCCAGTCCTGCGACCATGCACTCATTACCCTGCGCTTTAGGAGTGGAGGCATCGGCCACGTCGAGGGGAGTTGGGCTTACCCACCGGGCCCTTTCCGTACCTCGTTCGAGATCGCTGGCGACCAGGGCCTGATCGAATTCGACAACCTGGCACCAGCACCGCTGACGGTGACGCTGAAATCGGAAGCGTCGCCGCAGGCACCGTCCATCCCGCAGCCCCACAGCCCCCTGGCCCCCCGCGACGACCCATACTTTCTGGAACTGGAGCATTTTCTGAACTGCCTGGAGAGCAGCCCGGTAGACAAGTTCCTGGTTTCGCCCCAGGACGGCCTGGAAGCGGTCAAAATCTCGTTGGCGGCCATCGAGTCCATCCGCACTGGCCGGCCGATATACCTGGACGAGTTCGAGGAGGGTGTGATATGACCACTAAAATCGGAATGTTGAGTTTTGCCCATATGCACGCCTATAGTTACGCCGCCTGCCTGAAGCAGATACCCGGCGTGGAACTCGTCGGCATCACCGACGACGACCCGGCGCGGGGGCAGGAGGCGACCGACCGGTTCGGCACACGTTTCTTTGCCAGCGCTGAACCGCTGCTGGACGAGGGGCTGGACGGCGTGATCATCTGCGCCGAAAACGGTAAACACCGTCCCCTCACTGAACTGGCCACTCCATATACCCATCACATCCTGTGCGAGAAGCCCATCGCCACGACCCTGGCCGACGCCCAGGCGATGATAGACGTCTGCGCCGCTCATGGCACCAGGCTCCAGATTGCCTTCCCGGTACGCTTCTCCCCGCCGGTGCAACGGCTGAAGGCGATCCTTGACGAGGGCACGCTGGGCCGCATCTACAGCGTCAAGACCACCAACCACGGTCAGATGCCGGGCGGCTGGTTCGTGGACAAGGGCCTGGCCGGCGGCGGGGCGGTCATGGATCACACCGTCCACGTGATTGACCTGCTGCGCTGGTTCTGGAACACTGAGGTCACCGAGGTCTATGCCGAAGTGGGGTACAGCCTGCTCCATCCCGACCTGGGTATAGACGACGCCGGCATCCTCTCTTTCAGCCTGGCCACCGGCGCTTACGGCACGCTGGACGCCAGTTGGTCGCGGCCCAGGAGTTATCCCACCTGGGGCGACGTGAAACTGGAGGTGCTGGGCGAGCGAGGCATCGTCCGCGTGGACGCCTTCAGCCAGAACCTGGTCGTCTGTAGCGACCGGGCTGGCAAGGCCCAATGGGTTCATTGGGGCAGCAACGCCGACCTGGGCCTGATCCAGGATTTCGTGGACATGATCGTTACGGGCCGGGAGCCGTTCATCACTGGCTACGACGGCCTGAAAGCGCTGGAAGTGGCCCTGGCCGCCTACCGTTCCGCCGAACAGGGCGAGCCAGTGTCGCTCCCCCTCCCCTGCCCCTCCCTGGAGGGGGGGAGAGGGGGGGTAGGAGGGGGAGCATGAGACGGGTAGGTATCATCGGCGCAGGCCTGACAGGGGGAATGCACGCCGAGCGGTGGGCACAACTCCCCGTCGAACTGGCCGGCTTCTGCACCCGCACGCCGGAGCGGGCACAGGCCGCCGCTCAGCGCTATGGGGGACGCGCCTTCCCCAGCCTGGAACTGTTGCTGGCCGAGGTGGACGTGGTGGACGTATGCGCACCGCCGCCGGCCCACAAAGACCTGGTGCTGGCCGCCGCCGCCGTGGGCAAAGACGTCATCTGCGAGAAGCCGATGGCCCGCCACCTGTGCGACGCCGAGGAAATGGTCGCTGCCTGCGAAACGGCCGGCGTGCGGCTCTTCGTGGCCCACGTGGTGCGCTTCTTTCCTGAATATGCCCGCGCCAAAGAGGTGCTTGATAGTGGTCAACTGGGGCGACCAGGCGTGATCCGCACCGTGCGTGGCGGCAATTTCCCCGCCCCTGGTACGCGGAACTGGTACACCGATTTCGAGCAGGGCGGCGGCGTGATTATGGACATGCTCATCCACGACATTGACTACGCCCGCTGGTGCTTCAGCGACGTGGCGCGCGTCTTCGCCCGGGGGCTGACCTTCAGCGACGTGCGGGACGCCGATCACGTGCTGCTCACGGTGCGCTTCCAGAACGGCGCCATCGGCCACCTGGAAGGCAGTTGGGCCTACCCGCCCGGCAACTTTCGGACGCGCCTGGAAATCGCTGGCGACGAGGGGTTGCTGGAGGTGGACAGCCTGGATACACTGCCTCTCAGCGTGACACTGAAGCAGGAAGAGACCACGCTGGCTGCTGGCGTCCCGGTGCCGGAAAGCCCTATGCACCCGACCGACGATCCCTACTACCGGGAAATCGCCCACTTTCTGGCCGGCCTGGAATCGGGCGATGACTTTCTGGTCTCGCCGCGAGACGGCCTGGAAGCGGTGCGCATCGCATTGGCCGCCATCGAGTCGCTACGCACCGGCCGGCCGGTGGACGTGACGACGTTCAAAGAGGCGTAAGCCGCCGGGACGTCCCGGCTTGCCGGGAGGAGGCGCGACCAGGGAGGATATCAAGGTCACGGCGTTTTCTACAGCGGGAACCAGGAGGACTCCAACACGAGACGTTCAATGAGAGCAACGATACATCCTGGTGTCGAATGGGCGCGTACATCGCCCACGGAGGCCAGGTTAGCCCCCGAAAAACTTGACGGCGCCAAACACTGGCTTGACGATCACGTCGGCGACGGGCACTACCGCGTCGTCATCGTCCGCGGTGGGCGACTCGTCGCCGAGTGGAACCACGGCGTCGGTCGTGACGAGCAACTCCGGTTGGCCTCCGCAGCCAAGTCCATATTTTCCTGTATCCTGGGCATCGCCATCAAGGAGGGTAAAATCCCATCAGCCGACGCCAAGGTTGTTGACTATTATCCCGAAGCGATGGACGTGCCGGAAGGCGAAGGGCCAAAATCAGGGCGCTGCGCCTTTGAAAAGGACCGCGCTATTACCTTCCGCCAACTCATCTCCAACACCTCCGGCTACATGAAGCCTGGCGAGGAACCAGGCAAGGTCTTCCACTATCAGACCTACGGCATGAACATCCTTACTCACGCCATCGCCAAGATCTATGGCCTCTATGACGTCCGTGACCCTGAAGGCTCGCCAGGCTTCAAGCAACTGGTTGACGAAAAGCTGCGCATCCCCATCGGTGCGAACTGGGGCTATTACCAAATGAACTTTGACCTGCACCCCAAAGCACGCATCCACATCTTTGGCTACTACGACGGCGTCCAGGCCAGTGCGCTCGACATGGCCCGTTTGGGCTGGTTGTGGTACAACTGGGGCCGTTGGGAGGACAAGCAACTCGTCCCGGAGGCATGGTTGCGCGAGGCCACACAGACTGCGCCCGACATCCGCGCCAACTGCCCGCGAGAGCAGTGGAAGTATGGCTATGCTTTCTGGACCAACGACTACGGCCAGCTCTGGCCCAGCCTGCCACGAGATTCTTACGCCGCCTCAGGTGCGGACAGCCAACACATCTGGGTCTGTCCCAGTCTCGACCTGGTGGTGGTGCAAAGTCCGGGACTGTGGCAGGAGCAGGAAGAAAACGACACCGGCCTGTTACGACTGGTGGTTGAGGCATGTGTGTAAAGGTCACAGATATGACAACCTCTTCCTTGGAAAGAGCGGTGCCAAAGAGGTACACGTTGCTGCCCCAGTGAGCATCGAAAGCCGCATGAAGTACCGCCACACGCGGTGCTTCATGGGGGGCGAGTTGAGACCGTCCGAATTCTCGCTCACGGTGACTGATCCCGGTCGGATCAGGGAGTTTGTACGCCTTGTCGCGAGGTAGCAAGGAATAGGCAAATGAAGGTTTTAATCGGCGCTGTTGGACACGAGTCCAATACCTTTACGCCATTTCTCACCACTCTGGAGGACTTTTATGTTCTTTACGGTTCCGATATCCTCAATAGACCATTGCACCATGGTTCTCTTGAAGGTATTGTCACGACATTGCAAGCTCACGACGTCGAGTTGGTTCCAACCGTAGCGGCCGGCGCGATGCCTGGCGGTGTGGTGGAGCGACGTGTTTACGAGAAGTTCAAACAGGCCGTGCTTCAAGAAGCCCACGATGTTGACGGTGTCTGCCTGTTCCTTCATGGTGCAATGAGAGCGCAGGGATTGGATTACTGTGAAAACGATCTGCTCAGGGATTTGAGAGCGAAACTTGGCCCAATGGTAGAAAATGGCGTACCCATTACCATCGCCTTGGACATGCATGCTAATATCGTTGCCGAGATGGTAGAAAACGTGGATGCGATGGTGGCCTATCATACCGCTCCGCACATAGACACGTTTGAAACGGGTGTACGAGCGGCTCAGATACTCCTGCAAATCCTGGAAGAAGGCATCCGACCCAAGATGGGCTTTGCCAAGATCCCTTTCCTCCTCCCCGGCGAGATGGCACAGACGTCGCTCAATCCGATGGCGACGATGATGAAGATGGTGGAAGAGACAGAACAGCATCCTGACGTGCTTTCTGCCTCTTTGGCGAACGGCCATTGCTGGGCAGATGTCCCGGACATCGGTGTCGCCGCTGTGGTGATCACCAGAGGCAATACCGAACTGGCTCAGGCAGAGGCGAACCGTCTGGCCGCCGCCTTCTGGGAACGGCGGACAGAGTTCGGCGTGAGCGCTGAGGCCTATTCGGTGGAGGAAGCGATAGAGAAGGCTATGGCAGCAGAAGAGTCCACCGTGTTTCTCTCCGACTCGGGCGATAATCCCGGTGCTGGTGGCACGACGGATGTTCCCGTGGTTCTGGAAAAACTGCTAACCGAAGAAGCCACTGGTGTCTTAGTTGCCGGGATCCGGGATGTTGAAGCGGTGCAGGCTTGTGCAGCCGCCGGCGTGGGTCAGGAAGTGACGCTTTCTATCGGTGGAAAATTGGACAAACGGCATGGCACACCGCTGGAGGTCACCGGGAGAGTGCGTCTGCTGACCGATGGCTACTACTACCAGGGGGGCATCCGCAGGCCGCCGATGCGGGCCAGGAGCGGGCCCATCGCTGTGTTGAACATTGATGGAGTGGATGTTATTCTGTCGTCAACTCGGCTCAGCTTTGTTGATCCGGTCCAACTCCGCAGCCTGGGCCTCGAGCCGTTGGACTATCGTATCGTCGTGCTCAAGAGAGGCTACCTCACCGCTCCTTTCCAGGCGATCAGTGAGCGCTCTATCCTTGCGTTTAGCCCTGGCGCAACCAATTGCGATGTGACGCAAATGGAATTTCGTCGAGTGAATCGTCCTATGTACCCACTGGATCCGGATGCGACCTGGAAACCCAAATGGAGGTGACCCTATGAGAGTCTCCGCCATCGTCCCCACCCGCATAGACCTGGCTGGCGGCACGCTTGACGTGTACCCGCTCTACCTCTTTGAGGACGGCGGGCTGACCGTCAACGCCGCGATCAGCGTCTACGGTCACGTGACCGTGGAAGAGCGTCCCGATGCCCGGATTCACATCCGCTCCGAAGACACCGGCGCGGAGGAGACCTTCACTGACTTGGACGAGATGCAGAGTCGGATGGACAGTGGCCTCGACCTGGTGAGAAAAGCGCTTCGCTTCTACAAGCCTCGCCGAGGCCTGAACGTCACCCTGCGCAGCGAAGCACCACGCGGCTCCGGGTTGGGGGCATCGTCAGCGTTGCTCATGGCCCTCTCCAGCGCGCTGAACGAGATCGAGAACTTAGGCCTGAGCAAAGATCGGATCATTGACCTGGGAGCCAACATCGAAGCACAGGTCATCGGCATCCCGACCGGCAAGCAGGACTACTTCCCGCCTCTGTTCGGCGGCGTTTGCAGCATCTGGTTCGACGTGGACGGACACCACCTGGAGCGACTGGATGAGGGCAGTGATCTGGTCGTCCGGCTCGACGAGCGGCTGATTCTCACCTTTACCAACATCAGCCGCTTCTCCGGCGCTACCAACTGGGCCATGCTGAGAAGATACATTGAGAAGGAAGGCGACACTGTGGCCCACATGCGGCGCATCAAGGCGGTGGCCCTGGCTATGCGCCGGGCCCTGGCCGCTGGCGACCTGGACGAGTTCGCCCACCTGCTGGCTGCGGAGTGGGAGAACCGCAAAACCCTGGCCGAGGGGGTCACCACGCCAGAGATTGAGCACTTAATCGCCGCCGCCGAGGCCAAAGGTGCCCGCGCCAGCAAACTCTGTGGTGCGGGTGGCGGCGGCTGCATGATCACCTACGCCGAGCCGGAAAACGTGCCCGCCGTGAGGGAGGCCCTGGTGAACGCCGGGGCCACGCTGATGCCATTCCACATCGTGCCGGAGGGTGTTCGCCTGGAAGTCAGTGGCTGAGGAGTTTACTCATGTCAAATCCTGAATCCGCCCCGAATCCGAAACTGAAAGCCATCATCCTGGCTGCCGGCAAGGAGGCTATTACCGCCGATGCCGAGCCGATGGTGCTCCAAACCCTGGGCGACCGAAAAATCATTGATTACGTCGTCCAGAATGGGTTGCAACTCGTGTCGCCCGACGACATCTATATCGTCGTGGGTTACCAGCGAGAGGAGGTACAGGCACACTTAGGAGGAAGAGGCGAGGGCAAGCCTTGCCCCTACCGCTACGTCGTCCAGGAGGAGCAACTTGGCACCGGTCACGCCGTTTTGCAACTCTATCCACTCCTCAAGGATTTCCACGGCGACCTGCTCATCCTCTACGGCGATACCCCCCTCTTCCGCCCGGCCTCCATCCGGGGATTGCTCAACCGCCACCGCCTGCGTCATGCCCACCTGACGCTGCTCACCGCTGTGGTAGATCGCCTTCTTCCCTACGGACGCATCATCCGCGACGCCGCTGGCCGGATCATAGACATCATCGAGGAGACCGAGGCCTCGCCGGAGGTGCGCGAGATCCGCGAACTGAACGTGGGCGCTTACGTCGTCCGCGCCGAGGCCATCTTTCCTGCTCTGGAAACGCTGCCTCCTTCCCCCTTGGATGGCGAGTACCGGCTCACCGACTGCGCTCACCAGCTCATCCGCTCTGGCCTGCGAGTGGAAAGTTACCAGATCTACGACCAGGACGAGGTTCTGGGCATTAACACCCACGACGACCTGGCCCAGGCCGAGTTTATCTTGCAGAAACGGCTCTACCGTCCCCGCCGCCGCGAGGAACAGAACCTGATCACCTTTGGCACCGGCGGCTGGCGGGCGATTATCGGCGAGGGCTTCACTCTGCACAATGTCCGGCGGCTGACCCAGGCACTGGCCAACGAGGTCACCCGCCAGGGCCAGGAAAAGCGAGGTGTGGTGATTGGCTTCGACCGTCGCTTCCTCTCCGACCGGGCCGCCGAGGCAGCCGCCGAGGTCTTTGCCGGCAACAACATCTCCACGCTGCTTCTCCCCGAGGACGCGCCCACGCCTCTCATCACCTACGCCACGGCGACCCAGGGCACGGCCTACGGCCTGGCTTTCACCGCCAGCCACAATCCGCCAGACTGGAACGGTCTCAAGATCTTTCATGGCGATGGCTCGCTCCTGCTCGACGAGGAGATGCGCCAGATTGAGGCGGAGACCAACGCCATGACGCCAGACGATGTGGTGAAGATTGACCTGGACCTGGCCCTGGAAGCGGGCATCGTCCGGCGGCAGGACTTTACCAACGAGTACGTGGATGCCGTGGAGTCGCTCGTCGACCTGGCAGCCGTCCGCAGTGCCGGCCTGAAAGTCATCGTGGATCCGATGTACGGCGTGGGGCAACTCACGCTGGGCACGATTCTCACCGAGGCACGCTGCCGGGTGACGTTCATCCACGAGCGGCGCAACCCCCTCTTCGGCGGGCGCTCTCCAGCCCCCAACCTGGACGCCCTGCGCCTGTTGATCACCCACATCCGGGACGACGGCTACGACCTGGGCCTGGCCACCGACGGAGATGCCGACCGCATCGCCATCGTGGACGAGCAGGGCGAGTACATCACGGTGAACGACATCCTGCTCCTGCTGTACTGGTATCTCCATGAGATACGCGGCGAACGAGGCGGCGTGGTGCGCAATATCGCCACTACTCACCTGCTGGACCGGCTGGCGGCCCACTTTGGCGAGACTTGCTACGAGGTGCCGGTCGGCTTCAAGCACGTCTCCGCCGCGATGGTCGAGCACAACGCGCTGCTGGGGGGCGAGTCGAGCGGCGGTCTCACGATCCGGGGCCACATTCTGGGCAAGGATGGTATCTTTGCAGCAGCACTGGTCGTGGAGATGCTGGCCCGCACGAACCAGAGAATCTCCCAACTGCGGGAGCGGGTCTACGACATCACCGGCCGCCTCTACGCCGTCGAAGGGAACATCCCGGCCACGCCGGAGATGCGCATCGTCATCCCCCGACGGCTGCGAGAGGTCACCACCGATCACATCGGCCCCTACCCGGTGGTGCGCGTCTCCTACCTGGACGGCACGAAATTCATCCTGGAGCACGACAACTGGGCGCTGCTGCGCTTCTCCGGGACCGAACCGGTGTTGCGCCTTTTCGCCGAGGCGGATTCCCTGGAGAAGGCCCACGAGTTGATCCGATGGCTCAAGCAATTCGTTCAGGCTGAGGTATGAATCGCCTTACCCCCCCCAGCCCCCCCTGCGAGGGGGGGAGCCTTACCCCCCCCAGCCCCCCCTGCGAGGAGAAGGGCATCGAACACACCCAGACCCGTCTCCACTGGGACGACGGCGCATTCTCTGACGTCACCTGCCTCCACTTTCCACCGGATGGCTTCGCCTTCGTCGCTATTGACCAGCGTGACCGGGCGGTCAAATTGAAGGAGGCCGCCTTCCTGCGCTACGTCAAGGCGTTGGCACGGGGTGAGCCCGACCCGTACATCGTTGTCTTCGCCCGGTTGGAGCAGGACCGGCCCGCGTCGGAAGTCTTCCCCGGCCTGGACCTCCACACGGAGGCCGGTGAGTCACTATTCAGCGCCAACTCGTTCATCACCGACACGCTGCGCACGTTGCTGGCGCGGGGTCACCTGCGGTACGAACGGGGTGCATGGCAGTCCGCCGTCCCGCCGCACGAGACAGCCTGGCGGGAGCGGGCACAGGCCGTGCTGGCGCTGCTCACACGGGAGGGACGGCTGCACCTGGAGGCTGGCACCGACAACCTCACCGCACGCGCCCCAGGCTCCCCGCTGCGTGGGGGGGGCAGCGAAAACCAGCCCACACCGTCAACATCGCTGGATCGCCTGGACTTTGCGAACTTCCCAGTCCGAGAAAACCTGGTGCCAGTTGACCGGCTCGGCTTCATACGCGAGTTCGTGTGGCGCGAACGGCCCCGCCTGGCCTTCAACACCGCCTTCTTCCTGCTGGAGCACGACGATTACCTCAGCCACCACTCGGCGCTGGGCGAGCCGTACAACCTGCTCGTGCAAGATGGCATTATCCGCCGCCCTCCCCTCTACCGCCGGGGCACGCTCTACCGGAGGACAAGGGCAAGCCTTGCCCCTACCGCTCGGGCCGGCGGCCGCTGGCGGGCCGGCTACTTCTCGCTGGCCGACGTGTCCATTGCCCTCCCCGAAGGCACGCGACTCGTGCCGGAGGGAAGCGACGTGCCGGGTCTGCCTTTCGCCCCCAATGCGCCAGGCCGGGCTGCCGCCACCGTCTACACACGCGCGTTCGGCATCGCCACCTGCGGCCGTCCCCTGGGATACACGCCCGAAGTGCCGGGCCAGATCGAATACACCGTCGTGGACACCCGCATCGTCGGACGGAAAGTCGGCGGTGGGTTGGAGATACCCCAGAACGGTCTGGTGCTCTCCTGGGCTCCGAAACGGAAGAAAGAAACCAGATTTTTCCCTGAAAACCTGATTTCTCCATCAGGTACGGGCCTCCCTCGCGTGACCTATCACTTCGTGCGGGAAGAGCACCGGGGCATCGTGCAGGCGCTTCAGGCCGGGCCGCTGTTGCTGCAAAATGGGCACGTGGTCTTATCGCCCGCTGCGCTCGTCACCGAGGAGTTCTGGCCCACGCCGCTGGGCGAGTCGTGTGTCCCCATCGGCATCGCCCCCACCGACTACCCTGACGATGTGGAGCGCACCCGCGCCGGGCGGATCGGGCTGGGCGTGGACCGCACGGGCCACCTGGTCATCGTCGCCGCGCCCGGCACCGAGCGGGGCATGCACATCCCTGGTGTGGATAGCCACGGCGCGACGCTGACCGAATTGGCCGACCTGTTGGCCCAGGCTGGCGCTGTGGACGCGATCAACCTGGACGGCGGCGGTTCCACGCAACTCTTCTACCTGGGCGGCCTGACCACCCCGGCCGGTGGGCGCTATGGGATGCCGGGAGTGCACTTCGAGCGTATGGTGCCTGTCGCCGGCGTGCTGAGGTAAAGAATGGGCCTGTGGCCGTGAAAAAGGATAAAGGCTGGGCAGCATCAATCCAGACCCGAGGCCGGCCTGTTGTGTTGTTGCTGATCGTACAACTGCTGAGCGGGATCGCGCTCTCTCCGCAGAGGTCGTTTTTCCCCATCTACGTGGAGGAGCAGTTAGGGTACGCGGCGCTCTTTGTCTCTGCTTTCGTCGCGATGGGACAGTTCTTGGGAATGGTCGCCTCGGTGGTCGGTGGTACGCTGTGTGATGCCCTGGGGCGCAAGTGGACGCTGGTGTTGGGATTGATCGGCTTTGTCTTCAGCAGCCTGGCTTATCTGGTTCGTGCACCCTGGCTGGTTGCCTCGCTCTGGGCCCTCGGCGGCCTTGGGTTGGGATTCCACACCCTGGGCGGGCAGAGTTACCTGATTGACGCGGCCAGTTCGGAGTATCTGGGGGTACTCTCGGCTCTCTACTGCTGGGGCTTCACCATCGGCGGCGCACTGAGCAGCCCGGGTGCGGGGATCATTCTGGACAGCCGGGGTTTCGGGACATTCGGGCTGGCTCTCCTGGCGGTGTCCCTGGCGACGACGCTGGGGGCGATAGCCCTCCTGCCGCGCCTGCGGGGAAAGCCTGGGGCAGGCACGGAAACCCGCTCTAAGGAGAACACACCGACCTGGAGTAAGCCGCTGTTCGGCTACGGGGACATCGTCCGTCGCCCGGTGGTGGCAATACTGGGACTCCTGCGCTTCCTGCCTACCTGCTACTGGGGTATGGCGACTGTTCTGATTCCATTGCTGATAAACCGCACGGCTGGGAACAAGACCGCAGTGGCCCTTTATGCCACGATCAGCCAGATTATGGCCTCGTTGGCCCAGATACTGGTCGGCCGGGCCGCCGACCGCTGGGGACGCCGGTGGCCAACCCTGGTGGCGTTCGGGGCGCTAGTCTTCTCCGCCACCGGCCTGGCAAGTTTTGCCACTCGCCTGTGGAGTTTCTACACCTTTGGCGTCCTGGGGGCCTGCGCGGCGTGGTCGCTATCCACGCTGATGCCCTGCTTGGTCGCCGATACGACAGTCGTCGTCGAACGCGGTCACGTGTTGGGAACGCTAAGCCTGCTGTGGAACGTGGGCATGATGGTCGGTTCCCTGGTCGGCGGGGCGCTGGTGGAGGTCGCTGCGGGGCTGCCGTTTTTCGTCGCCGCATTGTTGAACCTGGGGGCCATCGTTCTGGCGGTCTCCTTCTTTCGCCTGGTCGCGCTACAAGAGACAAGAGAATAGATTGGTAGATTGGTAGAATTGGTCATTGTTCATTGACCATTGTTCATTTCTCTAAGGAGGTGCAATGACTGAGCACTTACTTCCCCAACCCAAAGAACTTTCACTGCTCGACGGCACATTCTCTCTTGATGGCAACACCCTTGTCCTCATCCCGGCCCAGGCCGGCGACGAAGCCCTCTTCGCCGCCCGCCAACTTCAGGACGAGGTGTGCCGGGCCACCTGTTTGACGCTGCCCATCGTCAAAGCCTTCACCTCGCCCCGTTCCGACCTCGCCACAAACCTCATCCTGCTCGTCTGCGGCGAGGAGCAGGCGGCGGCCTTCGGCGTGGATCCGGTCGCCGTAGGCGCGCCGGAGGCCGTGGCCGCGCAAGCCTACGCCCTGACCGTCGCCCCAGCCGGCATTACTCTCTACGCCGACGCGCCCGCTGGCCTCTTCTACGCCGTCCAGACCCTGCGCCAGTTAGTGCGGCAGCACGGCCAAGTCCTGCCAGCGCTGACCATCCACGACTGGCCCACGCTGCCCTATCGCGGCCTCATGCTCGACATCTCCCGTCGCAAAGTCCCGACGCTGGCCACGCTCAAGCAACTGGCCACAGAACTCAGCCTCTACAAACTCAACGTCCTGCAGCTCTACACCGAGCACACCTTCCAGTTCCCTCACCATCCCAAAATCGGGGCCGGCTGCGGCTCCCTCAGCAGCCAGGACATCCTGGAACTGGACGCTTTCTGCCGCTCTCACCACGTCGAACTGATGCCCAACCTGCAATCCTTCGGCCACGCCCGCAACACGCTCATCATCCCAGAATACCAGCACCTGGCGGAGACAGACCTACTCTGGACGCTAAGCCCTGCCTTTGAGGAGACCTACACGCTGCTGGATGAACTGTACGCCGACATGCTGCCCGCCTTCACCTCCACGACTTTCAACGTGGACTGCGACGAGACCTACGACCTGGGCAAGGGGGCTAGCAAGATTCTCGCCAACGAGGTCAGCGTAGGGCGGGTTTACCTCAACCATATCCTGCAGGTGCGCGAACTGGCCGCCCGCTACGGACGGCACATCCAGGCCTGGGGCGACATCCTGCTCCACTACCCGACACTCATCGGCGAGGTGCCCGACGACGTCACGCTGCTCGATTGGCACTATGGTCCCGCCGACGAATACCCCACCGTCAAGACCTTCGCCGAGGCCGGGCGGCGGTTCTGGGTCTGCCCTGGCGTCGGCTCCTGGAACACCATCTTCCCGCGTCTCTACGGGGCGAACGTCAACATCCGCAACTTCGTGCGCGACGGCGTGGCCGCCGGCGCCGAGGGCATGCTCAACACCGACTGGGGCGACTGTGGCCACTACCAGCCCCTCGGCCTGAGTTGGTACGGCTACGTCTTCGGCGCGGCCCAGGGCTGGAGTGGCGGCACGACGGGCGACGAGGACTTCGAGGCCGCCTTCGGCCCGCTCTTCTTCGGCCCGGAGCACGAGCGCATCCTGGAGGCGATCCACCAACTGGCCCGCACTAATACCCTCCCCGGCGTTACCCAGTTCAACCGCTCCCACACCATCCTGGCCCTGTTCGACGAGCCGTTAACCGGTGCCACGGTGAAAGGCGAGGATGCCCTGCCCACCGAGACACTGACCGAGATGCGCACGCTGGCCGAGGAGGCCGCTGCTACCTTCGTTACCCCCCCCGTCCCCCCCTGCGAGGAGGGGAGCACTTCCCTGGCCCCCGGCCACCCCCGCGAACTGACGCTGCGCGAGATGGCCTCCGCCGCTCACCTCACCGGTTACGCCGCCCGCAAGGTGTCGCTTTCGCAGGAGATTCGCCAGGGGTTGCGCGATCCGAACCTGGACGCGGACTGCGTCCACGGGTACATCCTGGCCCTCAAAGCACTCGACGCCGAACTGGAGACGCTGCGGGCGGAGTTCGAAACGCTCTGGTTGGCTCGCGCCCGCCGCAGCGAGATGCACGTCACCCTCGGCTACTTCGCCAACCTGCGCACCCGCTACAAAGCGGCCATCGCCTGGCTGACAAAACAGCGTAAGACACTACTGTCCGGACAGTCAGTGGACGCCGACCTATCCACCTACGATACCAGCGACTACCGCACTCTGTGGCAGACCTGGCCCGACTAGTTGGTAGATTCGGAGACTGGTAGATTGGTAAACTGGTAAATTGGTAGAAAGGAGATCTATGTCCCACCCACTCACCGCCATCCTGATCGGCGCTGGCAACCGGGGCTACGATGCCTACGGTTCCTACGCCCTGGCACACCCGGATGAAATCCGCTTCTTCGCCGTTGCCGAACCGCACGACGTCCGCCGCGCCCGCCTCGCCGAGGCCCACGCCATCCCCCCGGAGCGTCAGTTCCGCACCTGGGAGAATCTCCTCGCCCAGGGGCAGATCGCCGACGTCGCGCTCGTATGCACGACGGATCGCATGCACGTCGAGCCCACCATCGCCGCACTGGAGGCTGGCTACGACGTCTTGCTGGAGAAGCCCATGGCCGCCACCCTCCCCGACTGTGTACGGCTGGTGCAGACGGCCGAGCGCACCGGACGCCTGCTGCAGATTTGCCACGTCCTGCGCTACACCGCTTTCTTCTCCACCATCCACGACATCGTCACCTCGGGCCGCCTGGGCGACGTCATCACCGTCGAGCATCGCGAGAACGTCACATACTGGCACATGGCCCATTCCTTCGTGCGCGGCAACTGGCGCAACGGCAAGATCGGAAGCCCGATGATCCTGGCCAAGTGCTGCCACGACCTCGACATCCTGTACTGGAACCTGGGACTGGTGACGCGGCTCAACTCCTTTGGCTCGCTCATTCACTACCGGGCAGAGAACGCGCCGCCGGGAGCCCCGGAGCGCTGCCTTGACGGCTGCCCGGTCGCCGACGATTGTCCCTGGTACGCCCCTCGCCTCTACCTGCGCGACTACACCGGCTGGCCCGTCTCCGTCATCTCCGAGGATACCAGCCTGGAGGCCCGCCGCCGCGCGCTGGAGACGGGGCCGTATGGCCGCTGTGTCTACCACTGCGACAACGATGTGGTGGATCACCAGACGGTCAACATGGAGTTCGAGAGTGGCGCGACAGGGGTGCTGTTCATGCACGGCCACTCTTACAGAGAGGGGCGCACTATGCGCTACGACGGCACCCGTGCTACGCTACGCGGCCATTACTACTTTGATGACTACGAGATTCAGATTCACGATCACCTCACGGGTAAGATGGAGGTTATCCGGCCTACCGTTGGCCCCGTCGGTGCCAGCGGTCACGGCGGCGGCGACGCAGGGCTTATGGCCGCCTTCGTCCGCGCCGTGCGCGACCCGGCGGCCTACGCGCTGACCACCGCCCGCGAGTCGCTGGAGAGCCACCTGATGGCCTTCGCCGCCGAGCAGGCCCGGGTGGATAGGAGCATCGTTTCTATGGACGGGTTCCGCCGCCAGGCCGAGATGACAAGATGACAAGGTGATGAGGCAGGAGGCAAGAGATAGGAGACAAGAGGCAGGAGGCAAGAGGCAGGAGGCAAGAGGCAGGAGGCAGGAGGCGGGAGACAGGGTAACATCGGGGTGACAAGGTGGCTCGTCTTCGTCGCCACGCCGGAGTTGCCCTCCTGTCACGCGGCCACGCTCACCGCGCTGCCAGGCGGCGACCGTTCGGCTGAGTGCTCACGGCGAAGCCTGCTGGTCGCCTGGTACGCTGGCAGCCGCGAGGCCGCCCCCGACGCGGCGATCTACGGCGCCCGGCTGTCCCGAGGCTCCGCCTGCTGGAGCGCGCCCTTTCTGCTGGCGAACACTCCCGGCCGCCCCGAGGGGAACCCAGTGCTCTTTACCGATTCAGACGGCGGCGTATGGCTTTTCTACGTGACCCTGACGGGCGATAAATGGACAACCAGCCGGATGAAGTGCCGTCGCTCTGCCGATGGCGGTCACACCTGGGGGGCGGAGCGCGTTTTGAGCCCCGAACCGGGCTGGATGGTCCGCAACCGTCCCCTGGCACTCCCCTCCGGCGAGTGGCTGCTACCGGCCTACGACGAGCGGGACTGGACCAGTTTCGCGCTCATCAGCGACGACCGGGGGGAGACGTGGCGACCAAGCAACCGGGTGACCGCGCCGCCGGGCGTCATTCAGCCAGCGATTGCGCCCCTGCCCGGCGGCCGCCTGTTGATGCTGCTTCGCACTGGCGGGACGGGCGGGTGGATCTGGCAGGCCACCTCCGCCGACCGCGGGCAAACCTGGAGCCAGGCCACGCCGACCGGAGTCCCCAACAACAACAGCGGCCTCGACCTGATCCGCCTGGGCGACGATCGCCTGCTCCTGGCCTGCAATCCGGTGGCCGATTCGAAGCAGCGCACACCTCTCAGCCTGCTCCTATCCGATGACGAGGGACGCACCTGGCACCGCTGGCCGGATGTGGAAACGGGAGAAGGTGAGTTCTCCTACCCGGCCCTCCTCCAGACGGACGATGGCACGATCCACGTAGTCTATACCTATCGGCGGACAGCCATCGCCCACGTAGCACTGAGCGAATCGGCGAGTCGGCGAACGAGCCTCCCGCACTCCATCCCATTGCCCCGTCAGCAGCGGGGGACGATGCGGCCGGCCTGGGCCGCGTGGACGCGGTGATGCGCAGCGGCCTGGAAACCGTCTTCCCGGCCGCCGTCCTCCACATCCGCCAGGCCAGTGCAGTGGTCTTTGAACGGTCCTACGGTTACCTGGACCCGGAGGCCCGCCGTCGCCCCACCCGGCCCGACAGCCTCTTCGACCTGGCCTCGCTCACCAAGCCCTTCACTGCCACCGCCTTTATGACGCTGGTCGAGGCCGGGCGCGTATCGCTGGAGACGCCGGTGGCGGAGGTACTGCTAGAGTTCGCTGGCACGCGGCCCATCGGCCCCACCGAAGACCCGCTGGCCAAGACCATCGTCCCGCCCGATCCACAGTTCGCCGGGCAGGAGGTGGACGCCAGCGTTGTCACTTTCTGGCACCTGCTGACCCACACATCAGGAGTGGCCGCCTGGCGCAGCCTCTACCGCGAGGATGGGGAGCAGGAAGCAGGGGACAGGAGGCAGGAGGCAGGAGGCAAAAGGCAGGAGGCGGCGGTGCCACTGCCCCATCAGGTTCCGTTGGCGTTGCGGGCGCAGCGCATCGGGGCCATCTACGAGCAGTACGGCTTCGCCTACCCACCCGGTGCCCGCGTCGTCTACAGCGACCTGGGGTTCATCCTGCTGGGGGAGGCAGTGGCCCGCCTGACCGGGGCTCCGCTGGAGATCGCTCTGCGCCAGGCCGTGTTGGAGCCGCTGGGGTTGCGAGCGACGACTTACAACCCGCTGGCCAACGGCTTCTCGCGAGAGCAGGTCGTGCCGACGGAGTTCTGCACCTGGCGGCGTCGGCGCTGCGCTGGCGAGGTGCACGACGAGAACAGTGCCAGCCTGGGCGGGGTGGCCGGTCACGCTGGCCTCTTCTCCACGGCGGCGGAGGTGGCCGCCCTGGGACAGTTATACCTCAACGGCGGCGTCCACAATGGGATGCGCCTCTTGCAGCCGGAGACCGTCGCGGAGATGGTGCGCGTCCAGGTAGGGGACGATGAGAACCCACGGGGACTGGGCTGGCTGCAACGCTCGTCGGGCTATTCCAGTTCCGGATGCACGTTCGGCCCCCGCAGTTTCGGGCACACCGGCTTCACCGGCACCTCGCTGTGGGTGGATCCCAGCCGTGAACTGGTGGTGGTGCTGCTCACCAATCGCGTCTACCACGGGCGCGACCCGCGGCACATCCTGGACTTCCGCCCTCGCCTCCACGACACCATCATCGAGGCACTATCCGTTACTGTGCAATCTGCGCTATGAACCTCATCGGCTTGATGTCCGGCACCTCCGCCGACGGCATAGACGCCGCGCTGGTGAAGATCAGCGGCGCGCCGCCCGACCTGAGGGTGCGCGAGATCGCCTGCCTCACCCAGCCCTACGACGACGCCACCCGCGCCGCCGTCCTCGACCTCTGCCGCCCTGACGCTCCCCTGCTGGCCCTGGGCCGCGTTCACGTCCTCCTGGGCCACCGCTTCGCCGAGGCCGCGCTGGCCGTCCTCGCTCAGGCCAGCCTCACCCCGGCCGACGTCACGCTCATCGGCTCCCACGGCCAGACCGTCTACCACGCGCCGGACGGCGACCCGCCCTTCACGCTGCAAATCGGCGACCCGGCCGTCATCGCCGCCCGCACCAACATCCCCACCGTCGCCGACTTCCGCGCTGCCGATGTGGCGGCCGGTGGGCAGGGAGCCCCCCTCGTCCCCTATCCCGACTGGCTGATGTGGCACCATCCCACCCGCACACGGGCGCTGCAAAACATCGGCGGCATCGCCAACGTCACCTACCTCCCGGCCAGCGGCGGGCCAGAGAGCGTCGTGGCCTTCGACACCGGCCCCGGCAACGTCCTCATAGATGGCATAGCCGCCCGGGCCACCGGCGGAGCCTGGCACTGCGACCGGGATGGCGCACTGGCCGCCCAGGGGCGGGTGGACGAGACGCTCCTGGCTCACTTGCTTGACCACCCCTACCTGCGCCAGCCGCCGCCCAGGTCCACCGGCCGGGAGACTTTCGGGGCCGCCTTCGCCGCCGACCTATGGGGGCAGGCGCAGGCGCGTGGCCTGACCCCCGCCGACCTGGCGGCCACCGCCACCGCCTTCACTGCCGCCTCCATCGCCGATGCCTATCGGGGCTGGCTCCCCGCCCCGCCCGAAGAAGTGTTCCTCTGCGGCGGCGGCGCGGATAACCCCACGCTGGTGCGGGTGATCCGCGAGCACCTGGCCCGCGCCTTCGGTGACGCGGCCCCCGCCGTTCGCCACTACGATGAGACCGGCTACTCCAGCGGGGCCAAAGAGGCCGTCGCCTTCGCCATCCTGGCCTACGAGACCTGGCACGGCCGGCCGGGCAACCTGCCTCACGTCACCGGGGCCTCCCATCCCGCCGTCCTGGGCCACATCACCCCTGCCCGGCGCTCTACGGTGCTCGCTACACCGCATTTCTCGCCAACCGCGCTGCGGAGCCACCGGGCGGACCGGTCACCGTCGTCGGCCACTTCTGCGAATCAAGCGACGTCCTCGTGCGCGACGTCCGCCTGCCAGCGCCGCGTCCCGGCGACCTGCTCACCGTCCCCGTCGCGGGAGCCTACCAATTGAGCATGGCCTCGCGCTACAACCTGGCCCCCGCTCCCATCGCGCTGTGGCTCGAAGAGAGGGCCATAGCCGAACCGCAGATGGCTCCTACGGAGGGACACATGCAACCACTCCTCACCGAGGAACCCAATCCGGCCACGGCTGAGATAGACACCCTCGATAGCCTGGGCATCGTCCACCTGATCAACCAGGAGGATCAGCGCGTCGCCGAGGCGGTGGCGACGGAACTGGAACCGATCGCCGCAGCGGTGGACGGCATCGTTGCCCGGCTGGAGCGCGGCGGGCGGCTGATCTACGTCGGCACGGGTACCTCCGGCCGCCTGGGCGTGCTGGATGCGGCCGAGTGCCCGCCCACCTTCAATACCCCGCCCGGCCAGGTCGTCGCCTGCATCGCTGGCGGCGAGCGTGCCTTCCTCCACGCCGTTGAGGGGGCCGAGGACGACGCCCAGGCAGGCCAGGATGAGATCGCGGCGTTGGACGTCGGGCCGGGCGACGCCGTCGTCGGCATCACGGCCAGCGGCCATACCCCCTACGTGCTGGGAGCCCTGCGTGAGGCTCACCGCCGGGGATCGTTCACCGTCGGCCTGACTTGCAATCGGCCCGCGCCGCTGGAGGAACTGAGCGACGTCACCATTGCCCCGCTGGTCGGCCCGGAGGTCATCGCCGGCTCGACCCGCGTGAAAGCCGGCACGGCCCAAAAGATGGTGTTGAACATGCTCTCCACGGCGACGATGATCCGCCTGGGCAAGACCTACGGCAACCTGATGGTGGACGTGCAGCCCACCAACGCCAAACTACGCCAGCGAGCACGGCGCATCGTCGCGTTGGCCTGCAGACTCTCGATGGAAGAGGCGGCGGCTTTGCTGGTCAGTTGCGACGGCGAGACCAAGACCGCCATCGTCGCCGGCCTGACCGGCGTGACGCCCGACGAGGCTCGGCGTCGGCTGGCACGCGTGAGGGGGCGGGTGCGTGCTGCGTTGGGGCAAAAGTGAGGACGGCCCGCCGGGCGTCCGTGCCGGCGGGGTTGGGCTGCGTACTTCCTGTGCGAATGACGAACCACGGATCGCGAATCACGTGCCGGCGGGATACCGTTTCAGGTACGCCAGTGCCTCGTCCTGCTCACTATCCATCACCAGTTCCAGGTAATGTCCCCCTGTCACCGCCGGCACGTCTATCACCTTGATGAAGGGGGCGTATTGCGCATCGGCCGGGAGCAACTCTCCCAGCACGTTGACCGCTTCATCGAAGAAGGCACGGTTGAAGATCGTGCCGGGTGCCTCCGGGTACAGCGGCAAGGGGTAGATGCGTGCCTCCACCAGGTCCTGGAAGAAGTGCGTGCCGTAGGAGACCTCCAGCGTGTCGTCGGCCCGCGACTGGGCGACCTCGATCAGAGCGCGGGTGTTGTAAATGTCGGCGTAGGTGACCTTCAGTCCCAGTTCGACGTTCGAGGTACCCCAGCGCCCTGGCCCCATCAAGACGAAGCACTCACCCTCCAACTGCTTGTTGAGCCGGCCGATCACCCGCGCCAATTCGAACCGGGTCTCATAGTTGGGCGCGCGACTGTATCGTGCCGGGTCAACGTAGACGAGGTAACGGATGCGACTGACGCGACCGTGAGGCACCAACCGTCGCGCCAGGAAAATCACGTCCTCCGACGGCACGTCGCTGGGGATGCGCAGGCTCTCGCCCCACTCCTGGCTGCTCAGGGGGCGGCATTGGAGCAGATGCAGGATAAAGTGGGGTGGGCGCTCCGGGGTGACCTCCACCGTGAACTCGACGTCCACCGGGCGGCCGTAGTGCCGCTCCAGTTTCTTCAACACGCTTCGCGTCAACACCACGAATTCCTGGCACTTCAGAAGTTCACTGAAGGTCAGAACCAGAGGGGCCTGATCCAGAGCCCCTGGCGCGTAGATGGGCTGCAGGTAGTCCCATTTGTCCACTGAGGCCAGGAACTGGATGCCAGGATAGTCCGGCTGCAATACGTCGGCCACGGGCAGCGTTCTGAACTCGTTGGCTCGCAGGTCAATCAGGTCCACAAACCGCTGAGAATACTTGCGGATCTGGGGGGCTCCCGCCTCTGGCCTCAATTGCGGGTGGCTGAGCGGTACCATACGCGGGTAGTCGTTGCCTACCCGGTCCACGGCGCGAGTGCCCAACCCCCACACCATCCGCAGCAGGCCGTCCTGGGCACGGATCTTGCGGTTCCAACGAAACGGATTGTGGCTGAACCCCACGCCGGCCAGCGTGGGGAAGAATAAGTCGTGGTAACGCTGGCCTTGCACTTTCTGGATCAGGATCGCCATACGTTCGTCGTAATCCACGAGCCCCATCTGTTGACGGTACAGCAGCGCATCCGGGTTCAGGACACTGGCGTACACCCGGGCGATGGAGTTGGTCAGCGCAGCCAGGTCCTCCTCCGGAGTACCCTGGTTGGGGCAGAAGAAACTATCGTATTTGCCGGCGAAGGAGAACCCGAAGTTATCCTCCAGAAGGCTGGAGGAGCGCACGATGAGGGGAGTATTCCCTACCTCGGCCAGCAACGCCCGCAGCCCACTCATCACGTCTTCGGGGAATTGCCCACCGGCGTAGGTTTCCTGGATGCAGGGATAGTCGGCCTCAATCTCCTCCTGTGTTTTGTACTTCTGGTTGATGAACTCATCCAGCCCATTGATCGCGTGAAAGTCGTAAAAAACGTCAGCGCCGATGAAGTAGGAATCGGGGATCACAACGCACCCCCGCAAGTCCATCTCATCGGCCGGGTCCTCCCGTTGGAGGATCTTCCAGGCCAGCATCATCCCCGCCGCCTTGCCGCCGATCTTCCCCTCGCCGATACGGCGCTCACCAATCACCTGGAAATCCTCAGCGTCGAGGAACTCCTTGGACAGCCCTATGAAAGCCATCTGGTCGCTGATCATGCCCTTGATCAACACGACGATGATCTCTTCCAGGTGGTGGCTGACCTGCCTCCGTTGTTCATCGGAAAGGGCCGCGTATTCCTTCGCCTGGGCAAGCAGGATGTGCCAGGGAACCAGTTCCGGGTTGAAGGGTAGGATGATTTCCTGACCGGGCGACCGTTCGGCCAAAACGGCGCGCACAATCTCCTCGAAGAGCGCGCGGGGCAGATTGTAGGCGAAGTAGAAATCGGTCAGGTAATCCCGAATCTGGGCCAATCGTTTCTGCCATACCTCCACTGACTCCTGGCTAAAGGGATCCAAGATTCCCTCCCGCTGCTGAGAGAGAATGGCCTTATCCTCCACCTCCTGCTCGAACTGTTCCGGGGTGATGACGCCGCGGGCGAAGAGTCCCTGGCGCATCCGCTCCCGGATACGGTAACCCAGAATCGGATACTGGGAGATTTGGAGGTAGAGTTCCAGTACCTTCGGAATTCGTTCCAGATGTTGATGCATCGTCCGCTCCTCCCGGGTCGTTCCCGCCCCAAGTATACCTGACATGGCCACTTCGTCAACCCCCACCGCAGCCTCAAACCGACAGGTTAAATGGGAAGCAGACGCACGCAGATTTTCGCAGAAGACCGGTCGCCAGTTGCCCTGCCTGCCCTGTTGTGCTACAATATTCGTCAGAGTAAAAAAACGCCCGGCTACGCGTAAGCCCGAGGCGACACCCCAGGCAGCAAGAAGCGCCTTGGCGGTGAACCACCGGCCACTACGAGGCCCGCCCACCGTCAAGGCTGCGCTGTCTACACGCAGCCGAACGGTGCGGCGGGCGTTTTGCCATCGCCCCGGCCTGAAGAGCCAGGGCTGGGGAGAGCCGAGACTGAGGGGAACTGGGGCTGGGAGGAACTCGCGTGGTCGTCCCTGTGCCCCACGCTGCCTCTTCCCCCAGCGCCGCCTCTCCAGAGACCCAACGGAGGGCTGAGGAAGTGACGAAGCCACCTGTCATATCCACCAACAAGCCGCTACCTTTTGGCGACCTGTCGCCGCTGGAATTTGAGCGCATGTCCCTCTGGCTCGCCGAGCGGGAGGGATACCTGCGTCCTCAGCACCTCGGCGAGGCTGGCAGCGAGCAAGGGCGCGACATCGTGGCTTACAAGCCCACCGACGCAGGCGAAGAGCTGTGGTATTTCCAGTGTAAACGGTACAGGCGCATCAACGCCGCCACTCTGAAGAAAGAGGTGGACAAGTACAACAGGCTGGCTGAGACGGATCCCACGTGCCGGCCGGTTGGCATCGTCTTCGTCACCAACGCCGTCCTTTCGGCCCGCGTTCGGGACGACGTGGCGGCCTACTGCAAAAAGCACGGCTACGCCTATGACTTCTGGGCGCGCACGGAACTGGATATGCGGGCCAAGAAACACCCCGACGTGGTGCGGGAGTTTTTTGACGCCAGTTCCGAATTGCTGGAGCGATTTGTCGAGAGGGTGGAGCAACGTTTAGAAGCGATGTCGCCACCGTCTCCATCCGCAGCAAAGGCCGCCCAACCGGCCCACCTCTTCATCTGCTACAAGCGGGACGTTGACCCCGATCAGAAACTGGCCGCCTGTCTGCACGATTTCCTCACCGGCCAGGGCCACGACGTTTTCATTGACAGCACCCTGCGCACCGGCGCAACCTGGCTCGAACAGATAGACCGGCAGATCAAGGCCAGCGATTTCCTGGTTGTGCTGCTGTCCAAAGAATCAGCCGATAGCGAGATGGTGCAGGCCGAGGTACGGCGCGCCTACGAGTATCGCAGGTTGCAGGGACACCCGCACACCTTGCCGGTGCGCATCGCCTACGAGGGGTTGTTGCCCTATTCCATTGACGCCTTTCTGGACCCGCTGCAATACGTGGTCTGGGGGAGCGATGCGGACGGCGAGCGCGTTGCCCATGATATCCTGGCTGCGATTGAAGGCCGCTTGCCAGAGCGGGAGCCGGTACAGATCAGGCCCATAGCCGAAGGAGCAGGGCTCACCATCTCCGAGGATGGGCGCATCGTCGCCGACGAAGAGCGCCTGCACCCACCGTTGCCGGAGTTCGATCCGCGCTTCCTCGAAGAGTTGGAAGCGCCGGGCGGGGCGGTCAAGTTGCGCGACAGGTTCTACGTCGAGCGCGAGGCCGACGCTCGCCTTAAGCGCGAAGTCGTGAAATCGGGCACGACCACCACGATCCGTGCCGCGCGCCAGACGGGCAAAAGTTCGCTGTTGGTGCGGGGCGTGCACCACGCCCGCCAGAATGGGGCCAAAGTTGTGAACCTGGACGTGCAGCGCGTGGACAGGGATCATCTGGAGACGCCCGACCTCTTCCTGCGCTACCTGGCCGAGTTCATCGTTCGCAAACTCCGCCTCGACGTGGCGAAGGTGGAGAAGTTGTGGCGCGGTTCGCTCGGACCGCAGGACAAACTGACCTATTTGATGGAGGATTACGTCCTGTCCGAGTGCGACGCTCCCATCGTCCTGGCCCTGGACGAGGTGGACCGTCTGTTGCAGACCACCCTACACAACGATTTCTTCGCCCTGGTGCGCTCCTGGCACAACAGCCGGGCCCTGGATGAGCAGTGGAACAAACTCAACATCGTGATGGTCATCTCCACCGAACCCTACCTCCTCATCGCCGACGTGAACCAATCCCCCTTCAACGTGGGACTCAGGTTCTATCTGAAGGACTTCGACGAGGCCCAGGTGCGCGACCTGAACCGGCGACATGGTTCGCCTGTGCAGGAGAGCGACTTTCCCCAGTTGATGGCGTTGCTGAACGGTCACCCTTACCTGACGCGCAAAGCCCTTTACACGCTGGTGACTGAGCGCTGGGCCTGGGCCGATCTGACCCGCGTCGCCGCCACCGATTATGGCCCCTTTGGCGATCACCTGCGGCGTTATCATTGGCTGCTGCGCGACGAGCCAGATTCAAGAGGGGCGCTGAGACAGGTCATCCGTCACAACCGTTGCACAAACGAGATGGCGTTCTTCCGCTTGTTACGAGCCGGGCTGGTGAAGGGGAGCGGCGAGGTCTGCCGGTGTCGCTGCGATCTGTACAGGATGTACTTTGAGGAGAAACTATGAGGTTTTGGACTACGAAAGGCACGAAACACGAAACACGCGAAATGGGGCGAAATGCGCGAAAGGCTTTCGTGATTTTCGCGTCCTTTCGCGACGTTCGCGATCCAAACGCTTTATTCCCACGAGGGTACAGACTACGATGAGCGATTTTACAAACGCATCCGAGTTCTTCGTCGCTGGCGGCACGCTGCGTCCCGATGCTCCCTCCTACGTGAAGCGCCCGGCGGACGACGAACTGTTCAACCTGGCGTTGGCCGGTGAGTTCTGCTACGTACTCACCCCCCGCCAGATGGGCAAGTCCAGCCTGATGATCCGCACCGCCCGCCGCTTGCAGGAACAGGGGATCAGCACAGCCAATATTGACCTGACCGGCATCGGCACCGACGTCAGCGTCGAGCAATGGTACCTGGGGCTGATCACCAGACTGAAGGTCCAGTTGAACCTCTCCGTGTACCCGGACGGTTGGTGGTCAGAGCATGCATCGCTCGGCGCGGTGCAGCGTTTCACTGATTTCCTGCACGACGTACTGCTGGCGGAGATCGAGGGGCCGGTCGTTATCTTCATAGATGAGATAGACACCACGCTGAACCTGGACTTCTCCGACGACTTTTTCGCCTCCATCCGGTTTACCTACAACGCTCGCGCAAGCGAACCCGCCTACAACAGGCTGACCTTCGTCCTCCTGGGCGTGGCAGCACCGGCCGACCTGATCAAAGACCCTGGCCGGACGCCTTTCAACATCGGCCAGGGGATTGACCTGCGCGAGTTCAGCCGGGAAGATGCCCAGATCCTCCAGCAAGGCCTGGAGGCTGTTTGCCCGGAATGGGGGGAGGCCGTCTTCGCCCGCATCTTTGACTGGACCAACGGCCATCCTTACCTGACCCAGAAGTTATGCCTGGCCGTGGCCGAGGCGGGGGATGGCCGTTGGAGCGACGAGCGGGTTGATGAGCTGGTGGAAAGACAGTTCCTCTCAGAGGAGGCACGTAGGGAGACTAACCTGCAATTCGTGCGTGAAAAGATACTCAACTATCCCCAGCGCCGCCAATTGCTTTCTCTTTACCGCAAGGTGTACGCAGGAAGAAGGATTGGCGACGACGAACGATCGCCCATACAAAGTCAACTGAAGTTGTCAGGGCTTGTCAAAGCAAAAGACGGATGCTTGCACGTTCGCAACGAGATATATCGTCGTGCTTTCGACCTGGCCTGGGTGAGAGAAAATATGTCAATTAACTGGGCACCTATCGTGGCAGGTATCGCAGTTTTCGTGGCTCTGCTGGCGGTCGGTTCAATCCTCTACAACTTTGGGGTGGGAATGCAGGTTGATGTTTGCGAGGGCAGATTGCGCAAGCCAGGTGTTGTGCCAGAAGAAAAACTCGCTTGTTTGGCAAAGATATTCAGGTCGCGGGATCTTTTTGGGGCTACGGACTACGATTATAGAGCCAACGAGTTGTTTTATGGACTGTCAAGGGGAGAACAGTTGGCCCTTTTCGATGTCCACAACGTGGAAGACTCAGATTTGATGGTAGTTATTAGAAAGCTGTACGTAACGCTGGTGGATGTAGACGTTACGGACAGCACCGGTTCTCTTTTGGGAGCAATGGCTAGGGCCCTGGGTCGTCTTGATGGAACAGAAGAGGCTATTGAATTGAGAGATGAAATTGAGAGTTGGCAAGAGGGGCGAGATTTCGTCAGACAGAATCTATATTCTGAGGCACTTGAGGCATACAACACAGCCATAGCTTGGAACGGCGAGAATCCAGCCACGCTGTATGAAAGGGCGAGGGTTCTAATTGAGCTATCGGAATATGGGCAGGCTCTAAGCGACCTCGACCAGGTTATGGCTATTGCCAGAAGAGCACCGGCTCCTACGCCTACACCACCACCAACGCCAACGACATCTAGCGCAGATACATCACCAATCCAAACCCCTGGTCCTGGCGCAGGCATATCACCAGTCCAAACCCCTGCTCCTGGTGCAGGCATATCACCGATCAAGACCCCTCTTCCTGCTGCTGTAACAGCTATCCCAACACTTTCACCAGATTCCACAGAAACGCCTACACCTACGTCTGTGCCTGTCCCAATCATCTCAAGATTTGCGACCTCCGGGCAAATGATAGGCACGGTAAGGAACCTCATTTACAACAATCCAGACTTGGTCAGCTTCCTGGCACGTGCTTCAATTTCAGAATATCCCAACCTGCGAGAATCTGGAATAGTTCTAACGCCAACGCTAAAGCCAGCGACACTATGCAATGGCGACTTTGAGAACAGCTTTGAGTGTTGGCAACACGGCGGCGAGATGGACCAAGCTGTCAAGTGTGATGGGAACCAATGCTATGCTGTCCTCGGCAACCCCGATTATCCTTGTCATGGCGGTGTGCCGGTGGGAGAAGCTTGGATAAAGCAATCGTTCAAAGTGCCGCAGGAAATCAGTCCTACACTCTCGCTAAGGTACCGTGTCCTCAGCTATGATCTGGATCTCCCAGACTATGACTACTTTCAAGTAGCCATAAACGGAGAGCCGCTTCCTCAGCGGTACGGAAACTACGAGTGGAGTGAAGCGAGTTGCGACCGAGAACCCTGGGACTCTGGTTGGCAGACTTTGACACTCGACTTGAGCGTCTACCGAGGAGAAGACATAGAGGTATCTCTCCACAACGTCAATGGAACTCAACCCTACTATAATACGTGGACGTATGTTGACGACATAAGGATTGCTGGCGCGCCAACACCAACGCCCCCGGTTACGCCCACGCCAACACCGAGGGTGATGCCCACCACGCCCACCAACACGCCCACGCGGACGCCGACTGACACGCCAACGCCGACTGGTACGCCAATGGCGACAGCAACGCCCGCGGGGCGACCTACACTGCTAGTGCCGACGCCCCTCTCCCCGCCCGAGTTGACAGGACTGGACATCATGGGCTGCAACGTTACTTTCAAGTGGGCCTGGTCCAGGGAGTTGGCCGAGGACGAGTATTTTGCGCTAAACGCGGGAATCGGCACCCCTGGGTATAGCAGAGTCTGGACAAAGGAGACGCAGTACACGTTAGTACTTACAGAGGTGGGAGAATACGTTTGGGGGGTTGACATCTGCCGGGGCGATCCTGGGACACACGTCTGTGAGCAGTTGGCTGTCAGTGAGTGGGGCGTCTTTTCGTTCGGAGGATGCTCTGCTCCACCCCCACTACCACCTCCTCCCACTGCACCACCACCGTAGCGGCTGACGGCCGGCCTGCCTGCCTGACGATACCGGATCGCTCCCGGAGGCGCTGTGCTGAGGCTGGGCGCTTGTCATACCCTACCCCGCTGTCAGCGAAGTCGATCCATCCCCAGCCGCCCCTGCACGCCCCCGCCAGGGACCTGCAATCAGCCTGGGGAGTGGTGCGGTCAGACCGGGGTGGCGGCCTACGATTGGGTAAAGCACTTTGAAGGCTGGCGCCCGATAGACCTACGCTGGTGAGAAGAGCCCACCTGGTACTACATCCCCTGGGCGGTGATCACGACGGGGGCGGGGCCGTGGTGCGATGGTTCCCTATTCCGTGACACAGGCCAGAGATATTTGTGGCCTCAGCAGACCCACGGTCTTGGACCACGAAACACGCGAAACACGAAACACGCGAAATGGGGCGAAATGCGCGAAAGGCTTTCGTGGTTTTCGCGGTCTTTCGTGATCTTCGTGGTCCAAACGGTTTGACAGTCGAGGATTCGCGCCACGTTGGTTGGGGGAACGCAGGCATGGCACGGGGCTGAATCCCCGTGCTGAAAGGGCAAAGCCCCTTCGGGGCTGGATTCTAGCCCGTAGGGCTTTGCTCTTTCAGCCCGGACGTGAACGTTCGGGCCTCTTGCTTTTTCCGCCGTCACCGGGCTGGCTCACTCAACCCCTCACAACAACCACTGCTCATCGCCCGAGGGGAGTTCCTCGGGCGGTGTCGCCTCCGGGGCCGGAGGCGGGGCGAGCAGACGCAGGAGCGCCACGCGGCGAGCGTCGGGCCAGCGTACCCCACCGGCCTTCAGTCGCTTGCGGTCGGGCGCGAAAGCGGTGCAGAAGTCGGGGGGCACGAAACTATCCACGATGGACAGCGGGGCGCGTACCCGCCCCCAGCCACGAGCCTTCAACTGGCAAGCCACCTCCGGCCGGCAGACCTGTTCCACCGGCTGCGGCTCCTTGTAGCGATTGCAGCGCCCGAACGTCACGTCGTCGCTGCCCCACCCAAACTGGCCCCACGCCCGGGGCTTGCCGGGGAGAAAATGGGCACAGTGGCGGCAGGAATCGAGCCGGAAGTCGCAGCGTGGGCATTCGACGGGGCCCGGCGCGACGGTGGGGCGACCGGCGGGGGTGAGCGCCCAGGCGTGGGGTACCTCAGCACCGCAGAGGGGACAGCGCAAGCCGCCAGCACGACTCGACCCCAGCGCGGTGGTCTCGCGGGCGAGCAAGTCGGCCTGCTCCTGGGGAGAGAGCACTTCAATCCGCGCCCCCCACCAGTAACGGGAGGGAGCCACGGCTCCCAGGAGCGCCCAGCCGAGCCGGCGTGCCACATCGAAGCCTCGCCGGCCCGCATCTACCCAGGTGCGCCCGGCGCGGTAGGCCAGGAAGCCCAATATCGCCAGTCCAAGTGCCAGCCAGAAGATGGGGCTCATCAGCGGGCAGTGTACCCGCGCGAGGGCTGGTTGTCAAGCGGTCGCGATTGGCTGGCAGCGGCTCGACCAACGTGACAAGAAGCGAATCTTGGTGTATCATTGAGTGACCTGCCATCGTTGTGAGATGTTGCCACCACGACGATACGCGGGCAGCCGCGCTGAGACAAGTCCCCGGTGTCACTCAAGAACAACTGGCAAGCGTGAAGAGCCTTGAGAGCACCACTATGCCCGACGGGACAAAGCACGAACAATCGTGGGGGCGGGAGGCAAACGACGGTGAGCGCTTCAACAAACAACGGAAGATGGTTCCTGCTGGTGCTCGGCTTGTTCACCGTGGTCACGGCTGGTTGCACACTGCTCGACGGCGACTGCAAGCATGTTCCTGCCCCAAACGTAGACTGGCACAGTTGTGACCAGAGCGGGGCCGACCTGCGCGGGGCCGACCTGCGCGGGGCCAACCTGAGCAAGACCAACCTGAGCGGAGCCGACTTGACCGGGGCCAACCTGAGCGGGACCAGCCTGAGCGATGCCAACCTGACGGGGGCCAACCTGGGCGATGTCAACCTGAGCAAGGCCAACATGACCGGGGCCAACCTGACCAGGGCCAACCTGCTGTGGGCCAACCTGTGGTGGGCCAGCCTGACCGGGGCCGACCTGAGCGGGGCCGACCTGACCGGGGTCAACCTGGCCAGGGCCGACCTGACCAGGGCCAACCTGAGCGGGGCCAACCTGACCGGGGCCAGGCCGCGCGGGGCCAACCTGAGCGGGGCCAACCTGAGCGGGGCCGACCTGAGCGGGGCAGATCTGACGATGGCCGACCTGCGCGGGGCCACATTGGACGAGGAGACCACACAGATTGACGCCAAGTGGCACCTCGTCTGGGAGATCGTCACCCAAGGGGCCCCGGGACGTGACCTGAGCTACACCGACCTGAGCTACACCGACCTGAGCGGGAGCAACCTGTCCGGGGCTATCCTGTCCGGGGCCAACCTGACCGGGGCCGACCTGACCATGACCAACCTGACCGGGGCTGACCTGACCGGGGCCAACCTGAGCGGGGCTGACCTGACCGGGGCCGACCTGACCGGGGCCGGCCTGCGCGGGGTCACACTGGACGAGGCTACACAGACACAGATTGACGCCAAGTGGCGCCTTGTCTGGGAGATTGTCACCCGAGGAGCACCGGGACGTGACCTGAGCAACGCCGACCTGAGCAACGCCGACCTAAGCGGGGCCAACCTGAGCACGGCCAACCTGAACGGGGCTGTACTGACCAGGGTCAATCTGAGCGGGGCCGACCTGAACGGAGCCAACCTGACCATGGTCAACCTGACCGGGTCCAACCTGACCGGGGCCAACCTGGCCGGGGCCGACCTGACTATGACCAACCTGACCGGGGCTGACCTGACCGGGGCCAACCTGAGCGAAGCCAATTTGGCAAGGGCCAACCTGCGCGGGGCCATATTGGACGAGGAGACCACACAGATTGCCGCCAAGTGGCACCTCGTCTGGGAGATCGTCGCCCAAGGGGCCCCGGGACGTGACCTGCACGACGCCGACCTGAGCGACGCCAACCTGCGCGAGGCCGACCTGACCGTGGTCAACCTGAGCGGGGCCGACCTGACCGGGGCCGACCTGCGCGACGCCGGCCTGCGCGGGGCCAACCTGAGCAGGGCTGACCTGACCAGGGCTGACCTGACTGGGGCCGACCTGATGATGGCCGACCTGCGCGGGGCCATATTAGACGAGGAAACCACACAGATTGACGCCAAGTGGCGCTGCGTCTGGGAGATCGTCACCCAAGGGGCAGCGGAACGTGACCTGAGCGACAGAGACCTGAGCTACGCTGACCTGAGAGAGGCCAACCTGAGCCAGGCCGACCTGACCAGGGCCGACCTGAGCAGGGCCGACCTGACCGGGGCCGACCTGAGCGAGGCCAACCTGGAATGGGCTAACTTGCGCGAGGCCATATTGGACGAGGAGGCCGCACGGATCAACGACAAGTGGCGCATCGTCTGGGAGATTGTCACCCAAGGGGCCCCGGGACGTGACCTGAGCGACAAAGACCTGAGCAACGCCGACCTGCGCGGGGCCAACCTGAGCCAGGCCAACCTGACCGGGGCCAACCTGGGCGGAGCCGACCTGACCGGGGCCGACCTGAGCGAGACCAACCTGAGCGGGGCCGACCTGAGCGAGGCCAATCTGGAAGGGGCCAGGCTGCACGGGGCCATATTGGACGAGACCACACAGATTGACGCCAAGTGGCACCTCGTCTGGGAGGTCGTCACCCAAGGGACACCAGGACGTGACCTGCACGACGCCGACCTGATCGGAGCCAACCTGAGCGGGGCCAACCTGGAAGAGGCCAACCTGATTGGGGCCAACCTGGAAGAGGCCAACCTGGAAGGGGCCAACCTGATTGGGGCCAACCTGGGCGGGGCTGACCTGACCAGGGCCGACCTGCACGGGACTCTATTGGACGATACCACGCAGATTAGCGCCAAGTGGCGCCTCGTCCGGGAGATTGTCACCCATGGGGCATCGGGACGTGACCTGAGCGAGGCCGACCTGAGCAGGGCCGACCTGACCAGGGCCGACCTGACCGGGGCCAACCTGAGCAAGGCCGACCTGAGCAAGGCCGACCTGAGCGGGGCCGACCTGACCGGGGCCGACCTGAGCGGGGCCAACCTGAGTGGGGCGACCGTAACAGACGAACAGTTACGGCAAGCCGCGTCACTCCAGAACACGACCATGCCAGATGGCACAAAACACAACTAGCGACACCTCCGCCAGGGAAAGGAGGGCCAGCGACGAGGGCGTGCTGCTCTCCTTTATGTCATTATTGCCCCAGGATTGTGAATAACATTCAGAATGTTGAGCCGCTTTTGCTCATTGTTCATTGTCTCATTGTTCATTGGAACGAAGTTCCCTATGTTTATCGCCATTTGTTCGTCGCTCATCGGTCATTGATCATTGTTCAGTTGCCCCTGGCCTCCAGCAATGCTTCGACCATCGGGGGAAAGCGGGTATAGCGAAACCGTTCGGCGAACTCCAGCCCGGCCGCGGCACCGTCGGCACGGGCCCGCTCCCGGATCGCCCAGGCTATCGCCAGCGCGGCCCCTTCGCTCCCCATCCCATCCCCCGACACGATACCGCTGACGTCCACTCCCGCTACCGCCGCTTGCCGCATCACCTCCTCGACGAGGAAAGCGACTTGACTCTTATGCTCCAGAAAGGCCGCCATCTTGGTCTCAAGGGTCTCCGAGATGTCCACTGCTTTGTCCGCGTGGGTTGGGTGTTTGGCGAAGAAGTACTTTTCGGCCACCAGGTGGGGCTCTAGTCCCCCGGCCAGTTGTTCAGGATGGCAGAGAGGATAGGAGGCGAAGTTGATTGCCTCCAGTGCGGCGAAGGCGACGGCGCGATGGTCTGGGTGGTCCTCGAAGGGAGCAAAGGGGTCGAAGGTGAACAGGACGTCTGATCGGCGCTCGCGGATGGCGCGGACGAATTGCTCGCGCAGGCGGCCCGGCTCCAGTTGATCCAGTTCGCCATCGTGATGGTCAAGGAACACGACTTCCCGTACACCGAGCACCCCGGCCGCCCGCAGCGTCTCCATACGGCGTACCTCAGCCAACCTGACCGCGTCCAGTTCGAAGGAGCCCTTATCGCCGTTGGTAGCGATGAGCGTGGTCACTTCAGCGCCAGCGGCAATCATCTTGGCCAGTGTGCCGCCAGCAAAGAACTCAGCATCGTCAGGGTGGGCGGTAAGAACGAGCACTTGCTGGGACATAGTTACTCCTTAATCTCCGAATGTGAACCCCGAAGTCCCCACTGCCAGGTGGGGAAGCCTCACAGCCTGCTCCAGCCTTGGCGGCACTGTGACTGCTCCCCCGACTCCGGCCGGGGGTTTCAGGGTGTCGAGTTGCCTGTAGTCTACCACAGACAATGGCGGATGCCAACTTTGGTGGCTCAACGTTGCTTTTGTGCCGCCTGACAAGCGGTGGTATACTTGTTGCTGGATACTGGAGGCTGGTCGCTGGAGGCTGAGCGACTGCGAGTATTGAGCATCAAGCATTGAGTATCAAGTGAGGTGAACGTGATGGCAAAAGGCCCACTGGCTAAAGTGCACCGTCTACGCCAGACGGACGAGGTATGGGAGAGCTCCGTCCGGCGTATGCGAGCCTGGATCACACCCCGGAATCAGGCTCCGTACCGCCCTTACATCGTCATGGCGGTCTCCCAGACCGGCAAGGTCGTCGGCAGTGACATCGTCGGGGCCGTGCCACCCCCCGCCCAGGTTTTGAACGTCATTGCCCAAGCGATGCGCCGTCCGGCCCTGGGGGGCGGGAGGAAGCGCCGCCCCGCCGTCGTCTATGTGGACGACGAGGCTCTGGTCGAAACGCTGGCCCCGCAGTTGCAGGAGGTCGGCGTCCGCTGCGAGTACCGGCACACCCTCCGCGAGGTGGAGGAGGCCCTGCTGAGCATGGAGCAGTTCATGACCAGGCGGGAGCCGATACCCGGTCTGCTGAAGTCGCCCGGCGTGACGCCTTATCTGGTTAAGGGGCTGTTCGAGGCGACGGCCTTCTTTTACCGTGAGGCCCCCTGGCGCTGGATGGGCGACTCCCGCCCTATCGAGGTGCGCTACCCGCCCGATGGCCAGCCGCGTTACGCCGTCGTGATGGGCCACGGCGGAGAGACTTATGGCCTGGCGGTCTACAACTCGCCGGACGACCTGCGGGAAGTCTACGCGGGGATACGGCCCGACCGGTTGGTCGGGCAAATGCGGTGGACTTCGCTGCTTTTCGGCGAGATCTTGGAGATGCCCTTCGACGACCTCGATGATATGGAGAAGTACGGCTGGTCGGTGGCGGGTGAACTGGCCTATCCGCTCCCCATTCGGGTCACCCGTTCAGGGCAACCCGTTCGCCCCGGTAAGTCGGATTTGCTGTGGTTTGAGGCGGCGCTGTTGGCTATCCCGCCCTTCGTGCACGATCTGTTTCAGGCCGATGGAGTGTTCCCCCGTCCGGCCGAGGTCACGCTGACCGTGACAATGGCCGACGGCGAGAATACCATCCACCTGCGCTATCCCGTCCCCGGCTTTGAGATTCCCCACATTGAGTACAATCAAGAGCAACCCCGCAGCCCAGGGAGCAGTTCATGAAGGGGGAAATACCCATCCCAGCCACCCACGCCGAGGCCGGGATCGAGATCGAACGGTTGGTGGAACGCTTCGCCCGCAACCTGGATGCCTACAAGCGTGCCGAGTACAAAGAGACCCAGGTGCGGGTCGAGTTCATTGACCCGATGTTCGAGGCTCTCGGTTGGGACGTGCGTAACGTCCGGGGCTACGCCGAGCAGTACAAGGACGTGGTCCACGAGGACGCCATCAAGGTCGGTGGTGCGACCCGCGCGCCTGACTATTCCTTCCGCGTCGGCGGCGTGCGCAAGTTCTTCTTGGAGGCCAAGAAGCCCTCGGTATGGGTCAAAGGGGACGTCGGCCCGGCCTACCAACTGCGCCGCTACGCCTGGTCCGCCAAACTACCCCTGTCCATCCTCACCGATTTTGAAGAGTTTGCCGTCTACGATTGCCGCCAGCGCCCCAAACCCGACGACAAGCCCGGGGTAGGGCGCATCATGTATCTTACCTTCGACCAGTACCTGGAGAAGAGCCGCTTCGACGACATCTACACCGTGTTCGCCAGGGAGTCGGTGCTCAAGGGCTCCTTCGACCGCTACGTGCAGGACACCAGGCGCAAGCGCGGCACCAGCGAGGTGGACGCCGAGTTCCTCAAGGAGATCGAAAACTGGCGCGACGCGCTGGCCCGCAACGTCGCCCTGCGCAACCCGGCCCTGTCGGTGCACGAACTGAACTTCGCCGTGCAGCGCACCATTGACCGCGTCATCTTCCTGCGTATGTGCGAGGACCGGTCCATCGAGGAGTACGGGCGTCTCCTGGCCCTCACCGGCGGCCCCCACATCTACGCCCGTATGCACGACCTCT
>CAZZEX010000009.1:0-75502 GCA_964653285.1 uncultured Anaerolineales bacterium
CCTGTTCTTTGGTACGACCTTTTTGTCTTTCTCTCATGATGATCCTCACTTGGGCGTCGGTTGCTGTCATTGTTTTGGCCTCCTCAGTTCTGAGGCCAGTTTACAACGACTCAGCCGATCTTCCTAGTGGGCATTTCTAATTGTCATCAATGGGTAATTATAGTTGTCGTTGAACAAATGGCTTTGGTCTGCATGACATGCAAGGAAACGTAGTCGAGTGGGTGTGGGATTACTACGATGCGGACTATTACTCGTCGAGTCCGATGGCGAATCCGAGGGGGCCGGAGCCTGTAAGGTTCCGGCCGGAGCCTGTGAGGTTCCATGTGGTCCGCGGGGGTGGTTGGCACTCAGGTCCGTATTGTAACAGGGTGTACTATCGGAATGCGCTTCCGGCTAATTGGGTGGATTTCAATGTGGGTTTCCGGTGCGCTAAGGATTTCGAGTCGCACGACGATTCTGACACAGGAACCAGATCGCATTGAGCGCGCAGCCCAAGTTATGGTCGCCGGGACGGTCGCCCACCCCACCGCCACTACCGGACCGGACGTGACAAGCGCTCGAAACTGTACCGGCCGGGGAGATTGCCCCTCGACGCGGCAACGCCTACGACTGTGGCCTCTTGCAATGCGGCGGCGGTGCGACTGGCGGGGTTCATCGTGGCCTAGAGGGGGACCAGGCCCAGGCTGATCATGATGGCCTGATCTACCTGGCGCGTGGTTGCCTCGTCCAGTTGGCCGACGTACTGCTCCAGACGGCGCTTGTCCAGCGTGCGAATTTGGTCCAGCCGGATGGCGGACGGTCTGGGCAGGCCACCAGCACCTGCCGGGACGTGTACTTCGGTGGGATAGGGCTTTTTAGGGAGGGAGGTGGTCAGGGCTGCGACGATGACCGTCGGCGCGAAGCGGTTGCCGACGTCGTTCTGGATGATCAGCACCGGACGACGTCCACTTTGCTCGTGGCCGACGACCGGATCAAGCCTGGCGTAGTAAATCTGCCCTCGGCGGTACTGGCGTGGCATAGGCTATTCCTCCCAGGGGGCGTACTGTTCCCAGGCTTCCTGCTCGGCGATGTAGAATTCCTTCGCCATTTCCAGGCTCTCCTGGGCGCGGTACAGGTAGCCTTCCTTGAGCAACTCGCGCAGTTCACGGCGACGCTGCTCTTCCAGGAACGCCTCCACCGCCTGGCGGATAAACTGGCTGCGGTTGAAGTTAAGTCTGGTGGCCATCTCCTCGATCTGTTGTAGCAGGTCGGGAGGCATCGTGACGATAATGCGACGCATCCTTTGGGTTGTGCTCATCGTATGTCACCTCCAATAGTTATCGTATGCGCTGAAAGTATATACCAACGTTCATAACTTGTCAAGCCGAAAGGAAGTGCCATGGCAGAGAAAACCATCCAATCGTTCTTTGGAACTCCTCTGAACGTAGCCAACGTCGGCCTGCGCTCCTTCGCTGAGAGCCTGCAGGCGCAGGATGTGCCGGTGGCGCAGGTGAATTGGAGGCCGCCGCTGGTGCCCAAATTGCAGTTCACCCGCCAGGGGGTGGACATTGAGGCGGCCAACACCGAGGCCACCAACCGCATCATGCAGGGCCGTCCGGTGTTAGTAGGGATGGGGATCGCCCGCGAGGTCATCCCCGGCTACCACGATCGGCTCATCCTTCACGCCGGCCCGCCCATTACCTGGGAGCGGATGTGCGGCCCGCAGCGCGGCGCGGTAATGGGGGCGCTGGTCTGCGAGCACCTGGCGCAGGACGAGCGGGAGGCAGCAGAACTGGCCGCCAGCGGTGAGATCGAGTTCGCTCCCTGCCATCACTACCACGCCGTGGGACCGATGGCGGGCATCATCTCCCCCTCGATGCCAGTTTTTATCATCAAGAACGAGACCTTCGGCAACGTCGCCTATGCTACCCAGAACGAGGGGCTGGGCAAGGTGCTCCGCTACGGGGCCTATGGCCCGGAGGTCTACGAGCGGCTGCGCTGGATGGAGGAGGTGCTGTATCCCACGCTCAAAGCGGCGATCGAGTCCATCGAGGGGGGCATTGACCTGCGGGCTGCTATAAGCCAGGCGCTGCACATGGGGGACGAATGCCACAACCGCAACCGCGCCGGCACGTCTCTCTTCCTGCGGGCGGTCACGCCGGCCATCATGCGCACTTGCTTGAACGGTGAAGGTGCTCCCCCCCGCTTCGGGGGGGCTGGGGGGGGTGAGCGGGCGGCGCAGGTGTTCGAGTTCATTGAGCACAACGATCACTTCTTCCTGAACCTCTCGATGCCGGCCGGGAAGGCGATGCTGGAGCCGGCCGAGGGCGTCGTCGGCTCGACTATTCTGACAGTGATGGCCCGCAGCGGCACCGACTTCGGCATCCGGATGGCCGGCATGCCGGAGCGTTGGTTCGTCGCCCCGGCGGGGATGGTCAAGGGGCTGTATCTGCCAGGCTTCACGGCCGAGGACGCCAACCCCGACATTGGCGACAGCACAGTCACCGAGACGGCGGGCTTCGGGGGCTTCGCAATGGCGGCCGCCCCGGCCATCGCAAGGTTCGTGGGCGGCACGCCGGAGGATGCACTGAACGCCACGCTGGAGATGTACGAGATCTGCTTCACCGAACACGAGCACTTCACCATCCCGGCGCTGGGCTTCCGGGGGACGCCGCTGGGGATTGACGTGCGCAAGGTGGCGGAGACGGGCATCCTGCCGCGCCTCAACACCGGCATCGCCCACAAGGAGCCGGGCATCGGGATGGTGGGCGCGGGAGTGCTGCGCGCGCCGGAGAAGTGCTTCGCCGAGGCGTTCGAGGCGGCGCGGGGAGTTTGAACCACTGAAGCGCTGAATGAACTGAAGCCACTGAAAGAGGCTCATTACTCAGCGAATCTCAGTGCGATCAGCGTTTCAGCGGTTCAAGGCGCGGGGGTGCTGCATGTGCTGGCGAAGTACTTCGCTGAGGTGAGGAGATGGTGATGCCTTGGCTTTGCAGTGCTGGAAGGAGGCGTGATAGACGCAACGCGGATACGTGAGTGATATCGCAGGTTTGCGTGTACCAACAAGCTGTACGTAATGTCACAAGTTGAGGCTCTATGAAAAGCAAAGCGATACTGACGGACTACTTCAAGGCGATAACCGATGTCGCCAGCCACGTTGATGCCCGGGAGGAGAGCTTCTACTCCTGTCTGGAAATGCTCCTGCAGCGGTTTGCCGCATCCACTGGCAGAAGCGAGGTTCACGTCACCACCCTCCCCAGGAAGACCGAGGCCGGCAACCCGGATTTCCGGGTGTGGAACGGCCAGAACCGGATTATCGGCTACATTGAGGCCAAGAAGCCGACGGAAGAAAACCTGGACTACGTTGAATCAAGCGAGCAATTAAAACGCTATCGCCAGACGTTCCCCAACCTGATCCTCACCAACTTCTTCGAGTTCCGCCTCTATCGAGACGGGCAATTAGAGGATCGCGTTCTGGCGGCCAGACCGTTCGTCCTCCAACTCGGCGCTGTCCCGCCCGTGGAGAAGGGCGACGAACTCCTGAACCTGCTGGAACAGTTCTTCTCCTTCTCCCTGCCGAGATCCTACACGGCGGAGTCGCTGGCGGTCGAACTGGCCAAATGCACCCGCTTTCTCCGAGACGTGGTGGCCGACGAACTGCGCGAGGAGCAGGATGTCCTGCTGGGGTTCTATGAGGCTTTCCAGACGTACCTGATTGCCAGGCTCACGCTGGAGGACTTTGCCGACCTCTACGCGCAAACGATCACCTACGGCCTCTTTGCCGCCCGCACTCGGGCCGGGGACGGTTTCAACCGTCGGCTGGCCTTCGACAATATCCCCCGAACAATCGGTATCCTGCGTGATGTGTTCCAGTTCATCTCGCTGGGCGATCTGCCCCGGCAACTCGAATGGATCGTGGATGACATCTCCGAGGTGCTGGCCGTGGCCGACGCCGGCGACATCCTCGATCGCTTCTATCACGAGGGCAAAGGCAGCGATCCCATCGTCCACTTCTACGAGACCTTCCTGGCCGAGTACGATCCCGCAGAGCGGGAGCGGCGCGGTGTCTACTACACTCCCGAGCCGGTGGTCTCCTACATCGTTCGTTCGCTCCACGGGCTGCTGAAAACAAAGTTCGACCGCAGCGACGGCCTGGCCTCCGAGGGGGTCACTCTGCTCGACCCGGCGGCGGGGACGATGACCTTCGTCGCCCGGGCCTGCCAGGAGGCGGTGCGGGAGTTTGAGGGCAAATACGGCGCGGGCGGGCGGGAGGAGTTCATCCGCCAGCACATCCTGAAAAACTTCTACGCCTTCGAACTGATGATGGCCCCTTACGCGGTGGGACACCTCAAGATGTCCTTCTTCCTGGAGGAACTGGGACACCGCCTGAGCGCCGACGAGCGCTTCCAGTTCTACCTGACCAACACGCTAGAGATGGAGGAACTGGAACAAACGCACCTGCCCGGCATGGCCTCGCTGGCCCAGGAGTCCCGTCTGGCGGGCGAGGTCAAGAAACGGCGCCCCATCCTGGTCATCCTGGGCAATCCGCCCTATTCGGGCCATTCATCCAACCGGGGAGACTGGATTCTGGGGTTGATCGAAGACTACAAGAGGCTAGACGGGAAACCTCTGGGGGAGAAAAACCCCAAGTGGCTTCAGGACGACTACGTCAAGTTCCTGCGCTTCGCCCAGTGGAAGATCGAGCAGACGGGCCAGGGATTGGTGGGCATGATCACCAACCACTCCTACCTGGACAACCCCACTTTCCGGGGTATGCGCTGGAGTCTCACGCAGACCTTCGACGAGATTTACGTCCTGGACCTGCACGGCAACTCCCTGAAGCGGGAGACATGTCCCGATGGAAGCAAGGACGAGAATGTGTTCGACATCCGGCAGGGCGTAGCCATCGCCTTTTTCATCAAGCGTGGAGCTGGCGACCAGGCAAAGATGTACCACGCCGACCTCTGGGGCCTGCGGCAGGACAAATACGACTGGCTTCTGAACCACGATGTGGAGAGCACGGACTGGCAGGAGATCCACCCCAGGCCGGAGTTCTACCTCTTCCTGCCCCGCGACGAAGCGGCGCTGGAACGGTACAACGAGTTCATCAAGGTGACCGAGATCTTCCCGGTGCACAGCGTGGGTATCGTCACCGCCAGGGATAGACTGACCATTCGTCGGACTCCCGAGGAGGCTTGGCAGACGGTTGTAACGTTTGCCAACATGGAACCCGAACTGGCGCGGAGAGCATACAAACTGGGCAAAGATGTACGAGACTGGAAAGTCGCGTGGGCACAGCAGGATTTGAAGGAATCAGGCCTGGACCGGGATAAGATTGTGCCTATCCTGTACCGCCCGTTCGACGTCCGTTACACCTACTACACAGGGAAATCTCGTGGCTTCCACTGTATGCCACGTAGAAACGTTATGCGTCACATGATGCGGGAAAATGTGGGGCTGATCACACCAAAGCGTGTCGAGCTGGCAGGGGGCTGGTACCATGCACTCACCACCAATTTACCAATCGAGCACGTGGCAGTTTCCCTCAAAACCATTGACTACCTCTTCCCTCTGTATCTCCACCCCGACACCTCCAAAAAGGACCTCTTCAGCGAGCTTGAGCCAGACGAGAGGAAGCCGAACCTCAACCCCAGGGTTGTGGCAGCCCTGAAGACTGCCTACGGGCAAGAGCCCACGCCGGAGGACATCCTCCACTACATCTACGCTGTCCTCTACGCGGACACCTACCGCGAGAAGTATGCTGACTTCCTCAAGATAGACTTCCCCCGCGTCCCCTTCACCGCTGACTTTGGACTCTTTCAAGCCCTTGCCGCGCTGGGGCAACATCTGGTGGGCCTGCATCTCCTGCGGTCAGAGGAACTCGACCCACCAGCGGCCCGCTTCCAGGGCCAGGGCGACAGCCGCGTCGCCCGTACGAAAAGCCAGGGCTTTCGCTACGAACCCAGAGAGGAGCGCGTCTACGTCAACAAAACCCAGTACTTCGAGCCGGTCCCCCTGGAATTATGGGAGTACCAGATCGGCGGCTATCAGGTGCTGGCGAAGTGGCTCAAGGATCGCCGCGAACGGAGTCTCACGCTGGAAGAGATCAAAACCTACTGCCGCGTGGTGACGGCCATTCGGCGAACCATCGCCTTGCAGGAAGAGATTGACGCCCTGTATCCAGAAGCAGAAACCCAAATCGTCGAAATGTGAAATATGGGGTTTCATAGCAGATGAGAAGCCTCCTGTTTGACATTGAAGAGAAGAGAATATCATGGCAAAATTAGGAAGCACGAAACGACCAGCCATAGTCCACGTTCAGACAATGGCTTGAGCACAAGAAATAATAGTACTTTGCGATGAACACGGCTGGAAAGTCATCGTGGGAATAGAACCAGACAAATCTGAGGATATTTCCGACGTGGAGCGCCTCTTGAATCCCAATAAAGCGAGGAGAAGCAAACCACGTTCAGCGATGACGGACAAACCACAGGTGGGGCGTAATGACCCTTGTCCATGCGGCAGTGGTTTGAAGTATAAGCACTGTTGCTTGAGAAAGCGTAAAAGATAGGAGAAAAGGAGTAGAAAATGAAGTTGATAGACCTGACCATCCCATTAGGCATCGCCACGCCACCGTGGCCCACCTACGAGCCGCTGCAACTCAAGTATTTCAAGCGCCTGGCCCCCAACGGAGCCAACGGACAGGTGCTCACCCATTCCAACCACCTGGGCACTCACCTGGACGGCGAGATTCACTTCTACACCCCGGGCAAGGACATCGCCGCGCTGGAACTGAACGACTTCCTGGTCGGGCCGGGCGCGGTGGTGGACCTCTCCGACGCGACCGGCGACTACCAGGTCTACACCTCGAAGATGGTCGAGGAGCGGGTGGAGGTCCGGGAGGGGGACATCCTGATCATCCACACCGGCTACCACCACTTCGGCTGGGATATGCCCACCGCCGACGAGATTCGGTATATGGTCAAGCACCCCGGCCCCGACCGGGAATTTGCTGAATGGGCCAAGCGGAAGAAGATCCGCTGGATCGGCGTGGACTGCGGCAGCGCCGACCACCCGATGAACACCATCATCCGCGATTGGATGCCGCGCCAGGCGGCCGAGGCTGACAAGGTCTTCCGCGAGATGTACGGCCAGCCGCTGGCGGAGCGGTTCACCCCCGACAAGTACCAGTTGATGCACATCGAGATGTTCCCGCACCACATCATCCACGCCGAGTGCATCGGGGGGGAGGTTGACCTCCTTGCCAACCGGCGGACGACCATCGGCTTTTTCCCCTGGCGCTTCGTGGATGGCGAATCCTGCATCGGCCGCTGCGTCGCCTTCGTGGACGACGATGAGTACGAGGAACTGATGGCCCGCAAGGCGGAACTGCCGCAGACCCGCTTCGGCGACTGCTACGACCCGGAGCACGTGGAGAGCATCAACCGGTTGACCCGGTAGGGGCGAGGCATCCCCATAGGCAACCTGGCCCTGTTGTTTCATCCGTTGGCGGGCGACCCTGCTGATGCTTCCAATTTGCAGGGATGCCTCGCCCCTACAGGAGGACGATATGCAACAATTCACCATCGCCTGCGCCCAGTTCGCCGTCAAGCCGATGGCAGTGGGCGAGAACGTGCAAAAGGCCGTCGCCTGGGCAGAGCGGGCGGTGCGGGAGACCTCCGCCCGGCTGGTCGTCCTGCCGGAGACAGTCACCACCGGCTTCACCCCCGGCTGCCCGGCGGACGAACTTTGGGAGCGTGTGGACACGCTCCCCGGCCGGATGACGGAGCCAGTGGCCGATGCCGCCCGAAGACTCGGAGTCTACGTCGTCTTCCCCACCTACGAGCGGGGGCCGGAGCGGGGCATAGTCTACAATAGCGCGGCCCTGTTCGGCCCTGAAGGGAATTTACTGTCCGTCTACCGCAAGACCCACCTCTTCCCCACCGAGCGGCTCTCCGGTGGCGGCCCTTCGGCTTCGCTCAGGACAGGCTGGTCCACGCCTGGCCACGAGCCGGTCGTCGTAGAGACGGAACTGGCCAACATCGGCCTGACCTTATGCTACGACGGCGACTTCCCCGAACTCTACCGCTGCGAGGCCATCCGGGGGGCGGAGGTCATCGTTCGCCCGGCGGCCCTCCTGCGCAGTTTCGAGATCTGGGAACTGACCAACCGCGCCCGCGCCTACGACAACCACGTCTACATCGCCGCCTGCAACGGTGTCGGCCCCGACGCGGGGGGCAACTATTACTTTGGACACAGTATGATCGTCAGCCCCATCGCCCAGGTGCTGGCGCTGGCGCGGGGCACCGAGGAGGTCATCGCCGCTGAACTTGACCCCGACCCGCTCCGCTACGTCACCTACGGTGCGCGCACGCCGATGATCTTTGACCACCTGGAGGACCGCAACCTGGCGGCCTATCGGGACGTGCTCACGCCGGCCCGAAGCCGCTTCGAGCCAGCGCGGCGGATTCCGCAGACCAACATTCTCGCAGGTTCCGAACCTGCAGGAGGATAGAGCAATCACATTTAGCAATAGCGCAAAACTCACCCTGTCACCCTGAGCGGCCTGCCCTGAGTGCAGTGAAGGGAAGGGAAGGGAAGGGAAGGGAAGGGCCTCCACCAGAGCAGAGGGAGATTCTTCGCTACGCTCAGAATGACGGCTAGCCGTCAGGGCGACTTTTGCGATACTGCCACATTTATATTCAGACTCGCCCCAAACTGTCGCTCTGAGAAGCGGAGCGACGAAGAATCTCGTTGCTTGTAGATAAAATCGAGATTCTTCGCTCCCTGCGGTCGCTCAGAATGACAAGTTCGCAAGGCTCTAAGATAAATGCAATTGCCCTGTGCGGGAGGGTAAGGGAGGACCAATGCAACCATTGGAAGGTATCCGGGTGCTGGATCTCACGCGCAACCTGGCTGGTCCCTATTGCACCATGATGCTCGGCGACCTGGGGGCAGACGTGATCAAGGTGGAGCGGCCCGGTCGAGGGGACGACTGCCGGGGGTGGGGGCCGCCATTCGCGGGAGAGCCCTACGGCCCCTATCCAGGCGAGTCGGCCTACTTCATCGCCGTTAACCGGAACAAGCGCAGTGTCACCGTCAACCTCAAGAGCCCAGAGGGGCAGGAGATTGTCCGGCGGCTGGCCGGTATCTCCGACGCCCTTGTGGAGAACTTTCGCACCGGCGCCCTGGATAGAATGGGGCTGGGATACGAAGCCCTGCACACCTTCAATCCACGCCTGGTCTACTGCTCCGTCAGCGGCTACGGTCGCACCGGCCCCTATGCCGGCCGGCCCGGCTACGACCCCATCATCCAGGCTGAAGGCGGGCTGATGGGCATCACCGGGCCGGAGGAGGGACCGCCATACCGGGTGGGAGTGCCTATCGTGGACATCGCCGCCGGGATGTTTGCGACGACGGCAATCCTGGCAGCGCTATGCGCCCGCGACCACACAGACGAGGGGCAACTGGTGGACATCTCTCTGCTGGATACGCAGGTGGCTCTCCTGGCGAACGTGGCCTCCAACTACCTGGTCGGGAGGACAGAACCCCGTCGCCTGGGCAACGCCCATCCCAACATCGCCCCCTACGAGGCCTTCCGCGCCCGCGACCGCTGGTTCGTGCTGGCGGCAGGCAATGAGCGACTGTGGCGCATGCTATGTGATACGATCGACCGGCCGGGCCTGAAGGACGACCCTCGCTTCGCCACCAACGGAGCGCGCGTCTCCAATCGGGCGGATTTAGTAGCGGAACTCGGCGAGGTCTTTGCCACCCGGAGCGCCGGCGAGTGGCTGACCGACCTTCAGGAGGCCGGGATTCCCTGCGGGCCGATCAACGCCGTACCGGACGTCTTCGCCCACCCTCAGGTGCAGGCGCGGGGCATGGCGCTGGAGGCGGAGCACCCCACGGCCGGCCCGGTGCGATTCACCGGCTTCCCCTACAAACTGTCGCAGACCCCGGCGGAGGTGCGCCGGCCGCCGCCGCTGCTGGGGCAGCACACGGAGGAGGTGTTGACGGGGCTGCTGGGCTACTCGGCTAAACAAGCGGTAGCCTTGCGGGAGCGTGAGATCATCTAAGGGGAAGAATGAGCAATGGACAAGAAAAAGATCTTGCTCTTGCACGGCTTTGCATCCTCCGGGCAGTCCATCAAAGCACAATACTTCAGAGAGAAGTTCAAAGCGCTTCCACAGGTGGGGTTTCACGCGATTGATTTCAATCCAACGCCCAAGGATTTCGAGTACACGACGGTCACTGGCATGATCAACCGCCTGAGGCAGTACGTGCTGGATCATCGCCTGGAGAACCTCAGTCTCATCGGAAGTTCCCTGGGTGGGTTGGTCGGCCTGCACTACGCGCACCGCTTTGGCGGCGTCGAGAAGATGCTTCTCCTGGCCCCCGGTCTGCATTGGCTGTCCGGGGGACTTTCGGAGGCGGAACTGGAACAATGGAAGAAAGCAGGCGTTGCGCCGGTTTTCCACTACGGGTTTGAACGGGAACTTCCGGTAAGGTATGATCTGCACGTGGATGGTCTGCGCTATCTTGAGCCCATTCCCCCGGCGACTCCCATTACCATCATCCACGGCCGAAACGATGACGTCGTGCCGATAGACCACAGCCGAAAGTACGCAGCCGATTTCCCTGATAAAGTCCACTTGATTGAGGTGAACGCCGATCACGATCTCAATGACCATTTGGATTTTATTTGGGAGTACGTGCAGTCCTTTCTATCAGGCACTTGAGCAAGGAAGTGTGCGACGTGCTGGCAAGACCTGGCCTTCCGAGTTTCGATTACGTGAAGGCGAGCACCTCCAACGAGGTGACCCGCCTTCTGGAGGAGCACGGAGAGGCAGCGCGGCTGCTGATGGGCGGCACCGACCTCTTCGTGCGTATGCGCGATGGATTTATTCGTCCCCAGATCGTGGTGGACGTCAAGCACCTGCCCGGTATGCGTGACATTCTATACGACGAACAGGCGGGGCTGAGGGTCGGCGCGGCGTCCACGATGAATGAAGTCGCCCGCCACCTGGACGTGCAGGCCCACTACCCGCTGCTGGCGGAGGCGGCGGAGTCCGTCGCCTCGTACCAACTGCGCAACCGCGCCACAGTAGGCGGCAATCTGTGCAACGGCTCCCCCGCCGCCGACACCGGTCCGGCCGCGCTGGTGCTGGACGGGCGCATTGTTCTCTACGGCCCCGACGGAGAGCGGGAGGTGGAGGCCGGGGAGTTCTTCATCAGCCCCGGGCAGACGGCGATGGAAGCAGGCGAGTTTGTCAAAGCAATCTGCTTCCCGATTCCGCCGGCCGGTGCCGCAGGCCGATACCTCAAACTGGGCCGCAACAAGGTCGGCGACCTGTCCATCGTCGGAGTGGCGGTCTTCGGCTTCCCCGACGGGACGGCTCCTTCTGGCTATCGGTTCCGCATCGGCCTTGCCTCAGTCGCGCCGGTGCCGCTGCGGGCACTGGAGGCAGAGGAGGTGCTGGCGGCGAATCCGCCAGGAGAAGAGACCTTCGCCCGCGCGGCCGAGAAAGCGATGGCGGCCGCCACCCCCATTGACGATGTGCGCGCCAGCGCCGCGTACCGGAAAGCGATGGTGCGCAACCTGACGCTGCGGGGAGTGCGGGAGGTGTGGGAGCAGATGAGGGAGGGAAGGTGAGATGGCAACACATTCGATTACTGTGACAGTGAACGGCGGGAAAGAGTACCTGGACGTGCCGTCGAATATGACGCTGCTCCAAATGCTGCGGGAAAAACTGGCGCTCACCGGCGCCAAGAACGGCTGCGCGGCCGGGGAGTGCGGGGCCTGTACCGTGCTGGTGGACGGGGAGCCAGTGAACTCATGTATGATGCTGGCCGTTGAGGCCGATGGTCGCGAGGTGACCACCGTCGAAGGGCTGGCGCACGAGGGCCAGTTGAGCGCTTTGCAGGAGGCCTTTACCGAGCACAACGCCGTTCAGTGCGGTTTCTGTACGCCGGGAATGTTGATCTCGGCCCATGCCCTGCTGGAGCGCAATCCTCATCCGACCGAGCAGGAGATCCGTGAGGCCCTGGTCGGGAACCTGTGCCGCTGCACGGGCTACCTGCGCATCATCGAGTCTGTCCAGGCGGCCGCAGCGAGAGGGGGTGTGTAAAATGGCTGAGTTCACTTCTAACCCGGTTGGCAAGAATGTTCCCCGCGCAGACGCTTATGACAAGGTCACCGGGGCAGCCACCTTTGTTGACGACATGCAGTTCGGCCCCGGTCTACTCTACGGGCGACTGGTCCGCAGCCCCTACGCCCACGCGCTGGTCAAAAAAGTGGACGTCAGCAAGGCACTGGCGGTGCCTGGCGTCAGGGCGGTGGTCACGGGCCAGGACGTCCCCGCGCGCATCGGCCTGTACCTCATAGACCGCCCCGTCTTTGCCACTGACCGCGTGCGGGTTGTTGGTGATCCCGTCGCTGGCGTCATCGCCACCAGCGAAGAGATCGCAGAAGAGGCCGCCCAACTCGTCGAGGTTGAGTACGAGGAACTGCCCGCTGTCTTCGACCCCGTGGAAGCCGCCCAGCCGGATGCCCCTCTGCTCCACCCCGACCTGGGCAAGTACAAAGTGGCCAACTTCATCTTCCCCGAACCGGGCACCAATATCTCGGAGCATTTCAAACTGCGCAAAGGGGACGTCGAGTCCGCCTGGCCCAGGTGCGCGGCTATCGTGGAGGACACCTTCCGCCTGCCCCAGATCCAGCACGTGCCACTTGAGCCCCACGCAGCGGTGGCCCTGTGGGAGCAATCAGGGCAGGTGACGCTGTGGACCAGTTCGCAGTCGCCATTTGCCCAGCGCGACCTGATCGCCCAGAGTCTGGACATTCCGCACGGCAACCTGCGCGTGGTATCCCCTTACGTCGGCGGCGGGTTCGGAGGCAAGGCCGGCGTCTCGATGGAGGTATATGCGGTCGCCATGGCGCGGGCCGTCAAGGGACATGCGGTCAAGTTGCGCATGACCCGCGAGGAGGAATTCATCGGTACGACGGTGCGCCAGAGCCTGGTGGCCCACACCAAGATCGGCTGTGACGCCGAGGGCAACCTGCTGGCGATGGAGACCCAGTATTACTTCGGCGGCGGCGCTTACAACGATTATGGCGTCAACATCGCCCGCGCCGCTGGCTACTCCTGCACCGGCCCCTACAACATCCCGAACGTCAAGGGCGATTCTTACTGCGTCTACACCAACCGGCCCATCGGCAGCGCCATGCGCGGCTTCGGCATGCCCGAAATCCACTGGGGCATCGAGCAGATCATGGACCAACTGGCCGAAAAGATCGGGATGGACGGGGCCGAGTTCCGCCGCCGCAACTGTGTCAAGACAGGCCAGACCATCCTGACCGGGATGAAGATGCCCGCCGTTGACCTGGTGGCCTGCATTGACAAGGTCACCGAAGCCATCGGGTGGGAAGACCGTAGGGGCACGGCTCGTCCGTGCCCTGCGGCTGGCCCGCGCCCTTCCACGCCGCACAAGAAGCGGGGCCAGGGTATCGCCATCATGTGGAAAGCCCCGGCCATACCGCCCAACCCCGGCAGTTCGGCCATCGTGCGCTTCAACGAGGACGCCACGGTCAACGTCGAGATCGGGGCACAGGAGATGGGACAGGGGGTCTTCACCGTCGCAGCCCAGATGGCGGCCCAGGCGTTGGGCGTGCCCTACGAGTGGGTGCGCGTTTCGGCCCCGATAGACACCAGGTACAGCCCCTACGAGTGGCAGACGGTCGCCAGCCGCACCACCTGGTCTACGGGCAACGCGGTCAAGGCTGCCGCCGAGGACGCCCGGCAGCAAATCCTGGAAATCGTGGCAGAGCACTGGGACGAGGACGCCGAGGACCTGGACATCAAGGACGGCAAGGTTATCTCGTACAAGTCCGAGCGCGAACAGCCGCTCCAGAATATGGTCATCTATGGTCTGCCCAACGAGAACTTCGAGGGATGGAAAGGTGGCCCCATCGTCGGGCACGGCATGTTTATGCCGACCTATATCACTAACCTGGACCCCGAGACCGGTCAGGGCGTCCGCGCGGTGGTGCACTATACCGTCGGCGCGCAGGCAGTGGACCTGGAGGTAGATACCGAGACCGGTCAGGTTGAGGTGCTCAAGATCGCCAGCGCCTACGACGTGGGCAAAGCGATCAACCCCGACCTGGTACTGGTGCAGATCGAGGGCGGCGCGGTTCACGGGATGAGTTCGGCCTTCGAGGTGCTCAGGTTCGACGAGAAAGGCCAGCCCATCAACTCCAACCTGGTTGACTATCGCATTGCGACCAGCGCGGACGTGCCGCAGGAGATTCACGGTGACATCGTCGAGACGCCTCTGGAGGATGGGCCGTGGGGTGCGCGGGGCGTCGGCGAACACGTCATGGTGCAGACTGCGCCGGCCATTGCCAACGGTATCAACGACGCGCTCGGCATCCGCTTCAGCGACCTGCCGCTGTCGGCGGAGAAAATCTTCCTGGCTCTGGAGGAACGGAAGCCAACAGAAGAATAGCGTCTCCCCCATCTACAGCGGCGGTGATCTTGCTTTGAAAGACAAGCCCACGGCCCCGCGCTTTTCGCCCACCAGCACCGGTCGGAGTGAAGAAAGCGGGGCGGTGGGCGTTCTTCGTTTGCGCAAGCGCCACCGTCCTGGAGGCCCGCGAGAGAACTCACTAACTCTCTATCCCCAGTTGCTTTGGGCCACCAGAAAGTCCAGTTCCACTCGCTTCCGTGCCAAGTCCTCTTCCACATCCGCCGCCATCTCAGCCAACAGGTCCCGCCCCCGCCGCCGGGCGAACTTTACGTCCAGGCTCATCTGTACCATCTCGCTGTTCGTCAGTTCACGGATCTCCTGCTCCACTTCCCGGAGCCGTCTCTGAACCTGTCGCAACCTGTCGCGCAAGGCGGCCAGACGCTGCTCGTCTGTGCCAGTTTCGGCTGACGGGGAGCGGTCGGGCTTTTCGGCCAGGGCCTGGAGCTCCACCAGGCTCCGCGCTGCATAGGCAGCGTTGACGGCGGTCATCATCTCCGTTCGCCAGGCTCGTTCCGCTGCATCCCGGACCAGGTCGGGGTGGAAACGGCGGCACAACTGGCGATACAGTTTTCTGATCCGAGCCTCGGTCGCTGCATCCACTGGCTCAGCAGGGGGTGGAGGCGGCGGCTCCTTCGGCTGCTGCCAAGCGCGCCTGTACTGCTCTTCGACGGGGACGTAGGCCTCACCGGTACTTGTCTGGGGTGGGCCGTCTGGCCCCCACTGGCGGTACTGGTTGATCCGTTGCCGGCAGCGTTTGATCTCTGCCTCGACCTCTTCCAGTTCCGCCACCCTGCGACCAACTCGGGTGTCATATTCCAGCCGGAAGGCGGACAATTCTACGCGCAGGTCCACCAGTTCGGCCTCGCGGTCGCTCAACTCGGCTCCTACTGCTTCGATCTGCCGCCGCAGATGAGCCAATTGCTCTTCTATCATATAGGGGTTGTGATACCACTCGCTCGTTCTACCCATCGCAAACGGCCCAATGCCAGGCCAGGCCGAAGAGCCTGCAACCGCTCCCTTGTCGGCCTCCCCTCCACGTCCCAGCCCCGCAGTTCATAGTACAGGGGCAACATGCGATCCAGGTCCGGTAAATTGCCCGCTGCCGTGCCAGAGGGACGGGGTTCGGCCAAGAAACGGCTGGGGAGAGTATCGTCGGCCCGGGTGACCCCCAGCCGCAGGTTGATGAGCCGTTTCAGGTTGAAGAGCCGCTCCCCCACCCGCACCAGGTCGTCAGCGGTCCAGTCCCAGCCGGTCGCTGCGTTCACCAATTCCACCGTCCGGGCTGGGCCCATCCCACCCTTGACCATGAATTTGCACAGGCCCAGCGGATTGTAGACGGCCATAAAGTCCTGGAAGGCGATGACCAGGCGGACGGTGGCCTCGTCGGAGGCGAAGCGGTCGCGCTCGCCATCCTGCCAGCCGGGCCACTCGAGGCCATAACCGCGCCAGTACGAGAGGCTCTCCAGGTGACAGGCCCCCCGGCTTGCAGTGGCGTAGTTGAGACCTATATCCACGAAGGCGCGGGGGTCGTGATAGGGTACCTCCAACCCTTTGACGTGGATGGCGAATTGTTCCGCCTCCGGCCCCATCCGGGCCGCCGCCGCCCGCACCCCGTCGGCCAACAGCGCCCCCAGTCCCTCCCGGCGGGCGATCTGCTCCACCAACGCCAGCACCGGCTCTGGCTCCCCCCACGCCAGGCGGAGTCCGCCGGCCTCGTCTGGTTCAATCAGCCCCCGCTCCATCGCCTCAGTAGCGAAGGCGATCACGCCGGAGGTGGAGATGGTGTCCAGCCCCAACTGGTTGCACAGGCCGTTGAGCGCCGCCAGGGCCGGCAGGTCGTCAATCAGCAGGTTCCCTCCAAAGCCAGCCAACGTCTCGTACTCCGGCCCCTCCCCCCAGGTGCCGGCGTAGGGCCCCTCCTTCACCTCGATCGCCTTGCCGCAGCCGACCGGGCAGGCAAAGCAGTGGGTGTCGCGCACCCAGAGGGTCTCGTGGATAGTCCGACCGGAGATGGCGCGGGCCCCCTCGGGCCAGGAGCCCTCCCGCCAGTTCTTGAGCGGCAGATCGCCGAAGCGCTCCGCCGCCGGGACTCCCCCTGCTGTGCCTGTCAGCGACATGCCCTCGGAGCGCTCGCGGATGAGGGCGTTAGCCTCCCGCACCACGGCGCGGAAGCGGGCCGGATCGGGGGTTGTGGGTTTCTCGTGCCCTCGCACGACGATCGCCTTGAGGTTCTTGGAACCCATCAGGGCCCCCATCCCACCTCGCCCTGCTGTCCGGTTGTGGGCCTGCCCGCCGGTCATTACCCCGGCCAGCAGCACCCGGTTCTCCCCCGCCGGGCCAATGCAGGCGACCTGGGCCTTGGAGTCGGTTTCCTCCCGCAACCGGTCGTGAGTCTCAAAGGTACCGCTCCCCCAGAGGTGGGAAGCGCCCCTGATCTCCACCTGCCCGTCGTGAATCCACAGGTAGACCGGTGAGGGGGCACGGCCGGTGATGACCAGCCCGTCGAAACCGGCGAAACGGAGTTCCGCTCCCCAGTGGCCGCCCACGTTCGACTCGCACCAGATAGAAGTGAGGGGGGAGCGGCCACACCACGAGCTCCGGGCTGCCGCTGGCGCAAAGGTCCCCGTCAGCAGGCCGTTGAAGACCATGAGGGGACTGACTGGGTCGAGCGGGTCCCTCTCCGGGTACAGCGCCTCGTAGAACAGGTGCGCTGCCAGTCCGCTGCCCAACAACCACGTGCGCGCCTCCTCTGCGGTGATTTGCTCCTCTCGGACCTCCTTGCTCTCCAGGTCCACCCTCAGCCATCGTCCAGCGTACACACCACCCATCGTTTGCCTCCTTGGATCTTGAGTTGCCGTTATTTGCCCAGAGGGGATCGTCAGACCTCCATCTCAAGCGCCGGTATATCGCTTCTCATTCAAGCCTACGGCACCTGGATGAACAGAAACACCGGGTCCACCCGGTAGTTGACCATTGAGATCTCCACGTCCTCGTGGATCAGCGAGGCATAGCAGTATTGCGGGTTGCGGGCCTCCACCACATCCACGAAGCGGATGCCACCGGTGACGACCGCCCGCGCCCCCGCCGGCAGGTAGAGGTGCCCCTCGTCGTCTGTCACCAGGTCGTCCGGCCTACTACCCACTGCCCAGCGCCAGGGGTGATCTATCGGGCTGGTCTCGCAGTGGATGCCCACCCGGAAGACGCCCGATTGGACATACTCGCCCAACGTCGCGTAATTCTGGTCGCTGTCGTACACGGTGCCCGGCGGCGGGCCGCTGGTGCGGATGGGCACGACGCTGTCGTTATCAATCGTCAACGTGAAATAGAGTGTGCTACCTAACGGGACAGCCCCGGCCGACCACTCCACTTCACCGTTAAGGATGTACACTCGAGGCACCCCACCGTTCTCAATGGTCAGCGTATCGGTCGCCGCCGTCCACTGCCCCACCGCGTCCCGCGCTCGCATGGTCACAGTGTACGTGCCATCAGGTGGCGGGTCTGCTCCCAGATCCACCCCTGCGTCGTAGTCAAATTCGTGCCATCCTGCTTCGTTGAGCCGTGTGACCATCTCTTTCTCCGCCACGTGGTAGCGTACGCCGTCCCCTCCCAGCAGATAGACAGTCAGTTCCTCCACGTCCTTCTTGAGATCCACGTTGATCGTCACCCGGTCGTCGAGGCCGTCCCGGTTGGGACTGAAGACCGGCGGATACACGCTGAAGCCGCGCAGTTCCGGCAGTGCAGTGTCGGCATCGGCGATGGTGAGCGCGCCGGTAGCCTTCTCGGTGACACCTTCCGCATCGGTCGCCTCCACCACCCAGATGTAGATGCCGCCCTGCAACACGCGCTTCTCCACCGTGAACCCCTCGAACTGCTCGCCGGGGAGCACATAGCCATCCACCACGCCAGCGAAGTAGACCTGGTAAGGCTCCTCGACGGAGGGGGGGTGGTGGACATTGTCGCGGAAGTAGTAGCGGTTTCCAGCGCCGTCCTCGAAGCAGATCGAGACCTCCGCGCTGCGGGACAGGTTGTAGGTGATAGTCAGTACATCACTGTCGCCGTCCGCGTTGGGCGTGATGAGGTCCACGGAGAAGGAGACATCGCCGAGCAGCGGCTTCTCTCCACAAGCGGTCAACATCAACAACAGCCCCAGCATCGCTATTGCCAACAGGATGTGATAGATTCGCAAGACAATCCTCCCCCAATCAGAGTTCGGACGAAAGTATACCACACGTTAGTAGATTGGTAAATTGACAGATTGAACCCCTCTCCCCTCCCCTCCCCGCCTCGGGGAGGGGAGACTCCCCCTTCCCTCGCAGGGAAGGGGGCCGGGGGGTTAGGTACCGACTTGCATTTCCCAAGAAAAGGGGGTACAATCCATACCCGACCGGGATAATGAACTACCCAGAGACTATCGCCTATCTTCACAGCCTCACAGACTACGAGTTAACGCGCATCGAGCGCTATACGCCCGAGACGCTCGATCTTTCGCGAGTCGAGCGACTGCTGGCGGCGGTTGGCAACCCGCACACCCGCTTCCCGTCGGTGCACGTCGCTGGCACCAGGGGCAAGGGATCCACAGTAGCGCTGTGCGAATCTGGCTTGCGGGCCGCCGGTTACCGTACCGGCTTCTACATCTCTCCTCATCTCCACACCTTCCGTGAGCGCATCCAGGTGGATAGGCGGAAGATTGCGCGGGAAGAGGTCGTCGCGCTGGTGGAGGAGGTTCGCCCGCTGATCAAGCGTACGCCCGGCGTAACCACCTTCGAGGCCATCACCGCCATCGGCTTTCTGTACTTCGCTCGTTCTAAAGTGGACGTGGCTATCGTCGAAGTGGGGCTGGGCGGCCGGCTCGATGCCACTAACGTTTTGACGCCCGAGGTGTCCGTCATTACCTCACTCAGTCTCGAGCACACCTACCTGTTGGGTAACACGCTGGCCGAGATCGCTTATGAGAAAGCGGGCATCATCAAGCCCGGCGTCCCGGCCGTGAGCGCGCCGCAGCGGGCCGAAGCGATCAAAGTGCTCGAAACGGTTAGCCGGGAACGGGAAGCACCGCTTACGGAGATCGGCCGCGATTGGGAGTACGAGCCCGGCCCCGCAGACCTGGACGGCCAGATGTTCACTGCCCGGCGCGTTACCGACGGGGGCTCGGAACTGGACGGCGAATACTGGATCCCCCTGTTAGGCCGCCATCAACTAGAGAACGGTACCAGCGCCATCGCCGCGCTGGATATCCTGCGCCAGCGGGGCTTCCGCATCCCCGTCGAGGCCGTGCACGAAGGACTGCGCAGCGTTCACTGGCCGGGGCGGATGGAAATCCTCAGCCGCGAGCCATTAGTCGTCGTGGACTGCGCGCATAATCCCTACTCGGCGCAGGTGCTGCGAAGGGCATTGGAAGAGTGGTTCCCTGACCAACGCTGGGTGCTGATCTTCGGCGCTTCAACCGACAAGGACGTCGCCGGGGTGCTGAGATCCCTTCTACCGATCAGCGATTACGTCATCGTCACCCGTTCTGATCATCCTCGGGCGGCAGCGCCGGTTGGGTTGGCCGACGTCGTCGCTTCAGTGGGAGGCGGGGCGGAGGTCAGTGTGAATATGAGGAAATCGCTCCAGCGTGGGTTGGCAGTGATGGGCCCGGACAGCGGCCTGCTGGTGACCGGCTCTGTCTTTCTCGTCGCTGACGCCCGCGAAGAGTGGGCACGCTACACCGATGCCCCGCTGCCGGACAACGACGGCGAAGAGGGAACCTGATACAAGAAGAGAACATGATGTGGGATAGAATGTCTCAGGATTTGTGGTCACAAATGGGATGGCCCCGGGGAGTGCCATTTTCCCCGGATGAAATAGACTTCGGGGAAGACGTTCTGCACAAATCTCCAGGTGAAGTCATCGAAGCGCCGCTTCTGCCGCTGCGCGATATGGTGATGTTCCCCCGCATGGTCACTCCGCTCTTCGTCGGACGGGACCGTTCAATAGAAGCGATCGAGGTGGCGAACGAGCAAGGCGAGCAACTCATCACCGTCGCTCAGCGGGATGCAAACATAATAGAGCCGGGCACTGGGGATCTCTTCACCTTCGGCACTGAGGTGGAAATCGGCCGCATGTTGCGCATGCCCGACGGCACCATCAGCATGCTGAGTCAGGGGCTCCAGCGGGTGCAGATCGTCGAATACATCCACCTGGAGCCCTACATCCGCGTGCGTGCCCTGCCCATCCACGAAGCGATGGAGAAAACTCCGCTCACCGAGGCGCTGATGCGGGCAGTGCTGGCGCTTTTCGAGAAAGTTGTGCAGTTAAATCGCAACTTGCCCGAAGATGCCTACGTCTTCGCTATGAACATAGATGAACCAGGCTGGCTGGCCGACCTGATGGCCCAGGCGCTGGACCTGGAAGTGGCTGAACGGCAGGAGGTGCTAGAGGCTGTCGACATCGCTGCGCGGCTGCAGCGCGTAAGCGTTCTGCTGGCCAAGGAACTGGATGTGCTCGAATTGGAGGATCGCATCCACTTGCAGGTGCAGCAGGAATTGGACAAGGCCCAACGTGAATACTTCCTGCGTGAACAGATGAAGGTCATCCAAAGCGAGTTAGGCGAAACCGACGTTTATACCCAGGAAGTCAGCGCCCTGCGCGAAAGAGTCGCCCAGATGGAGCTGCCCGACGAGGCGCGCGCCCGGGCCAATAAGGAACTCGACCGGCTGGCGTCTATGCCGCCGATGTCGCCAGAGACCGGCATGATCCGCACCTATCTCGACTGGCTGATCGAACTGCCGTGGTCGGAGACCACTGAGGACAACCTGGACGTCAAACACGTGGAGGAAGTGTTGGAGTCGCGTCACCACGGGCTGCCCAAGGCCAAGGAGCGCATTCTGGAGTACATCGCGGTGCGGCGTCTGGCAGCCAGTAAGATGCGCAGCCCGATCCTCTGCTTCGTGGGCCCACCCGGCACCGGCAAAACCTCGCTGGGACAGTCCATCGCTGAGGCCCTGGGGCGCGAGTTCGTCCGCGTGAGCCTGGGTGGGACGCGGGACGAGGCAGAGATTCGGGGGCACCGCCGCACTTACATCGGTTCACTGCCTGGGCGCATCATCCAGACCATGCGGCGGGCTGGCACGATCAACCCTCTCTTTATGCTCGACGAGGTGGACAAGTTGGGGCTGGATTTCCGGGGCGACCCATCTGCGGCTCTGTTGGAAGTGTTGGACCCGGAACAGAATCATGCCTTCTCCGATCACTACCTCGAGGTGCCTTACAATCTCTCGAAGGTGCTCTTCATCACCACGGCCAATATCCTCGATCCCATTCCGCCGGCCCTGCAAGACCGCATGGAGGTGATCGAGTTTCCCGGCTACATTGACGAGGAAAAACTGCAGATCGCGCGCCGCTTCCTGATCCCGCGTCAACTGGAAGAACATGGGTTGGAAGACATCCCCATCACCTTCACCGACGGTGCGCTGCGGTCCCTCATCCGCGAGTATACCTACGAGGCTGGCGTGCGCAATCTCGAGCGCGAGATCGCCAGCATCTGTCGCAAGATTGCCCGCCGCCTGGCCGAAGGGGACTCGCCTCCACATCGCATCGTGGCTCGAGCGCTCGCCCATTACCTCGGCCCGCCGCAGTTCATCCGCGGGCTGGCGGAAGAGCATGATGGAATCGGCGTCGCCACGGGGGTGGCGTGGACCGAGGCAGGGGGCGACTTGATGCCCGTAGAGGTCGTGCTGATGCCCGGCAAAGGCAACCTGCTGCTGACCGGGCATTTAGGCGAGGTCTTGCAGGAATCGGCACAGGCGGCGTTGAGTTACGCCCGCTCCCGCAGCAAGGATTTCGGAATCAAGCCGGATGTCTTCGAAAAAACCGACATCCACATCCATCTGCCAGAGGGAGCGATCCCCAAGGATGGCCCATCAGCCGGCATTACGATTGCCACAGCGCTCATCTCCGCCTTTACCAGCCGCCCCGTGCGTCACGACGTAGGGATGACGGGAGAGATCACGCTGCGTGGCCGTGTGTTGCCCATCGGCGGCCTCAAGGAGAAGATGCTGACAGCGTACCGGGTTGGTCTCAAGACCATCATCATCCCGAAGCGCAACAAGAAAGATCTCATTGAGGTCCCGCAACGTGTAAAACGCGGCGTAAACATCATCCTGGCTGAGCAGATGGACGAGGTGCTCGCGGAAGCGCTGCTACCGCCCCCATCCTCGCCGCGCCGACGCCGGTCTTAGCACTGGCCGAGAATCTCCGCTGCTGGATTCTACCCCGCCCCGCCCGCCCGCGCAACTCGACGCGTGACTACGGCGAACCGACCGCCTCGACTTGCTACGGTTGGGGCGGTTTTGCGTTACTTGGCCTGCGGCGGTAGCGGTGCGAGGTTTTGACTTCTGCGCAAAGTTGCAGTATACTATGTGTGCCCGACCAACAAGAGCGCCCCACGGCTGGAGTGAGCCTGGGGCGGTGGCCAAGGCTGTAAGAGCGCCCTGGCGGTCAACGTTCAACCATCGCAAGGCCCGCCCGCCGTTAAGGCGCGGCGGGCTTTATTGTATCGCTGGCAGGATTGGACCAATGCGAGTTTGGTCGCCTGGTGGGAGCGAGGCTCGCCAATCCGTCCTCATAGGCGTGTAATGCGAAGTACTTCGCATATTCTCAAGTTAGCCGAAACCTGCCCGCCGGGGTTTGATGAAGGAAGGGAGGTGATACGTATTGGTGTATGATTGTTGCTCTGTTGCCCTGAAATTCTCGAGGAAAGGAGGTGAACTACGATGGTTCTCTTTGTCATGAAGTGGGACATTCTCCCAGATAAGGTGGAGGCCTACCTGGAGTGGACCAAGGGCGCAATCCCGCGCGTCCTAGCGATTCCGGGGGTGGTCGAGTTTCGAGCGTACCGGCCGGTCACTGGCGCGTCCCAGATAGTGGTCACCTATGAGTTCGCTGACCTGGCCACCTGGGCCGCCTTCTATGCCCACGAGGACGTGCAGAAGGTCTTGGATGAACTGCGTACCCTCGCGACCAATGTGAGCCACGAAATTTGGGGTCCGTCACCGGTTGTTCCCGAGCCCATCCGTCCCGGTGAATAGACTTGTAGGGAGTAACCGAGGAGCGCAGAGAGGCGAGTGGGAACATGGTTCCCAACAACTGCGTCCCCGTGCTTCGGGGCAGCGGGGGTGCGAGGGACGCCAATGGTCGCTGCCAGACAATTGTGGAGGAGGGAAACGATGGCTCACGTGAAGAAAAGCATCTTAATCCACGCGCCGGTGGAGAAAGTATACACCCTGGCGCGGGACCCGCAGCGCTGGGCCACCTGGTTCGTCGGGCTCAGCGAGCCAGAGAAGCTGACCGGCGAGGGTGAGGTCGGCACCGTCGCCGAGTTCAGCTATATGATGGCCGGCATGCGCTTCCCGGTCACCACCGAGGTGCTGGAGGATCACATCAGCCCGGAGGGGGCACAGTGGAAAGGAAAGATCGGCGGGCCGCTGGCCGGCGAGCAAACCTGGACCTATGCGCCCAGGAACGGCGATACCGAGGTGACAGTGGACATGGAGTACACCGTGCCCGGCAAGGCGCTGGGCAAGATCGCCAACCGGCTGATCGTCGAGCGCATGCAAGAACGCTCCTTGGAGCAGACGCTGGAGAATCTGAAGCTGCTATGCGAGGCCGACTAGACGATTTCGGGGGGTCGGGCACCCATCCCGGCCCCCACTGCCGATGGTGCACAATGGCTACTATGCCGGTAGGCGCGCCACTGATGACACAATGGGGCGGGCGAGCTCGGCGCTGCGCGGCTCGCTTGTCCCTCGGATCGGCTAACGCGGGGTTGCCGGGTCGCTCCGCTCGCGACTTCGCCTAACTGCCGGGTTGCCGGGCGGCTGTAAACAGGAAATGACTGACACCGAACTCACCGACCGTATCACAGCCCAGGGCCGCACCCTTGTGCGGGCAATCGAGGCCCCGGGGCTGAGCGACAACTGAGCGGCCCCGCCCGCCCGCGTAAGCCGGCGCGTGAGTCGCGGCGAAACGACCGCTCCGACCTACTACGGTTGGGGCGGTTTTGCGTTGCCCAGCTTGCGGCGATGGTAGTGAGAAGTACGTGTTGCCTCAGAATAAGTAGTGCGCCAGGGCATGCATGAGGATGGCCACCCCCAACGGCAACACGTCCTCGTCAAAATCGAAACGTGGATTGTGATGGGGCGCGTCCAACCCACGCTCTGCATTGGCCGAGCCGAGGAAGAAGTAGCATCCCGGCACATCCTGCATAAAGAGAGCCGCGTCCTCGCTGCCCATCGTCCTCTCGCCGGAGGAGACGTTCTCCGGCCCGACCACCGCCTCGGCCGCCGCACGCACGACCTCGGCGACTCCAGCATCGTTGACCACCGCTGGCGTCAAGGGGACGATTTCCAGTTCAGCCTCCGCGCCGCAGGCCACCGCCACGCCCTCGATCACCTCGCGCACCCGCCGCAACACTATCTCCCTCACCTGCGGGCTGTAGGTGCGGATGGTGCCGGTCATCTCAACTTGAGCGGGGATGACGTTAAAAGCATCCCCGCCGTGAACTGTGCCCGCCGTCACCACCGCCGTCTCCAGCGGGCTGACGTTGCGACTGACAACGGTCTGTAGGGCAGTCACAATCTGTGCCGTGGCGACGATGGGGTCTACCGTCTGGTGGGGCAACGCACCATGCCCTCCCTTCCCCCGCACGGTGCAGGTCCATTTCTCGGCTGCTGCCATGATCGCGCCCGGCGAGACGTCTATCGTGCCCACCGGCTTCTCGTTCCAGACGTGGGTGGCCAGGAAGACGTCAGGGCAAGGATTCTCCAGCACGCCCTCCTTCACCATCGCCTCGGCCCCGTTGGCCCCCTCCTCGGCCGGTTGGAAGACCAGTTTGAGTGTGCCGGTCATCTCATCTCGACGCTGCGCCACCAGCGTAGCGACGCCCAACCCCATCGCCATGTGACCGTCGTGTCCACAGGCGTGCATCACTCCCGGATTCTGCGACACGTACTCGGTTTCGTTCTCCTCGGTGATGGGCAGCGCATCCATATCGAAACGCAGCATCACCACCGGGCCCGGCTGCTGTCCCTCCAGTAGTGCAACAACGCCAGTGGTTGCAATGCCTGTCTGCACCTGGTAGCCCAATTCGTGCAACCGGTCGGCGATTAGCCCAGCCGAGCGGTGTTCCTGAAAAGCCAGTTCCGGATGCATGTGAAAGTCGCGTCGCCAGGCAACCAGTTGCTCGCGTAGTGCTTCCGCCTCGGCCCTGAAATCTACTTGGTTTAACATTATCTCCTCTTCTCTGTCCACCGGAATGCTGATGGGAACCTCTACACCTCCTGGACCATCTCAACCGCGCGGGGCAGCAGCGCCACCTGGTCCACGCTGGCCGTGCCCACGTTCACGTCGGCCACATCGGTGCCAGCGGCGACCTGGTCCAGAGCATCGCCCTTGACGATCTCGATCATGCCGCAATCAACTCCACCTCCTCAACTGGCACTTCCAGGCGACGGTCTTCAACCCTGACGACCACTATCCCCCTCAACGGCAACAAGTCTACCACCCGCCCCTCACCGTACGGCGTTCGCACGCGCTTCTTGCGCCGGGGCATCATCCGGCATGCCTCCTTGTACTGCTCATGCTCGTAGGCAAGGCAGCAGCGCAGCCGTCCACACATCCCCGTGATGTCCGAAGGGTTGAGCGATACTCCTTGCGTCTTGGCCATTTTGATAGAGACAGGACTGAACTCCGAGAGGAAGCGTGAACAACAGCGCAACTCGCCACAAGTGCCATAGCCCCCCATCAGTTTGGCCTGGTCGCGCGGGCCGATCCGTCGCAAGTCCATGCGAACAGCCAGTGCGCGCTGCAATCGCCGCAGCAACTCGCCAAGGGCCAACTTCTTCTCATCACTCACGTACAGCAGCGTCAGTCGCTGACCGTCAAAGGTATATTCGGCAATGATGATCTTGACAGGCAGACCCAACTGCGCCACCGCTTCTCGAGCAGCGATCAGTGCTTCTTTTTCCTTTCTCTGCCACTGCTGACGTAACGCCAGGTCACGTCCGGTGGCCCGCCGCTTTATAGGCTTGACTCCCTCTTCTATACCCTCGCGTAGAGACCGCACGCTGACCACCTCTCCCAACTGCTGACCACGCACCGTGTCGACGAGGACGAAGTCACCTGGTCGCAAGTCCTGGCAAGCACGGGCGTCAAAGTCGTAGAGCTTGCCAGTAGGTTGAAAACGGACACTTGCAATTCGGGATTCGGAATTCGGCATCTGAGATTTGAGATTTGAGATTTGAGTCATTTCTTCTCCCTGACGGCCTTCCGCCCCCGCGCCGTCTGTTCGGCCATGTAGTCAGTGGGGTGAATCTCTGCGTGATACGCCAGCGGCTTCGCCAGCCGCTCCAGATTCCACAGGAACTCACCATCCCGCTTGTAGGCAGCGACTTCGTAGTCGTGGTCCATTTTGATGGCGTCAAAAGGACAGAACTCCGCGCAAAAGCCACACGACATGCAGATAGCCACGTCAACGTAGAACTCCGCTGGCTCCCGCTTTGGCTTGCCTGTCTCCGGGTCAGTCGCGCGCACGATCCAGATGCATTGGGGCGGGCAGACCCGGGCACAGATACCACAGGCTGTGCAGCGCGCCTCACCTGTTTTTGGGTCAATCACCTGAAAGGGGAACACACGGTAATTCTCCGGGAGCGGCAATCTCTCTTTAGGGTACTGTACCGTGAACACACCCCTGCCTTTGGGACTCTGCCGCACGGGGAGCGCTACGGGAGAGTATCGCTTGCCGAAGCCACCCTTGAGGAACCACTTCAGGTCGTCCACGTAAGTCATCACGAAGCGCCCCATGGTGACGCTCAGCGATTTGAGAATACCCAACCCGTACATTAGCGATCCACCTCGCCGACCGCGATGTCTATGCTCGCCAGAATGGGCGCCACGTCAGCCACCAGGTGCCCACGGCACAACTCGCCTATTACCCCCAGGTTAACGAAACTGGGGGTGCGGATGTGATACCGGTACGGGTTCGGCCCGCCGTCGGAGACCAGGTAAAAGCCCAACTCCCCCTTAGGGGATTCCACCCGGCCGTACACCTCGCCCGCCGGCACTTTCACAATCGGCTGCTTCTTTCCGGCCTGGATTGGCCCATCCGGCAGCCGTTCGAGCGCCTGGCGGAGGATGCGCAGCGACTGCCGTATCTCTTCGAAGCGCACTGCAAAGCGGGCATAGATGTCTCCGCCGTCACGCACCGCCACGTCCCAGTCAAACTCGTCGTAGATGGAATAAGGCTCGGCGCGACGGATGTCGTAAGGGACGCCGGAGGCCCGCAGCAGCGGCCCGGTGCAGCCGTAGGCCACGGCCACATCCGCTGGCAACACGCCGACGCCTATGCTGCGGGCGCGAAAGACCTCGTTGTCCATCAGAAACCGCTCCAACTCGTCCACGCGGCGCGGAAGCCGCTCGTAGACCAACTCTTTCGCCAACGGGAGGAACCCCTCGGGCAGATCACGGGCCACACCGCCGAAGCGGAAGTAGTTGCACATCATCCGTGAACCCGATGCCATCTCGAACAGGTCTATGATCAGCTCCCGTTCCTCCAGCGCATAGAGCATGGCGGTAAGGTAAACGCCGATATCGTTGGTGAAGAAGCCGATGGAGATGAGGTGATTCATCACGCGGGTCAGTTCCGCCATGATGACACGGATGTACTCCGCTCGCTCAGGCACTTCCACCCCCAGCAGTTTTTCCACCGCCACGGCGTAGCCAAAGTTGTTGGACATCGAACACATGTAGTCCAACCGGTCAGTAAAGGGCATGTTGGCCAGCCAGGTATTGCGCTCACCAATCTTCTCGTGGCTGCGGTGCAGATAGCCCAACACGGGCTCCAGTCGCTGAATCGTCTCCCCGTCCAGGCAGGCCACTATGCCCAGGGCGCTGTGGGCGCTGAGATGCTGCGGCCCGACGTTGATCACCACTTGATCGGTGTGCATCGGACGCCCACCCTCAGCGGCGCGCTCGTCCATCGGTGCGTACACCGGCACTTCAGCCTGGAGTTTCCATCCCGCCGGCGACCAGTCCGGGGGATACTGAAGGTTGCGGCCCAACAGTGTCCGTTCCTCAGCCGGCACCGGTCGCCCCATCGGGTAACGGCTGGGGAACGGCTTATGGTCGGCCTCGTAGTACGGTTCTTGCCAATCCTTGCGCAGCGGATGACCGGCGAACCCCTCCCATAGCAGGATGCGCCGCAGGTCAGGGTGAGCCTCAAAGCGAATGCCCATCATGTCCCACGCCTCCCGCTCCTGAACGTTGGCCGAGGGCCAGACACTGACGAGCGATGGAACTACGGGGTCGTCACGGTCGGCGTGCACGTGAAGCGTCAGTGACCCTCCCTGGAAGCGGAACAGGTGATGAACGGCCTCGAAGCGAGCCGGGAATCGGGCCGTGGGCCCCGGATAATCCACGCCGGTGACGCAGGAAAGGTAAACGTAGCCCGGTTCGTCCCGCAGGAAGGTGGCGATCTCTACCAACCGGTCGGGAGCGATGACCACCCCCTCGCACTCGGCGGGTTGGGCCGCACCAGGGAAGCGCTCTTCCAGGATAGAGAGTAGTTCTGCCGTCGGCGGAGAGATCTGGATTTCCTCGGCCATGTCACTCACTTCTCACCCAGGGTCGCGATCTTATCTGTCAGCCGCCAGTCCACCAGGTCGGGGCCCAGCGCTGGCACAGGGATACCCTCGTCCTCATCCTTCTGATACCAGCGCAGGCTGCGTATCGTCTCCCGGTCCCACCTGGCGTGCAGGGCGAGGAAGGCGTTGTACAAAGCCTCCGGCCGAGGTGGGCATCCCGGAACGTAGACGTCCACGGGAATTAGCTTATCCACCCCGGAGACGACGTTATATCCCTCCTTGAACGGCCCACCGGAGATGGCGCAGGCCCCCATCGCGATGACGTATTTGGGCTCAGCCATCTGGTTGTAGAGACGGACTACCTGGGGGGCCATCTTCTTGGTGACCGTGCCGGAGACGATCATCAGGTCTGCCTGGCGGGGAGCGGGGCACACAACGTCCATACCGAAACGGGCCTGGTCGAAGCGGGCGGCGGCCGCGCAAATCGTCTCAATAGCACAGCAGCCCAGGCCTGAAAACAGGGGCCACAGCGACCGCTTGCGGCTCCAGTTGTAAAGCCGGTCCCAGGGCATAATGTGCACCGTACCCTGAAGCTCGGGAGGCAACTCTGGTAAGCGCGGTTTCTGAGTGGGCATTGGAGCAATCTCCTTAAGTCTGATAGCCAAAAACAAACACATTCCGTCTACCACTTTTTCAGCAGGAGTTTCCCGTGCGCCATCTCTGCGAGTGGCCCATCTTGGCCGAAAATCGGTGGCTCCACGTCGGGCGAAAATTGACAGGTCGCTGATACCATTGTACCCTGGACAGCTTTGTGGCTGGCATTCTATGAGCTATGGCTTCGAACCGGGGAATGGCACGGCCCAGAAGCTCCTCATAGTAAGGCAAAGCATCCCCATCCCTGAATAAGGCATCCGCGATTGCTCTTCCCCTCAGCATCCTCCCCTATCAGTTCTCGCGCTGACCCAATTGCCCGAGGTCGGAAAAAAGCCCGTCCAATCTGTCACCATAGGGATGTAGGGCCAGCTATCTCCCGGTTCTTACTCAAACCCAATGGACACCTGAGCATACTCCGGATCGACCTTGTGTAACTCGTCTCGCACCCGTTGGCGGAGTTCTACTGCCGGTTTAACGCAGAACTCCCTGAACTGCTCTTCCGTTGGCTTCATGTCGGGAAAGAGCAACTTGAGAAAACCCGCAGCGAGACGGGCGATGGCCTTGCGGTCGCGGAGGTCGTTGCAGTTGACGAGGACCATATTCTCGGAGACATACTCGTCATATTGGGCACTACGGCGCATCACGTGGAGGACTTCGGAGAAGAAGTCACCCTTGAAACCCAGGCTCTTTGATGGCGTATCCTTAGTCACACGCTCCATCTCCCAGCCAGGAATCAGACCGTGGATGCGGTCGAGAAATGCCGTCTCCCGCAAAAAGTTGGGAATCTCGCGGAACAACCCTGAGTCTTGATGGATGGGTTGCCTGTTCTCGTCCAGGATGATGTTGCCCAACATGACAAAACTGGCCTCGGCCGTCCCCATTGTTCTGCCTCGGCTATAGCGCCCTGACTCCAGATACACCTTCAAGCCCGCGACTAGCTCGCCGGCACTGTCGCCACGAATGCTCTGTACCTCATCCAGGACAATCACGTCGTAGCGTGTGATCAGTCCGGGTATGTGCGAAGCGAGATTGTGAAATAGCACCGCCGGTGTGATCTTGCCCCCACCAATGACTCGTGCGTAGCGGGAGAGGTTGTCATACACGAAAGATTTGCCGGTGCCCTTGGGCGCCAACTCTACCAGGTTGACTCGTGGTTGTGCAACAGGCACGATGCGTGTGATCAGGACCATTTTCTGACGCAGAGACAGTGAACGAGGGCTGAATCCAATGCTGGAGATCATCAGGTCCAGCCATTCTTCCAACTCGAAGTACTGCCGGCAATGGCAGAAGTAGTCGTAGTCGATACTGCTTATCTGAAAGGGACGGAACTCACGCATCCAGACCTGCCCACGCTCCGCGCGCGATTCGGGTGGCACGTAGAACAAGTCCCCGATACCCCAAACGCCACTGGTGACAAGCAGTTCGTTGTTGTCCACGATGTGGCCACTGATACGCGCATCAGTGATATCCAGCAATGGAATATGTAGATTGCGCTCGCCGGTTTTCAGGTTGACCGTCACGTGATAGTCATCTAGCAACTGGACCGTCTCCATTTTCAGGAGGCGGTTCTTGATTTCGTCCTTCTGCCCCTTGGTGGGTAGAAACTTGGTCAAAAACGAGGCAATCTTCTCACGGCTTTCGCCGGTCAACCTGCCATCTTCGGCGTATGCTGATAGGATCCACTCGCCCACGTAGGTTGGGATCGCCCGGGCGCCGAAGCCGGCCTCGTGGATCAGATGCTTGTCGATAGCCACCTCGCCGTAGTAGTCGAGTGCCTTTTCCTCGAATGCTTCCAATGTCCCCAATGTCTCCATCAATCTGTCTCCTAACCTGGACGAGCCAGAACCAAAGTTCTCCGTTGGGCGAAGGTCTCTGACCGAGCCTGAAAGCCCATTGGCGGCGGTCATGAGACCTTGCCGAGCCTTTCGGTTCAGAATAGCTCCCGCAGGTCAAATGCCTGCGTCATCATAGACTTCATCTCCACCGCCTCTTCGACCTCTTGCTGCTGAGGTTGCCCCAGGAAGCCATACGTGACGCGGATGTGCAGTGTATCCACTCCTCCGTGCGAGCGTCGGAAACGGGCTTCGAGCGTGACGGTCTCTTGGCTCATTGGTGCCAGTGTGCCCAGATCAACGCCAGGCGCGTCGACGTTCGCGTTTTGGATTTCCAGCCGCACGGACTCGCAGGCGTAAGCATTGGTGTTCACTAACTCTACTTGAATCTCGGACTTGCGGGCGTAGTAGAACGCGTTCCCCAGCAAGCGCACAGTCAATGGTTTGGGCGATACGGTGAGTGGTGTAAAAACTGCCACTGGCACCAGCGTTTCTTCGGGGGTCAGCCCACCATGGATGTACGTGCTCCCTGTCGTCGGCAGAAATCGGTAATGGGCCCTGGCGGATAGATAGTTCTCGTTTAACCCAAAGCGTTCGCGTTCGAAAGTATAACATTGATATTGGATATTGTCAGGTAACTGGTGCAGCTCGCTATCGGTGATACGCACGTAGCGATGGTGCCTGTCCAGGACTCGTTTCGCGAAAAAGGCAGAGTCAATCAGATTGGGAGCCTCAGCCGGGATACGCGTGGAGCCGTGGTCTGAGATCACGATGACCACCAGGTCGCGCGGGGCGCCGATACGCTCGCCGAAGGCGCGCACGTCTCGGGCAACGGCTCTCAGATAACTACGGGCAGCCTGGGCGTGAGAGATACCTACGTGCTCCTCATCCTGGTGAAAGGCCATATCCAAGGGCAAGTAGTTCAAAAAGTATACATCGTGCTCCCGTCGCTTGATTGCGCGCAGCGCGCCAATATGCGGGAGGTACAACGCGCGCCGACCCCTCAGTGCTTGTTCCCAGGTTTCCTGCACTGGCTTTTCATACGATGTCCCTGCAAAGGGCTCAGGCTGGCCGACGAACAGACATTTCTTGCTGATCTCGGTGCATGAAGGTAACATCGAGACGTAGTATGTGAGTTGTTCGGCGTAGTACCCTTGTGCCTGCATGTAACGGGTAAAATCGCGAAAGAACTTGGCATTGAAATTGTCAATAACAAGCACCAGCACTGGCGCGTCGCTCATCATTTTCCCTTTGAGCGCTGGCAGTGCCTGGTAGACCATCCTTGGCGAACTCAGGCGCATTGCTGGATATCGCTTGTAGAGCCAATCGGCATAGGCGCCTGCAAAGTCAACTATATCGCCCGTCAATTGGCCGATCTCTTCCAGCCAAAAACGGTATGGCAGGTAGTGCTCCTCAGCCCACTCCAGCCATTGCTCGTCACTCCAGGGATTGGATGGGTTGGGATCGGGCTTCGGTGGGGGCGGCTGGCTAATCAGCAGGTCAAGGTCCGCCAGAGCCTGATCCAGATGAGGACGATGCTGGACCCGAGCGAACAAACCTCGCACGCGCCGCACCAGGTCACGGTCAATGGCGACCTCACCGGAACGGAGGAGACGTTGCACAGCGTCAAACTCGACTTCGAGATAGCCACTGGCCTGTGTTAGTATGGCTTCAAGCGCCTCGTGGGCCTGCCCTGAGCGTAGCCGATGGGTCGCAGTGGATCGCATTAACTGTTCCAGGTGGACGCGAATCTGATCCAGGGCTGAGCCAATCTGCGACTCGCTTACCTGGATATCGCTCAGATCCAGTTCTAACCGCGCCAGGAGGTCAAACTGATCACCCATGACTCGACGTCCGACCTCGGGCGGATAGCCGGTCAACACATTCAGGGTTGCCAACTGCTGTGCGAGTTGCTGTGGCGACTGTCGCAGCCACCGTACAATCAGCTTCTCCCCGGCTTGCTTGGCGCTATCCTCCCATTGCTGCAAGCGACGTCTGAAGATATTGCTGACCAAAGGACGTTCCATCGCCTCAGACCATTGCCGCGGATCGTAGCTTTTGAGCAGATCGCCCAGGCGTTGTAGCGGTAGTCGAGGCTGGGCCACAAACGGGCTGAAGAATATCTCCAGGACGAAATCCTCGAAACCACGACCCGGTGGGGCAGAGATGGCGACATCTAACAGTTGAGCGTGGGCAATTTGGTCCTCGCTGACCCAATCCGGCACCTCAATATTCCATAACTCGCTCAGTCGCTGGCGACGGGTCAACTCTTCGATGTGCACACGCTCTGGACTATAACGCTCCTGAAGACGACGCAACCAGGCTCCCACATTTACGTCACTGACCGCAACAGTGATGTCTTCACCGGCATGGAGTGCCTGAACCAGTCGGTCATAGGCCAGCACGTAATCTGCCACGCTGTTGACCTCGACGTCAGCAGTGATCGTGCCCAGTAACTCTGCGCTGCCCAAATAGACTGTCGCTTGAGCCATCTTCTCAGTAAAGTCCCTTCAGTTTATCAGCCAGTTCAATCAACATCTGGCGTGCGTCATCCTCATCAACCACGCCCTCTTTGATGACATCTCGCAAGATGCTGGACAACAACACCAGCAAGGCATCTTTATCCTCTGGATAGACGAACTTATATTCCCGCTCCAATAGTGTTTGCTGTGTGAGGGGGCTAGCTTCGTACTTACGATCCTCGTTGATGAAAGAAAGCGTGATCACCTGTCCAAAGCTGCCATCCTCTCCCTGGCTGACCAGCTTCACGACGCGCGTGTTCTTCACCGACAGATCGTATTTGTCTTCAACTGTTTGGCGCTGCAGTGCAGTGCGTGGATCTTCATCTGCGTCTGTGACCAGCACCTTGACGCCAGGTTCGGGTGCATGAATCTCCAGGACGACGCCGCCTCGGAAAAGAATCTGGGAGCGGGTCTGCAAGTCTTCCTTCTTATACACACCACGGATCTTCCACCTGGGGGCAGGAAGTTTGACACGGTTGGCTGCGATGCGTTCCAGCGCCGCCTCCAGCATCTGTACATATTCATCATTGCGGTCACGGCGCCAATCATCCACTCTGCCCAGGCCCAATCCAGCATCGGCTGGCAGTTGGTCGAAGAAGGTTGTCTCAATGTTGACGATAGTGCGCAGCCGCTGGACGACTGCTCGCGAAGCATGGCTGTGCCACGGAGCGTACTCATCCTTCTGCTCATCGCCCAGGTTCTTGTACCAATCCGCTATAGCTGTCTGGTAATCACCGTAGAAGTCACTGGCCGGGTTGAATGGAGCCATCAACCGCTTCAACAACGTATCTTTGACACGACGTGCCCCATTTTCGATAGCAGCCTTGTCTTGCTTCAATCCCTCCAGGATCTTCGGCTGGCTGGATGCGGTGATCATAGCGTCTTCAGGGAAGCCATACGCGGTCTGAAGCTGTTCCAGGACCAGGCGGTAGGGGTTTGTCCCTTCGACGTTACGCATCAGCTTGACCAGCGCTTGCGTAGAGTTATCAGTCTCATCATCCTCATAGATCTCGGGCACTTGTGCCAGGTTGGGAAGCTGGCCCCACCAGTCTCGCAGTGCAGCGTGAGCCTCATTGACCGTATGTTGTTGTCCAGCCACCCCAGGCTCCGCCGCAAACAGGTTGTAAATGGTGTTGATGAGCGCCCGTGCCGCCGGGCTAATTGTCTGGCGTTCCAGGATTGCGTTGGGATGCTCGTTGTTTACCAACGCGATGATGAGGTCAGGGTCGTTCATCGTTGCGTAGCCCACCGCGCCAGGCTGCAACTGCAGGCGCAGTTCGTCGCCAAGGGCACGCACGGCATAAGCCAGATAGAGCGATAGGGCAATCGGACCCTGTCCATAGGGTACATCGGCGTGGGCCGCGAGCAATTTGCGTACCGGCAATGTATCCCCCTGGTTGAGAGCACGTAGAGTATCAAGCATGGCAGCCAGTGCCGGCAGTTTGCCCCGGAACTTGACGGCTGAAGACTCCACATCGTATGGAGCAACGTTGCCTGACGCAGGTACAGTTTGCTGCAACGCGCCGCTGTTGGCCAAGACATTCTTCAGGTAGCGGATTTCGCCCCGATTAGCGGGAGCCGAGTGGTCGATTTCGACGCGGCGATGCGTGCGTAGTAAAGCCCCCACAGCATCGGTCAGCGGCACGTCCTTACCCGGGCCAAAGCGAGATACGTGAATCTGGTTCAGGTATGGGTGGGGCCATTTGTTGTGCTTCTCATATAGCCGCCCTATCAATTCATCGGCTGGCTCGTACTCACTTTGAGGCTGCGCAACGAGTACTGCACCTCCTTGGCCATACCAACAGAGTTCTTTGGCTTCCAGGTAGCGCCGGCGTGTTTTGACAAAATCGCCGCTGTAACCTGTTTCCCGCCGTTCGTCGCCGATGATGTCCTCCTGTAGACGCGAACGGTCTTGCAGGGTCATGGCATCGAGATCCTCGCTCTTTTGAATGTGAAGCGCCGCCCGCAAGTTCATGACGCCCTCGCGTATGGGGATGGGTTGGCGAGGTACGCCGGCAATGACGCGATCACTCTGATTTGTCTCTGTGGCACGCCGGGCACGTGCGATGTCTTCGTCGGTTTCGCACAAGACGTAGACCTGCACGCCTTCGTAGCGCGCCTTCCATTCTGTCTCGCTCTGCAGTCGTTGCTCGTGGTAGGTGAAAAAGTCAACCATTTCACCAGCGTCCTCAAGGGGGTATTGGGCCTGCAGATCGCCCGGCCGGGCAAAAACTCGCAGCAACCGCTTATCCTCGGTATAGGGCTGGTTGTGGTTCTTGGCTTCCAGCCACGCCCCCCCACGGCCAAGCGAGACCAGGGTCATGACCTCGGCGGCCAAATCCTCCGACACATTGCCTGGGTCGGACTTGTACTGCTCGATGAGCGATTCGAAGTCGGTGGCCTCGCTGCGGCGGAACTCGTAGATGCCGGTTGATGACTGGAACAGAATCTTTTGTTTGACTAATTCGGCCAGGCGGTTTTGCAATTGTGATTTTTCAGCCGGGGACTCGCAGTATAGGCCAAACGCCAGATTCTCGAAGGTGGAGGCGACCTTACTGATTTCATAGATGAGTAAGAGTCTGAGGGTCCGTTCAACCATTGGATCAAGCTCACCGATCAACTGGGCCTGGGCCTGCTTTTGTGCCTCGCGCAGCGAGGCCTGGTAGTTGCGTATCTGTTGGCGAACACCCTCACGCACCTCGGTGTTATCCGGCTTGAGCTCTGCGGCAAAGTAAGTCGCTAGCTCATCAGCCGTGTACAGGTTCAAGCGACCATCGCTTTTAACCTCGGTTTGTGCCACGTACCACGGATATGAACCTGGTACCGGTACTGATTCCAGCGCCCCGGAGAAGAACGAAAAGACCGAGCGCGCATTAGATCCCACTTCGGTGGACATCTCGATCAGGCAGTGCGTGGCCATGGGGTGCATCGGGTAGATGTTTTCGACGATTCGTTGACGCAGTTCAGGACCCTTGAGATGCTTAAAAACACCGATGCGGCTGGCTGCGAGGGCGAAACGATTGAACATACCGGCTTGCGTGGCTACCTCTGATTTCCAGGCTGGATGTTCCTTGTCCGGCGTCACGATGGCGGAGATAATCAGTTCCAGTTCCTCAGATTCTAAAGCAACTTCTGTGACCCGGGCGGCGGCTACGCTGAAGTCAGAAGCAGAAAGCCCGCCGGCAGAGTACGCGCGGAACGCTTTGTGGCCGGTACCGATGAATATCAACTGGCTGCCTTCGACGCCACGCTGGCACATCTCGGCGAAGCGTTGGAAGATATCAATGCTGATGTTGCCCCGGTCGAGGATGTAGCCAAATTCGTCGGCGATGATGATCAAGCCCTTGTATCGCGTCTTGAACTTGGGGTTGGACAAAAAGTCATGCAGGATGGCTACCAGGTTATCCTTGCTGTAGCTGAACTCGCGGCCTACGACGGCGCGATACACCTCACGGAAGACGTTCAAGGCTTCCTGGGCGAACTCAGACAGATCGTCTTTGAGGGCGCCCAAAGTCCGACCGGGATAGCGGGCTGTCAATTCGGCCCGAAAGTCGTTGAAGGTGCCGCTGGGCCCACCACGACGCTCACGCTCCTCCCAGCGTTCGATCTGGCGTACGGCTTCCTGGTAGTGAGTGTCCAACCAGGCTTCTTGCAATTCCTCCCGCTCAATAGCGGCCTGAACGGCGCGCAAGATCATGCTGTCAAAGTCATCGCCTTTGCCATAGTCTCCCAGCACTACCAGGTAGCGCCCCTCTCCGCGCAAGTTGCGCAGCTTTTCAGCGCCGTCTGGATCGCGTTGCTTCCAGTGGTCGAAGAATGCGGCCATCTCAGGGTCGCCGGGTTTGAGCGAGAGATAGTTGGCCAGCATCAGGCACAGATGCGATTTGCCGGTGCCGTAGCTACCTGTCAACAAGTAGACGCGGTTATCGAGGGGGTAGAGAGCGCGCGTCAGGCGGGTGAACGCCTCGCGGTGCGACTTGATCGGCATATACTGTTCCATCCGGCCCCGATTCTCGGTGGGGTCGTTAAACGTTGACACCAGTTGGACGTACTGGGCGTAACCGCTGTGAATGGTGATAAGGTCGCTGATTTTGGTCATACCGTCCTCCCATCAGAAACCGGGTTTTTGGGAAAAACCCGGTTTCTTTTTACAGAGCATGGAACGCATCTAGTGGCAGGATGCGTGGTTGGCCGCGCGTATTTCTCAGATCGTATCTGACGACAGTCGGATTGGTTTGCACGATGAACACAAACGTTTTGTCCGTGACGCCGGGCGACTTCAATCTCAAGTCAATCATGGCCACGAATTCCTCGAGACGTCGTTTAGTCCACGTGTTGAGTAGGAAATCCAGGTTATCCACGACGACGATGCCGGTTCCAGTTCTCTTAGGCACGTCCAACTTCAGCAGCAACTTCTCCAGGTCACGAGGTCGGAAGCGGTCGATGCGTTCGGCCAACTCCGGGTGTTCCACAAAGTAAACCTGTAGATCCAGTAGATATGCCCCCAGCACATCGCGTATGCGACGTGCCAGTTCCGTCTTGTGGCTCATCGCCGGTGCGTGGATGATGCAGGCGCGAAAGGTCTCCTGTCCCTGAGTGGTCAGATATTGGCGCAGATCGTATTTAGCCACCTCGTCGCTCCTGATAATAGGTCCGCACAGCTTCGAGCCAGGTCGACCCGCTTGTGGTGACTGCCGAACCACTGCGGAAGCGCACCTGATCGAGGTTGGCTTTGGACTCGATGGTCAGCCGGCCCGCCTCGTGCAGCTCGTTCAAAGCCTGGCGGATGTACATCTCACCTTGGCGCATGATGCGGCCCGGGCTATGATCGGCGTGGACCAATGTGGGGATCTCGACACCCGAACTGCCCGGCTGGTGCCGGTCGCGATAAACTAGCGCGGTGGCGAGCAGGATGAGCGGTGGCACTGGCGCCACATCCCGGTTGACGGCGTAGACGTTATGCCGTACCTCGCGCAGGTAGTTTAACGGCGCAAACATCTCTTCCACATAGCCAGTGAAGAAGGCGCGTAGTTCATTACGAACCTTCTTGCGAATGGAACGCTTCGACCAACGGCCGACGAAGGGAAGGAATTGATCGGCAGCCTCTCCCTTACTGACTTCCGCAACCGCGGGCAGGACGCCGTTGCACATATAGTTCCAGACGACCAGCAGGGGATTGGAAGCAAACAGATAGTGCAACAGCCAGAGCGTGCCGGGTCGGTCAAAGAAGGGGTCGTGCTGCAAGACCAGACGGCCCAGCGAGGTCACGTGCAAGGAACGCGGCACCAAGAGTTCCATGTTGACTCCATACTGGGCAAGTGCCTCGACTCGCGAGTCCGACATACCGGTAGCCTTCGCCAGTTGTTCGTATACAGATCCCTCGGGCCGGCGTTCGCGGGCCAGATAGGTCAGCACACGGCTGAGCTTGTCAGCGTAAAGGTAGAAGCCCCTGGTAAGCTCCAATTTCCCATCGGGATGCACGCCGCCTAACCATTCCTCAGGCGACGTGCCGTCCTCGGCTGGTGGGACGGGCGCGATTTCCTGTGTTTCACTTTCCACAAGGGACATCCAAAGGTCGGCTTGCATCTCGGCTTCCAATTCCTCGGTATGTTAACTCTAAAATATGTTAACTAATGCGTTTAGAAGGTTACATAGCTCAACTGCGCTGAGCCAGCATATCTTTCAGGCGGTCCGTGGGATAGTATATTGTCTTAATCAGATGGGACCAAAGTAGAAGGTGTTCTCAGCCGGGTCTATGGCAAACCGAATGCGACTCAGGAAACCATCCAGACCAATAAAGTTCGGATGGGGCCATGTGTCACCCGGGCGCAGCATGGGCACGAACACAGTAGCGCCAATATTGAGACTATGCCCTTGCTCAGCTTCCAGGCTGATCCCCATTCTGAGCAGTCTGCCCTTGTAGAGCATTCCTCTGATCATCAATTTCTCATCAGGCTCATAGTCAGCGTGTGCTACCGCGCCAACCTGTCTGGCTATCGCCGGATCAATGACGCACCACGGCGCACCGGTATCCACAATAGCATGCACAATCATTCGTCCCTCCAGAGTGACCGGAAGCACTACGCGAGCAAGCCGTTCCTGGCCGGGATAATGATCCCGGTAACGAGTCGCACCGCGCGCAAAGCCGCCAGAAATGAGGAGGTGGGCGAACCGCGCCATTTATAGCACCCTGGTGACGACTGTACTGGCGGCATCCTCGCCCTCACCGATGACTGGCATCAGTTCTTCCAGTGACACGGCTGCTCCTAACAATTGCCCCTCACGCACAGCCACCCACAGACCTCGATATTGGCTTGCATGTTCATCAAACCAGGCCATTGAAGCACTCAGTCCCCTGGCGCGTGGCGGGCGCACAGCGCGCACGACGGGAGGAGCCAGTACCCGAGCGGCCCGTTGGACGCGCTCGTGGTTGGGGAACAAGCGTCCCCCCAATTGAGCCAACTCGATGGCCAGAGATGCCATCTCCAGGCTCAAAGCCAGGTCTATGGCTGTGGTAAGTTCATCGGGCTGGTGAGCGGACCAGTCTATCGCTTCGGCCAGTGCCGCAAATGCCCGGCGATCAGCGGCGCGTGCGCTTTCTTCCAGGAGAATGATGGGAGTGCTCGTGGCGGTGATACTTGTTTGATGATCATTTTCTACTGAGATATAGTCGCGCCGGGTGGTGGACGTGGCGGCATCTGCGCCCCCTGCTCCTGCGAGCGTTCTTGTACCCTCTTCACTCCTGGGCCAGACGACCACGACCCGACTCGACGTGCCGGGCCAGACGTCGGGCAGCAGCGTTATCCGAGGGCCGGTGCTGTCCTCAGGCATGATGTCTGGGTATATCTCTGCATCAAGGAGTTGTTCCAGAGCATAAGCAATGGCCAGCGTGTTCATGATCAGACCTCCTCCCCTGTCGTTAATCCAGGTTGGAAGACAGCCAACTTGCCATCGGCGATGCACCATCTGAAGGCGCTATAGATGATCTGATGGTAGCGGTGACAGCGGGTGATGAGGTCATCCAGACCTACATTGCCTTCAGTGTAGAGATCGAAATCCAGCAGAAACCTGGGTTCGGGCGGTGTTCCTTCGTGGATCAACCCATAGCGGAACACAAACCGGTCTCCTTCAGTGGTTGCCTGTATCCGTTGCACCGCCAACTCGGGAGCCAGGATGACGTCCGTCTTGAGCATCACCGTCAGTTCGTCCCGCACCAAGTCAAGCACCTCACTGAATTCACCTGAATCGGTGAATGTGGTGTCCAGCATATTGATATAGCGTAGCCCGATGCGGGTAGCATAAGGAACGGTGTAGACCGCCTGTGTCGCCTCGGCAGCATAGGCAAGGTAGTCAGCAAAATCCGCCCAATGGCGGTAGGCTGTGGTGCTCAGGGCGTAGAAATCAGGTCCCAGACTCACCGTGCGTGTTCTGTCTTGGCTATGAAAACGATATACAGGCGGAGGGAAACCAACACGTCCACCTGGCTTTACCCCTTCCATCTCGACAACCACACCGCGCTCGACTTCCAGCACAGGGAAGCGAGCCCGGATGTGTTCCTGAAATTCGGCCGGCTCCTCGTGAGCGATGCGCAATATAGTAGGGAACCTGACCTGACAGATGACCTCACGCAGGGGGGCATTGGCCAGGTGAATGTCCTTAATGGCGGGGAAGTTTAGCGACATAGCGCTCTCCTTGTTAATTCAGACTTGCCAGTATTATGATGTGATAGGCGAGATTGGTCAAGTCAGACGGGTTGAATATGTCTTTTCCAATTATGTCTTGCTAATGAAGTAGTAAAGACATACGCGGATCATCTGCCGCAGTGCGGTTGGAACATACGTCGGTGTCATAGTTGGGCTGCCAGTTGTTTATAGGCGTGCGCTTTGGCCAATCTGACCAGATGTTCCAACGTCAAGTATCGCTCCAGTTCGGCTTCTTCTCGCTGTGAGAGTTCCCCCTCCTTGCTCCGGCGCAACAACTCACTGACACGCGTCTGGAGTTCGGGGGACGGGCGAATGTCCAGCACTTGCTCTGGCGCTGGTTGGCTGGCCAGCAATTCCATAATAGCGTTCTCATCCTGGAAGTCAGTTGGCCCTTCAGCCGATATTTCGCGCAGGCCGCGTTCCAATATCTCTGGCAAGCGTTCGCGGAAGCGCTGTAACTGCTGTCCCAACGCATTGGGTACCTGTATGGTGATCTCAACCGTCATCGTGACCTCCCTTCACCAGGCCATAAACCTGTGAAACACGAAGTTCACGAAAGAGCACGAAAACCGCGAACCCTCCCTTTCGCGCCTTTCGTGTTTCCTTTCGCGTCTTTCGTGGTTCAACGCCCCTCCACAATCGCGATCTCCTCCTCCGTCAACCCATACAGTTTGTACACGATCTGGTCAATCAAATCATCGGTGAGCTGAATCTTGCGCCGCACCTCGGCCAGCTCCGTCTCCATCTTTTCCAGCGGGGCCAGGTTCACCGGCACGAACTGGGGCACCTTCGTTGCGTGAAGTTTATCCAGTGTGGTGCGGGTGTAGCCGCCGGGGAACTTGCCGGCCCCATCGAAGCCGCGCAGGTGGGCGAAGGCATAGTGGTAGAAGCGGCCGGCCGCCTCATCCAGCGGCAACCGGTAGGCCGGCAGCCACTGGCGGACGAAATTGCCGTCCCGATCCCGCTGATGCTTCCGCCAGCCGTTGTCCGGGTCGCGCAGCTTGGCCCGCACCTCCAGCAGCCAGCGACCAGGGCGACCACCAGGGTGCGCCCCTACTTTCTGGCTGAGGCGCAACCCCTCGATGTCGTGGCGGACGGTGGAGAGATCGCTCGCCATCTCGCCAGCAGCCAGCGGCCCGCCCAGGGCCTTGTCTAGCCGCAGGCAAGGCATATCACGCTCCACGAAGCGGAACAAGTCGGTCTTACGCTCCAACCGCTGGCGCCCTTTGTGGAAGTCAATCATCTGCTGGGCCAGGTAGGCCAGCAGGTCGTGGACAATATCGGATTGTTCGGGTTCAAGTTCAAGCCTTTCATCAACGACTCTCATCAACTCGGTGAAGTCATTTTGTACTAGGCCAATTCCATAGTAGCTTACAGCCCCGTCTGCGAGTCGTTTACGTTCACCAGTGGAGCTAGAGAACTCAATCCGACGTACTGGAAGAGCGCGAAGATTGGCAAGAGTAACCTGGGGAAAATCATCACGGGTTGCTATCGTGGAGCGTGTAATATAAGCGAAAGAGAATAGAGACGAGTTAAGAAGTGCGGTAAGATACAAGGGAGAATAACCAGGCTCTACAAGCTTGATATTGTACAGATCTTTCTTGTTGACAAACGGCTCATCTATGTATGCGGCCATCAAGCGAGACTGGCGACTGATAAGTCGCCGAACCAAGACTCGCGGCCCCTCGAAGTATACGGTCGATCCAGGTTGTTCACGCAGATTCGGCCCGTATTTTATCCAGGTCTGCGGAGACCACCTTATCACATACCGATAGACATCCCCATCAAAATAGCGCCTGCAGTTATCACCTCTTGCAGTCTGAGACAGATCTTCGTCGTTGGGCAAAACCCCACGCGCCGAAATTGTCATCTCATCCATCCGAACCCAAGGCATCCGGGCGAGGCTTTCCATTAGGGTGACAGCACCTCTATCAAGAACTATCCGGCACTGTTCATCTCGATACCAGGAAGAGGCATCCACAGTCCCTAGATCTATCTTCCCTCTCAACTCCTTGCAGGCTGGTTCCCGCTTTCCAAACCGTTTGAACCTCACTTGCTTTGCTACAAATTCATCGTAATAGCCAATGTCTCGCTCTTTTTGGATAACATAAATGCCTGTGTCGATATAGGCATCCGGAAAGACATCGTATGGTAGCTCTATGGCCTGCAAAAGCTGGCAGGATGAAAGAATCAGCTTGCGGAGGTTGACAAAGGAAATCCCGGTCTGCCAAGAACTTGGAATGATGAAACCAAGGATCCCGCGTCTGGTGAGAATATCCAATGCGCGTTCCAAGAAAGCCACAAAGAGGTCTAGTGTGCCCGACCTAGACACCCAAGCTAGTATGAACTGGCGTGTGAAGGTGTTTAGGATACCTCCATATGGAGGATTTCCAACCGTCGCGGTAAAGCCACGGCTCTCGCCTGTTAGGAATACATTCGGCATTTCCAAGTCCCAGTGGAAGAACAGCATCTCAGAGGCGACACTTTCTGCTCTGCTGAGCAATTGCTCGTATCCTGGCACTGGAGCAACTGTACCACTTACCAGGTATCTGCCAATGGCTTGCATTTGCCGCCTGTCCACGTCCACGCCGAAGTGACGTGCCGTCCAAATATCCGCCAGCCGTCGGTAAGGCTCCAGCTCGGCCCGCACCTGTTCATAATCAGCCGCCTGGGCTTTCACGTCCTCCGCTCTCTCAACCACCCGGGCCGAGATCTGGGCCAGCAGGCCGGTCGCTGCCGTCACGTGCTGGCTGAAGGCCGGGTCGTCCAGCATCGAAAGCTGTCCTGCTTCCCGAGATTTGCGCTCCTTGCGCGATGGTTTGGTGGAGACCACCCCCGCCAGCACCTCGGCCAGATCCTCCAGCCGGGCGCCGATGAGGCTGTTGCCCTGACGCAGGTGATGATCCAGGAAGGAGAGCGGCTTGCCCTCGGCCACGCTGGCCAGCCACAGGCTCAATTTGGCCAGTTCGACGGCCATCAGGCTCAGGTCTACCCCATACACGCAGCGCTCTACCACCCGGCGCCGCCAGGCCGCCGGGTTGGCATCAATCAATTCATTCTTCCAGGGAGTCAGGTGCAGCGTCTCGACGATGAAATTCGTGATCTGGTGGGCGGCATTGACCAGGAAGTGGCCGCTGCCCATTCCGATGTCGCAGACACGGAAGGTGAGCACCTGCTCTTTGACAAAGCGCAGCAGTTCCTCGTCGGCAGTGCGCTGCATGCGCGCCCGCTCATCGGGGGTGATGGCCGCAGCGATCTCCTCTAGCCAGTCAGAGAGTTTCTCCTCTAGCGATGCCCGCCGCTCCTCCAGCCCCCGCCACACCGTCTGGCGCACAATGTAGTCCACGATGTGCTCGGGAGTGTAATAGGTGCCGGTGGCGCGCCGTTCGCCGGGGCTCTGGGAGAAATAGACGTCTCCCTGCTTGATCTCCACGTCGGTTCTGCGGGGCGCGCCGTCCTGGCCCGTGCGCAGGAAGCGGACGTTGCCCTTGCCGTCCCGCCGCGCCCACAGCGTCTCCTCGGCGATCTGGAGCCTGTACTCGATCATCCCCTCATAGATGCTGCCCAGGTGGCGCACTGAGAGGTCTCGGTAGTCAATGGGCGAATGGCGAATTGCGAATGGCGAATTGCGAGTGGCAGGTGCGCTGGCGACGGGCATGTAGGCCAGGTCGAAGAGCGCCTCGGTGAGGTAGGCGTCGGCGATGCTGCCCTCGCGCAAGTGAGGCTTGTCCGCATCATCGAAGAGGCCACCGTTGTAGGCCGGGATGTTCAGCGCTGCGTCGCTCTCGTAAATGGCGGTGCAGAGTCGCTTCAGCCGCTCCCACAACGTCGTCGCCTGGCCGTCGGGCATCCCGCGCAGCTTGTAGTCGTAGGCGGTCTTGATCAATTCGGTCAGGCTCACGGCGCGATAGGCCGGGTTGTCCGTCGGCAATAGTTCCCGCGCCTCGGCGTAGAGGATGAAGAGTATGCGGTAGAGTAGGTAGGTGGCATCGCGGTAGATACCGTCCCGCTCCGCTTCGGTGAAGCTGGTTTTGCCCGTTGTCTGCACAAAGCCCAGGCACAACCGCGCCATGATCCCTTCGTTGTGACTGACGCGTGCCTTCAGGTGATCCTCAGCTTGCTCGGTGGCATGGTCGGATTCGGCCAGCAGGCGGTCTAGCCCCCCCCCAGCCCCCCCCGCTCGCGGGAGGGGAGCAAAGGCGCTGCGGTGAAAACAGCGATAGAAGAGGCGCAATGCCGAAAGGTCGCTCGGGTGCCGTGCTAATTCACCCAGGTCCACTTGCAGGTAGGCCTCGTAGCGGCGCAATGCCTGGGCGTCGAGCAAGCGCCACTGGTCACCGTTGGTGAGGATAATCCAGCGAATTGCGGATTGCGAATTGCGAATAGCGGATTGTGAGTGGCGGGCGGCGAGTATGGCCTGGGCCATCCAGTGGCGGCCTTTGGTGGTCGTGTCCAGGTTGGCACCGGGCGGGGTGACGTAGCACAGTCCGACGGGCGCCTCTTTCTCGTGATCCCAGGCCGTGTAAAGCAGATAGGTCGCAGCATCGGAGTCCCCAACTTGTTGGGGGTACGGCTGCAACTCGAGCTCCAGGATCTGCAGCATCGGCGCGACCCAGGACTGGACGAGCGTCCCGGTTGAGGTGCGATCCTGAAAGCCGTACCACTCGCGCACGCCCTGAGCAGCAATGGACGCTTCATCGTCAACGCTGCTGTCGGCCTGCAGTTGCCGCAGGTAGGTGTGATTGAAGAGTAGATAGTTGGTGATGATGGACATCGTCTCACCCACCTCCTATTATATATTGTGACGCTGCCTAACGATAGTTGTGCCATATGGCAAGGCGGCCCTTGTGAAATGATAAACTGATAAGCCTACACCATCACCAGCGTCGCCTCCACCGCGCTGGTGCTGCCGTAGATAGTGGCCCGCCCCGACTGTAGCCCATCCGTTTGCTGGCAGTGCGCACATCTCTGGCTTGTGCCTATTCTGACACTCTCAAACTCTCGTAGTCTATTCGCTCCTTCCGATGCACTCTCAATATACGGATGCGTTTCAGTTCATCATCAATTTCGTAAGCAACACGCCAACGTCCGGCCAACCAAATGCGGTAAATGCTCGGCTTGCCATGTAGTCCCTTTGCGCGAGAAGGGCGGGGATTCTCCCCCAAGGCACGAATGAGTTGACGGGCCTGGGCACGCACGTGTCCGGGCAGGGCCTTGATTTCCTTCCGTACCTCCGGGGGAACTTCAACCCGGTAACTCACCGGCCGCCTCCGCCCTATCCAGTTCGGCTTCGAAGTCTTCCCAGTTCATCCATGCCTCTGGCTGGTCTTCATATCCCTGGAGCACGGCGAGTGCCTCGCTGAGAAGCAACTCATCTTCGGCCGGGTCGTCCGGCCCTTCCTGTCTCCAATCTTCAAGGATAGAGCGAACCGGGGCGCGCAGCAGGCGGGTGAGTTCTTCTCGCACCACGCGACGGACAAGGACTTCTAATTCGTTCGGGCTGAGGGAAACAGTTGTCTGGCTCATAGCAAACTCTCCTTCTCTTTCTATTATAATCCAACGGTTGCGCTTGCGCAAACACCCACCACGGCACTTTCTCCCCTGACCCGGAGGGAATCAATCTCCGGTTTGACGTACTGGCCGAATTATAACGATGATAGTTTGACAAAATGTGGAGATTGTACTAGAATGTGCGCACTATTTCACAGATACCAGGAAGGAAGCGAAACCATGCAGGCCACACGGGAACACATTCTGAACATCCTGAAAGAACGCGGCCAGGTGACGGTTGACGAGTTGAGCCAGGAACTGGGTTTGACCACTGTCACTGTGCGCCACCACCTGGACATCCTACGGGGAGAAGGACTCGTCGCAGCTCCTCTCGCACACCATCGTAAAGCCCCTGGTCGTCCCAGGTACGTCTACACCCTGACCGAAAAGGCCAGCGCCTTCTTCCCCAAGAGGTACGACCATCTGACTAACCTGGTGCTCAGCGAGGTACACTCGCTCTTACCGCCGGGCGAAGTGGATCAGATGATGCAGCGCATTGGTGAGCACATCGCCAGCCAGGCTGTCCTTCCTGATGGGGACGATTTCGAGGCCCGGCTTGCCGCCTCTGTCGAATTCCTGGACGGACTAGGCTACATGGCCCACTGGGAGCGCTGTGGCGACAGTGACTACTTGCTCCACATCATCAATTGCCCTTATGAACAAGTGGCCCGCCAGGACCACAAAGTCTGCACGATAGACGTAACGCTATTCACTCGCCTCCTGGGTGCATCTCCTCAGCGCATCTCCTGGGCAGTCCAGGGTGACCACCGGTGCACCTATGCCGTTCACCTTCCCGGCGAATAACCCATCGCGCGGAGGATTACATGCCTATCAAGACGACGCTCATCTACCCCGGTATCGCCGGCCGTGGCTTCAACTCCCTCAAGCAAGGGATGGACGCTGGCTGGATTTCCCACGGCCTGGCTTCCCTCAGCGGCGCTGCTAAAGCCCAGGGGTTCAAGGTAGACCTGATTGACCTGCGGGCCCTTTCCGGCTGGAGCCACTTCCGCCAGGTACTGGCGGGGCGGGACCCCGACGTCATCGGCGTAACGATGATGAGCGTGGACTACAACCCGGCCCGCCAGGCGATAGCCATCGCCAAGCAGGTCAAGCCCGAAATCGTCACCGTTATCGGCGGCCCTCACGTCACTATCGCACTGGAGGATTCCTTGCGCATCCCCCACGTGGACTACCTGGTGACCCAGGAGGGGGAAGTGACCTTCCCCAAACTACTGCGGTTGATCGAAGGGGACGACCCGCCACCCTACCGCGTGCTGCGCGGCGAGACGCCCGACCTTGACGCGATTCCCTTCACCGATCGCGACCTGTTCCTGGACGAATGGCGGAAATGGGGCTACGACCTCGACTCGCCCGAGGTGCCCTTCGTCGAGGAACTGCCACCGCCGTTCGTCACCATCATCGCCGGGCGGGGCTGCCTCTATAACTGCGCCTTCTGCAAGCCGGGGGAGGATTACCTCTTTGGCAAGCGCACCCGCCACCGCTCTGTCGCTAACGTCATCACTGAACTGGAGATGCTGCGCGAGCGGCACCACTTTGCCTCGTTTATGTTCCACGACGACTGCCTGACCGAGGATCGCGAGTGGGTGATCGAGTTCACCGAGAAGTACAAAGCGCGGGGCTTCACGCAACCTTTCTTCTGCCAAAGCCGGGCCGACATTCTCGTCAAACACAAGGATATGGTGGCCCGCATGGCCGGGGCCGGGCTGCGCGGCTACTTCATCGGCTTCGAAAGCGGCAACGATCGCGTGCTCAAGTTCATCCGCAAGGGCACGACGGTGGAGCAGAACCGCCAAGCGGCCCACATTTGCCGCAAGTACGGCATCTCCATCTGGGCCAACTACATGATGGGATTGCCGACCGAGACCAAAGAGGAAGTGATGGACACGGTGCGGCTGATGAAGGAAATTGACCCCGACTACTACAGCCCGGCCTTCTTCACCCCCCACCCCGGCACCGATCTGTACGACTACGCAGTTGAGCATGACCTGAGCCGCATCACCGATTACGACTCCTACCGCCGCAACCCCACCGAGCCAAAGATCAAGGGGCAGGACTACGAGTTCCTCAAGTGGGCGATGGCGGAGAGCCAGCGCCGCAACCCGCTCAACGCCTTCAGGCGCTGGGTGCACTGGCAGTGGCAGCGGGCCCGCCGCGCCACTCCGGCCAAAGTGATGCACAAACTAGGCCTGGCAAGAGCCGCGCAAGTTTAAGGGTGAAGTTTGCCAAAAGACCTGGCCTGTGCTAGAATACCAGCCGCTTTCCGGGGCGGGAATAGGTTACGTGGAAGGCGCTGTGTATTAATAGTATGGCGGCTTCGCGCCGCCGTTTTCACGCCAGCCCCACTGCCACCACACTCCCCCGGGACGTAAAACGAGTATCGCACGTAAGGAGATCCCATGCAAGACCCGACGTCCGATAGCCAGCCTAAAGAACAGCCCTGGTCCAGCCTTTCCATCACAGAGATAGGGCTCTCCACCCGCGCCAGAAACGTGCTGCTTGGCGCTGGTATCGACACTGTGGGGGACGCGTTGGCTGCCCTTGAGAAGGGAGACCAGGCTCTGACCAATCTAAAAGGCTTTGGTCCCAGGTCGCTTGCCGACCTCAAGAAACGTCTGCAGGAACGGGGCTTCTCCCTGCCAGTCGAGGCAATCCCACCGCTCGAGGCCCTGGGGATTACTTTAGAGAGGGAAATGCGGGAGCTGGAAGCGCAGGAGCTGGAAATGGCCGGCGCGGCTGCAGCGACAGCCACGCTGGAGGAGAAAGCGCCAGGGGAGGCCGCTCCTGCTGCAGTGGAAGCCGTACCGGAGGAGAAAGCGCCAGAGGAGGCCGCTGCCGCTGCAGCGGGGGCCGTGCCGGGGGCGGAGACACTGGGCGAGCCGCCCTCCCTCGGCCAGCGACTCAGCGCTACGCTTGCCCAGCCTCGCGAGCGGCTCAGGATTGGGGCCTGGCTCTACGGTGTGATCGGCGTGCTAGTCATCGCCGCCCTGCTCCTGCCCCCCATCTCGCTCCCGAGACGGCTGGGCATCACCGGCTACACTACCCTCGACGCCGCAAATGGCTCCCTTTCCCACCCCGACGGGTTGACGCTGAGCGTGAATCCTGAGACTCCTACCGACCGCTTGCGCGTGCGGCTGGAATCGGTGCCGCGCCTGGAGTTCCTGGAGGGCTCAGCCGGCGCTGCCCTGCGCAAGGCGGTCGAGGCTCTGCCCAGCCACCTCGTCGTCAAGAGCCCCCTGTACCGGATCCAGGTGCACGGCAATCCCTCCCAGCCGGTGATGATTGACGTAGTGATGCCCAACGACGCAGATCCATGGGAGACCCTCGACCTGTATGCCTGGACCGGTCAGGAGTGGGAATGGATAGGCAGTGAACTCCACACCGAGGTCGCCGAGCACGAGTTTATCCGCGCCCAGGTGACCGACGTCCCGGCTTCCCTGGTAGTCGTCCAGGCCGAGCCGACCGCGCCGACCGTCTCCACTTCCCTGGGGCCGAACGACGATCCGGTGGCCGCTGCCGCCAGCGTGCTCGATGAGATCAACCCGACCGGGCTTCTGCTGGGCACAGATGGCAACTTCGTCGGCGACCCGGACAGTCTGCCGCAGCCGGATGAAGGGGCGGCCTACGTCGTGCTGCCCACCCTGCGCAACTGGGCCCCCGGCGCCACCGTCAACCGGGGTCTGCTTTCCGACGTGCTGACGATGCCCAAGGTTCAGCAGGCCCACATCGCCAACATCGTGCAACTGTGCACCGAAAGGGGCTTCCCCGGCGTAGAGGTGGACTACCGGGGTGTCGCGCCTGATGAGCGGGACGCCTACAGCGGCTTCATCGGCACGTTGGCCGATGCCCTGCACGCCGAGGGGCTGCGATTGAGCGTCGTCGTTGAACCCCCGACGCCCACCGATGGTGGTTGGGATGGGGGAGGCTACGACTGGGCTAAACTTGGCGCTGCCGCCGATGCGGTCAAGGTTCTTTTCTCCGAAGACCCCGCTGCTTACATCGAGGGGGGCAAGGCCCAGCGGTTGCTCGATTGGGCCACGGCCCAGGTGGAGCGCTACAAGCTGCGCATGCTGGTCTCCTCTCTCAGCGCGGAACGGAGCGGTGACGAGGTCAACTACATCTCGCTAGAACAGGCACTGGCTCCCTTTGGAGATGTCGTAGCCCTCGACGACGTAAGCCAGGTCACACCTGGCAACCAGGTGGAGTTTGCTCTTTCGGGCCGGCTACTGAGCATCACGCCCCAGGAAACCGCCAGCACCTATCGCCTGGAGTACGAGGCCGACGATGGAGAGACCCACACCATCTGGCTCGGCACGGCGGCCAACCTCGCCGCCAGGTTGCACTGGGCGCAGCGTTACCACCTGGGAGGCGTCGGAGTGGCCGATATGCTCGCTCCCGGCAACGGTGCTGGCATCGTAGATGCGGTGGCAGCCTATCGTGCCGCCGCTGCCCCTCCAGCGGGTCAGGAGATGGAAGTCGTCTGGACTGTCGCCAGTACAGCGGCGACGGTAGACCAACAGGTTTCGCCCCTCACTGAGCCAGGTTACACCTGGATGGTGCTGGCCACGACCGGTACCTACACCGTCGGCGCGACGGTGGCGGGCTTTGATCACGGCTCTGTACCGATTGTCGTAGCCGAGCCAGAGCCTGTGGTCACAGAGGAGATCGCTTTCACAGAAGAGCTCACTTCCACAGAGGGGACCACTTCCACCACTGCACTGGCTACTGGTGAGGTAGAGAGCGACACGATGGAATGTCTCGACGCCTCCTACGTGGCCGACGTGACCATCCCCGACAACACGCAATTGGACAACGGGGAGGAGTTCGAGAAGACCTGGCGCGTGCGCAACGCCGGCACCTGTGCCTGGCCTGAGGATACCGTGCTGGCCTTCGCCAGCGGCACGCAAATGGGCGCGCCGGATAACGTCGAGGTGGGTGCAGTGGAGTCCGGTGCGCAGGTGGAGGTCAGCGTGGAGATGAAGGCCCCGGCCGAGCCGGGCGTCTACAAAGGTGCCTGGCGTATGAAGACGGCGGAAGGGTCCTTCGGCACCAATCTCACGGTGGTGATCCGGGCCGGGGAGGTGGAAGAGGCACCGGCACCAGCACCGGCACCAATCAGCGGCGGCTCGTTCGAGTTGGGAGGACATGTCCGTGACTTGGGGCTCCCTTATGCCGACAAGATGCACTACGCCGGCATGAACTGGGCCAAGGTCCAGGTACATTACGGGCAGGATGCTTCCGGCATCATCGCGGTCGCGCACGCCAACGGGTTCAAGATTCAGTTGAGCGCCCTGGGTATGCCTGGCCTGGTCACTGAGTCTGGCTTCGAACAGGACTTCGCTAACTGGGTGGCCGGGCTGGCGGCCGCCGGGGCCGACGCCATTGAGGTGTGGAACGAGCCTAACATTGACCGCGAATGGCAGATTGGCCACATCAGCCCCCAGGCATACACAAACCTGCTATGTACCGCCTATAGCGCCATCAAGGCCGCGAACGCTGGCACCGCGGTCATCAGTGCCGCGCCGTCTCCCACCGGGTACTTTGGCGGCTGCAGCCCTAACGGCTGTGATGACGCACCGTGGATGGCGGGACTGCGCGACGCGGGTGCGGCCAACTGTGCAGACTATATCGGCGCGCATCACAATGCAGGCGCCACGTCGCCCTCGGCCCGCAGTGGCCACCCAGCCGGCACTCACCATTCTTGGTATTTCCTGCCCCAGACCGAATTGTATTACAACACGTTCGGCGGAGCGCGTAAGCTGTTCTACACAGAGATGGGCTACGCCTCGCAGGAGGGTGTACCAACGTTTTCGGATTGGTTTGGCTGGGCACGGGGCACGAACAACGCCCAGCAAGCGGCCTGGTTGGCCGAAGCTGCACAACTGAGCGTCTCGACCGGCATGGTGCGCTGTATCATCGTCTGGAACATCGACTTCGTGCGCTATGGTGATGACCCACAGGATGGTTACGCCATCATCCGCCCGGATGGCGGTTGCCCGGCCTGCGACGCGCTCCACAATGTGCTGGGCACGCGCTGAGAGAATGTCTGAAAATTCAATTCAGCGACTCAAAGTCGCATCTGGAGGGCTTTCAGCCGAGCGTCCACCTGCGTGGACGCCCTCTGTCCGCGCAGGCGGACAGCCAGCCGCAGGCTCATCAGGCGCGATTTCTAATCGCCAGCCCAATTTTCAGACATGCGCTGAGAGGCGCACGTTGACCGGGACTGCAGGCTATGCTATACTTTAGCAGGAGATTAATTTCAAAATGTCTACGATGGTTAATCACCTTATACATCAGGTCAGCGTAGATGAAATAGGACAAAACCTGGCGGCTTACCTTCTGCGTGTGGAGGCTGGTGAGACACTTGTTATCGTGAAAGCCGGCAGGCCAATGGCAGAACTCAGGCCTGTTACTTCAACTTCTAAGCCAGTGCGACCCTTTGGATTATGCGCCGGGGAATTTATTGTGCCAGACGGCTTTGATGATCCATTACCAGAGGACATCATTCGAGAGTTCGAGGGACGATGAGACTCCTCTTGGATACTCATATCTTTCTCTGGTTCATCAGCGGGGATAAACGTTTGCCAGAGGGTGTGCGAGATATCATTCGTGATCTCGATAATGAAGTCTACTTGAGCGTTGTGTCACTGTGGGAGGCAATCGTCAAATACCGGCTTGGCAGGCTCCCGTTGCCTCAACCCCCAGACACCTATCTACCGATACAACGTCAAAAACACCAGATAGCCAGCTTATCCCTTGATGAAGCCAGTGTGTCTCAACTCGCTGATCTTCCGCAAATCCACCGTGACCCGTTTGACCGTATGTTGATCTGTCAGGCACTGGAACACGGTTTGACCGTTGTGACGGTGGATGCCACCATCTGCGCTTACCCTGTCCCCATCCTGGACCACGCCTAAGGTGCGCTCGCAGCCGCCCAGGCGGGAGTTGCCCGGCCTGCGATGCGGTACTGATGACAGCGGAGGTGAGCCTTGGCTGAAGAAAAAGAAGTTTGGGAACCACAAGAGGCCTATGTGACCAAAGTCCTGCCCTACTACGATCGATCTATCGAGGAGCGGGATCGGCGCATCGCGGCCGAGTTACACGAACTGCGACCACTCGTCGAGGTCAACGACCGGCGGATCAGTCGTCTTTTTTCTAGTCTCCCCTAGCAAGAGAGACACCTGAGTCCCTGAGTTGAGACGGGGGTTCGGCTGCAGCCGAGCCCCCTTGCCCGTAAGGAGGTTACAATGGGTTTCTCACACGGCAATCGAGGACTGAGCGACAAACGGCTCTACATCGCCGTCGCTGCCTGGCTCATCCTCGTCCTCGTCGGAGGATTCTGCACCTGGTATGGCTGGTTCGGTCCCGGCAGTGGAAGCAGCCAGCAGGCGGCGGAGGCTACGCCTACTGGTGAGGTCGCTACTCCCACCACAGAAGCGACCACCGTTCCGCCCACTCCCACGACTGCTTCTGCGCTCCCCACCGTCCCGCCAGCGGAGGAAGCCTTCGGCTACGGCATTGCTGTCCATGGCGTGGTTGGTGATGCGGATTACGCCATGGGTCAGGTGCAGAACATCGGCCTGGGCTGGGTCAAGCAGCAGGTACGCTGGGCTCACTTCGAGGGCAATCCGAGTCAGATGGACTGGAGCGGCTTCGACTGGGTAGTGGACGCCGCCAACCAGCAGGGCATCAAAGTCATGTTCAGTGTGGTGGATGCGCCCCACTGGTCGCGCACCTACTTCGACGAGAACGTAGAAGGTGCACCCCCGGATGACCTGACTCTCTTCGCTGACTTTCTGGGCCGTATGGTGGACCGCTACCAGGGCCGCATCCACGCCATCGAAATCTGGAACGAGCAGAACCTGGACCGCGAGTGGGATACCGCCGATGGGGTCAATCCTGAGAGGTACGTCGAGATGCTGCGGCTGGCTTATCAGGCCATCAAGAGCCGCGACCCCAACATCATCGTCATCAGTGGCGCACTTTCGCCTGTGGGGGCCACGGCCACCGACCCCAACAACCCAGCCCGCACCGTCTATATGGACGATTTCGATTACTTCGACCGTATGATCGCCGCTGGCTTCCTGAACTACTGTGACTGCGTGGGCGCGCACCACAATGGAATCAACATGCCCCCCAACGTAGCGTGGGATGAAGGGTACAACGACTCAACCGCGAATTTTCGTGGACCGTTCGACAATCCCGACCACAGTTGGTCCTTCAAATCCACCCTGTGGGGCTACCACGACCGCATCGTGGCTGCCGGGAGCGATAAGCCTCTGTGTGTGACGGAGTTCGGCTGGGCCTCGGCCGAGGGGTTGGGCGGCTATCCGCCGGGCTTTGAGTTCGCCCTGGATAACACGCTTGAAGAGCAGGCGCAGTGGGACGTGGAAGCATTCCAGTTGATGCGCCAGTGGGGCTTCGTGCGGCTGGCCTTCCTCTGGAACCTCGACTACGGGCAGAAGGACGGCCTGGGTCCAACTGACCCCAATGCTCCCTACAGCCTGTTGGACTTTCAGGGCGTCGCCCGTCCGGCCTTCGGTGCCATCGGCGCGATGGAGAAACCATGAACAATGAACAATGAACAATGAACCATGAACCATGAACCATGAACCATGAACAATGAACAATGAACAATGAACAATCCCGCTGGCGATACTGGGTTGTCAGGCTCGCACTCCTGGGCTCCGCGCTTCTGGCTGTTGGCTTTGTATTTTTGGCCCGAGGGTCTGGAATTTGGGATTTGGAATTCGGGATTTCCTCTGCCCCCCCTACTCCCACCTCTTGGCCCCGTGCACGCATGGCGTCTCCTGAGTACGGCATGCAGGCTTTCCTGTGGTGGCACGAGGAAGCGGCGAGGCGCGACTTACAGTTGATCCACAATGCTGGCTTTACCTGGGTCAAGCAGCACGTGGGCTGGAGGGACGTTGAGGGAATTGCCAAAGGCCACTATGACTGGTATTTCACCGACCGCATCGTCGCCGATGCAGAGCAATTGGGCCTGAACGTACTCTTTCGCCTCGATCGTGAGCCGGTGTGGGCTGTGCCGCCTGAGGGGACAACCTCCGACAACGGCCCCCCGGAGAACCCACAGGACTTCGGCGACTTCTGCCACGCCCTGGCCGACCGATACCGAGGGCGAGTGAGGGCTTACCAGGTGTGGAATGAGCCTAACCTGGCCCGCGAGTGGGGAGGATGGACACCTGACCCGGCTGAGTACGTCGAGCTGCTGCGCGCGTGTTACATCGGCGTCAAGACCGCCGACCCGGACGCGCTGGTCATCTCGGCCGGGCTGGCACCAACGGGCAACGGCCCGCCCGAGGCTATCCCCGATGTGGATTGCCTGATCGGGATGTACGAGGCTGGGGCAGCGCCGTACTTTGACTTGCTGGGAGTCAACGCCCCCGGCTTCAAGGCCGCGCCTGAGGTTTCCCCCGACGAGGCTGCTGCTACGCCTGAGTACGGCGGACAGCGTTTCTTCTGCTTCCGTCGCGTCGAGGACGCACGCGAGATTATGCTGCGCTACGGCGACGGCGACAAGCAGGTAGCAGTGCTGGAGATAGGTTGGACCACCGATCCGCGCCCGAATTCACCGTATCACTGGCACGCCGTCACCGAAGAGCAGCAAGCCGACTACCTGGTGCGAGCCTTCCGCTACGCCAGGGAGCATTGGTCTCCCTGGGTCGGACTGATGACAGTAATCTCCATCGCCGACCCCCGCTGGACTGAGGAGGACGAACAGTACTGGTGGGCCATCACCGAGATGGGCTGGCCCGAGACCCATGTGCGTCCGGCCTACGAGGCGCTGCGCGAGATGGAGAAGTGAGAGAACCCCAAGTGCGGGACGACTACTTCGCACCTGATCCGACTGATGTCACCACTACGGAGAGGGTGGCGTTCATCTTGCTGCTGGCGCTGGCTGCCTTTTTGCGCCTGTACGGGCTTCCTGAGGTGCCCCCTGGCATTCACGACGACGAGATCATTAACGCCCAAATCGCCGACCAATTGCGAGCGGGCACGCCCTTCTCCATCTTTTACGAGGCTGGCGAAGGACGGGAGGGGCTGTATTATCCATTGCTGGTTTTCAGCCGGACGTTGACAGCGCAAGTGCCCTATTGGTACCGGCTGCCATCAGTTGTGTGTAGCCTGCTGACTATCCTGCTCGCCTACCGGCTGTCCCGTCATTGGTTCGGTCCCTGGACCGCGCTGGTGGCCACAGGTGGGCTAGCGGTCACCTTCTGGCCAGTGCATCTGGGACGAGAGGCATTGCGTGTGGTGACCTTCCCTCCGCTGGCCGCCGGTATGGCGCTGGCCCTTTGGCGCGGGCTGGAACAGCCTGCGCGCAGTAAATGCGCCGCCTGGTGGTTTGTACTGGCGGGCCTCTTGCTCGGCCTGGTGCAATACACCTACCTGGGTGCCCGCGTCCTGCCATTGTTCATCGTGCTGTTCGCCGCCTATCTGGCCTTCTTCCACCGTGCCCGGTTGGTTCTGCATTGGCGGGGGTTGATGCTACTCCTGGCTCTCGGAGCCCTCATCGCTGCGCCCTTGGCAATCTACATAGGAGGACATTGGGAGCAACAGGAACGGATCACACGTTTGAGCGAGCCACTGCACGCGCTCCTGACTGGTGATCCGCGCCCTGTGTTCTCCTCAGGTGCAGCCACACTGGGGATGTTCGTCTGGCAGGGCGACTCCCAGCCGCACTACAACTTACCGGGGCGGCCGGTGTTTGAACCGGTGGGGAGCATTCTGTTCCTCGGCGGTGTACTGATTGCGCTGTTCAATCTGCGTCATCCGGCCAGCGCGTTTTGCCTCCTCTGGACGATGACGACGCTGGGGCCGGGGATGCTAACCCAGCCAGCCCCCCATTTCGTGCGCACAGCCGGTACCCTCGTCACAACCTTCGTTTTTCCAGGGCTGGCTGCACGTTGGATAGAGAAGCGGCTGGGATCGAAAGGGCGAGTCGGTCTGGCTGCCGCGCTGGTACTTCTGGCAATTGCCGATTTCAGCCTGACATTTCGGGATTACTCCTATCGGTGGCCAGATCTGGACGACGTGCGAGACTTCCGGCACGCCGGCCTGGCCGATGTGGCTCGCTATCTCGACCGTGTGCCCGAAACAACGCCGATAGCAGCCTGCACACCTTTTTTGAACGAGCAACATTTCTTCTGGCGCACCGACCGACAGGCATTACCTTATCTGCTGAACCGACGTGACCTGAACGTCGGCTGGTACAACTGCCTGGAGGCGCAGTTGTTCCTGCGAGGCGGACGGGCGAGCCGTTACCTGTTTGGAACCAGCGGAGATTTTGCGCCATTTGTACCACCGGAGTGGATCGAGCAGGCCCAGACCGTGGCCACGTTCCACGATGACCGCCTGGTGCGCCTGGAGGTGGCGAATCAACTCGAGTCCTGGCTGACCCAATTGGCCCGTCCAAGCGGTCATTCGCTGACCTTCGGAGAAACGATGACGTTTCTGGGCTACCAGGTGGAGCAGGATACTCCTGCTCCAGGTGGCACACTGGACGTGCTCACAGCCTGGCAGGTGCTGGCCACACCGCCCAACAACTTGGCTATATTCCTGCACCTGCTAGACAGCGATGGCAACCTCGTTGCACAGAGTGATACATTAGCGGCTCTTTCGGACACCTTTCGTCCGGAGGACGTATTCGTGCAACAGCACACCGTCGCGCTGGCGCCGGACGTGCCCGTGGGCGACTACCGGCTGGCGACTGGTCTGTACGTGCGGGGTGGCGAGCGGTTGCCCCTCGATTCTGGAGAGGGTGATTCCCTGATTCTGGGAACAGTGGGGATTCACGATGGTGGTGATTGACGGCTCCTACGGCGAGGGTGGAGGACAAGTGCTACGCACCGCGCTGACGTTGGCGGCCCTCACCGGGCGGCCGATGTGCATCGAGCATATCCGCGCCGGGCGTAGGAAGCCGGGCCTTCAACCCCAGCACCTCACCGCCGTACGGGCAGCCGCCGTCGTGTGTAGGGCATACCTGGAAGGGGACGAGTTAGGTTCTCAGGCGCTCACCTTTGTCCCCGGCGGCCCACCGCGCCCTGGCAAGTATACCTTCGACGTGGCCGAGGCGGCCCGACGGGGTAGTGCCGGGTCGGTGAGCCTGGTGCTGCAGACAGTGCTCCTGCCATTGGCGTTGGGCGATGGAGAATCGCACCTGACGCTGCGGGGTGGGACGCACGTGCCCTGGGCCCCGCCGGTGCCCTACCTGGAGCATGTCTTCCTGCCCCTACTAGCGCAGATGGGGATGCGCGCACAGGTGGAATTGGTGCGCTGGGGGTTCTACCCGGCGGGCGGTGGAGAGGTACGGGTATGGATTGGGGGACGGGAAGGGCCGCCGTGCCCCATCGTGTTGACCGAGCACGGGGAACTGCAGCGGGTTTGGGGTACAGCGGCGGTGATGAATCTGCCAGCCCACATCCCTCAGCGCATGGCCGCCCGTGCCCGCAATGTGCTGGCGGAGGCGGGCTTGCAGGCGCAGGTGGAGCCGCGCCGGCTGCACGGGGTTGGGCCGGGGGCTGGCATCTTTCTGTTTGCCGAGTACGCGCACGCGACCGCTGGCTTCACCGCCTACGGGCGCAAGGGGTTGCCAGCCGAGCGCGTGGCCGAGGCGGCCTGTGAAAATCTGCTGGCCCATCATCGCTCAGATGCTCCAGTCGACCCACACCTGGCCGATCAACTGGTGCTGCCGATGGCCCTGGCGAAGGGAGAATCCCAAGTGGCTACCTCACAGGTGTCCCAACATTTGCTGACCAACGTCTGGGTCGTGAGACAATTCCTGACGCGGGAGTTAAGCATCACAGAGAAACCAAGAGCACTGGCTACGTTAGTTGTGAAGGAAGAAAAGCATGATTGAGATCGTCTTTCTAGGCACTTCGGCGTCGGCTCCTTCGATCCATCGTGGGCTTTCGGCGCAGATTATCCTTTACAAAAACTATCGCTTCCTGGTGGACTGCGGGGAGGGGACACAGCGGCAAATCCTGCACAGCGGCTTGGGCTTCAAGCGGCTTAATAGAATCCTCCTTACCCACGGTCACCTCGACCACATCCTCGGCCTGGGGGGGCTGGTCTCCACCTTCGCACGCTGGGAGGCGCTTGAACATCTCGAGATCTATGGCAGCGGTTGGGCCCTCGACCGGGTGCACGATCTGATCTACGGCGTGGTGTTGCGGGGTGCCGAGCCCTCGATCAAGATTGACCTCATTGAGGTACGCCCCGGGGTCATTCTGGAGGATGATACCTTTGAAATCCTGGCCTTCCCGGTTGTTCACCGTGGGCCATGTCTGGGCTACCTGTTCCGCGAGAAACCGCGCCGCCCGTTTCTCAATGAGCGAGCGGAGGCATTGGGAGTGCCACAGGGACCAGAGCGACGACGGCTGGTTGCCGGGGAGCCGGTGACGCTGCCTGATGGTCGCGCGGTTTACCCCGATGACGTGCTCGGCCCACCACGGCCGGGCGTGTGCCTGGCCCACGTGGGCGACGCTGGCCGAACCGAGAATCTAAAGGCAGCCGTGCACGGGGCCGATATGCTGGTCATTGAGGCCACGTACTTGCGGCGTGAAACGGACATGGCGCGTCGTTTCGCTCACCTTACGGCGGCGCAGGCCGCTCAGTTGGCCCGGGACGCAGGGGTCCATCGGCTGGTGCTGACACACATCTCGCGGCGCTATCGCGAGGCGGAGATTCTGGACGAGGCATGGCCCATCTTCCCCGAGACAATCGTCGCCCGTGATTTCGACCACTTCCGCGTGTTAGGCAGAGACACGAAGCGTAGAACGTAAACACGAAATACAAAAAGAGCCCAACGTTGACTGTCCCGTCACGTTTCACGCATTGAGGGCTTGCCAGAAGCAGGTAGACAAGTTATAATTACACAAAACGAGAGGATGAATTATGCCAGCGTACCGTAAGGCCAGCATCCGGGAATTGACTTCAGCCGCCTACGAATTGGATTTAGGCGTTGTCGAGGGACGCCTGCATCGTAGCGCAGAAGATGGTCGCTGGATGACGGGCAATGCGCAGTTGAGCGAGTGGCTGGCCAGGTACGATGGTCAGGAAATCGTCCTCATCGTTGCCTCGTTGGAAGATGACCGTCCCGTTCCGGTCAAGGTCTGCCGTACCTGTGGCAGCGAATATGTGGGCATCGAGTGCCCGCGTTGTCGAGAAGTCCGCATCCGCCTGCGAGGTTCTTAAGGAGTAACCACCAGGCAAGTGAACGAGGGAGGCCAAATACAGGCCCCCCCGGTTTTCGTGTACGCCGGGTATTGACGTAACCAGGCGGCGGAGAGCCGTTCTCTCGACCTGTCATCTCATCGCTCCTGCAGTACATTGGAGACACCGGTCAACGTCTTGAGGAGTAAGTCAACGAAGACAACGAGTACATCCGCTGCTATGAAACGTCTACTTTCCGGTAACGAGGCCATTGCCTTAGGTGCATGGGAGGCTGGCGTCAGGTACGCCGCCGCCTATCCGGGTACCCCCAGCACGGAGATCCTGCCCGCGCTGGCCCAGTATGCCGGCGTGCGGGCTGAGTGGGCCTCCAACGAAAAGGTCGCGCTGGATGCGGCCATCGGAGCCTCCTTCGCCGGGGCGCGTGCGCTAGCGGCGATGAAGCACGTCGGCGTTAACGTCGCCTCCGACAGTCTGATGAGCGTCTCCTACACCGGCGTAGGAGCGGGGCTGGTGCTGGTCAGCGCCGACGACCCCGGCGCCTTCAGTTCTCAGAACGAACAGGATAACCGCCACTACGCCCGCTTCGGCAAGTTCCCCTGCCTGGAGCCGGCCGACAGCCAGGAGGCAAAGGGTCTCACCCACTTCGCCTTCGAACTGAGCGAGCAGTTCGACACGCCGGTGATGCTGCGCTCCACCACGCGCCTCTCTCATTCCAAGAGCGCGGTAGAAGTAGAGATGCCCGCTGAGCCACGCGAGCCCGGCCCCCTGCCTCCCTTTGAGCGCAATCCGCGCAAGTACGTGCCTATCCCGGCCCACGCCCGCCTCCTCCACCCTCAGGTCGAGGAGCGAATGTGCCACCTGCGTGAGTACGCCGAGACTTGCCCGCTCAACCGGGTCGAGTGGGGAGATAAGCGTGTTGGCGTCATCAGCAACGGCGTGGCCTATCAGTACGCCCGCGAGGTCTTCGCCGGCTTCTCGTTCCTCAAACTGGGGATGACCTATCCGCTGCCAGCGGGGATGATCCGCGACTTCGCCGCCCAGGTCGAGACACTGGTCGTCGTCGAGGAACTGGACCCCTTCATCGAGGAGCAGATCCGCGCGTTGGGCCTGAAGGTCATCGGCAAGGAATTCTTCCCCATGACCGGCGAACTCACGCTGGCCCGCGTCCGCGAGAGCGCCGTCAAAGCCAGCCTCCCCATCCAGCCCCCAGCCCCTAGCCCCCAGCCCCTAGCCCCTACCATCACAATCCCCCCCCGTCCCCCGGCCCTCTGCCCCGGCTGCCCCCACCGCTCCGTCTACTTCAACCTGCGGAAACTGAAACTGCTGGTGGCGGGCGACATCGGCTGCTACGCCATCGGTGTCCTCCCCCCCTTCAACGCGATGGATATGCTGATCTCAATGGGAGCGAGCATCGGGCTGGCCCACGGGGCCAAACAAGCCGGCTGCCTCGACAAGATCGTCGCCACCATCGGCGACTCCACCTTCTTCCACGCTGGCCTTCCGGAACTAGCAAACATCATCTACAACCACAGCACAGCCTGCACGATGATTCTGAACAACGGCACGACAGCGATGACTGGCGGGCAGGACAATCCCGCCACCGGCGTCACGCTGCAGGGAGAGACCACCCAGGCGATTGACATCGAAGCGGTAGTGCGGGCGATGGGCGTCGAGCACCTGTGGGTGGTGGACGCACTGGACGTCAAGGGAGTCGAGCGAGCCATCAAGGAAGCGACCGCCATCGAAGATCGGCCTACCGTCATCATCGTCAACGGGGCCTGCGTTTTCACCCCGCAGTTCCAGCGTCGCCCGGTTGTCGTGGTTGACCCCGAGGTCTGCAATGGCTGCGGCTTTTGCTTCCGCGTCGGCTGCCCGGCCATCCTCAAGTCGGAGGAAATAGACGCGAAGACGAAGCGGCCCAAGGTGGAGATTGACCCGCTCTTGTGCACCGGCTGTACCATCTGCCTGCAGGTGTGCCCGCGGAAGGCGATCCATCAGGTGGGGGAATAACCCCGCCTTCTATCCCCTATGACCATTGACGACCTGCTCATCGAACTCGAGGAGAGCGAGCGGTATGTGGCACCTGCACCCATTTGACGCGCCGGAGACACATTGCCCAACGCCGGAGGGGGTTTCACCACGGCCGCCCCTGCAGTTCCTTGCCGAGGTCGAAGAGTTGCTGCTTGAGAACGAACTGATTTGAGAGGAGCATGGACAAGAAAAATATCAACTTCCTGTTCGTTGGCGTCGGCGGGCAGGGCATCCTGACCGCCTCCGATATTGTGGCCGAGGTGGGGTTGGAAGCCGGGTACGATGCCAAGAAATCCGAGGTGCACGGCTTCTCCCAGCGTGGCGGCGTGGTCGAGAGCCACGTCCGCTGGGGCGACGAGGTCGCAGCACCCCTGGCCGAGAAGGGCACGGTAGACTACCTGATTGCCACCGAGCTGCTGGAAGCAGCCCGCTGGATCGAGTGGCTCCGCCCCGACGGGGCGGTACTCATCAATCACCAGCGCATACCGCCAATGTCGGTCACGGTGGGGGATGCGGTCTACCCTGCCGACGAGGACATCCTGGCCGCCGCGCACGCCCGCACTGACGACGTGACGCTGGTCGAGGGTCTTGCCACTGCCGAGCGGCTTGGCAACCCCCGGCTGGCCAACACTGTCCTCCTGGGCGTGCTCTCTACGCGGTTGGGCGTGCCGCCGGAGACGTGGCTGGCGGTCATTGAGCGCCGCGTCCCGCCGAAGTACGTCGAACTGAACCGCGAGGCGTTCCAAGGAGGACGCAAGACGCTCCTGACCAGGTAACCCCTACCGTTTGTTCCGCCGCCCGCGCTGGCCCGTCTCCAGCACCAGAGCAGACCGCAGCGGACGGCTCCGGCGAGGAGCAAACGTCTGTGCCAGCCCCATCCCTGCCACCGTCCCAAAAGCAACCGCGTAAAGCAGCAAGAAGGGAATCATCCCGTAGTCACCAATGGCGTAGGCCACGAACGATGTGGCCAGCGCATAGAGCGCCAACACGACCTCGCCGATAGTGCTGCTGCCAGCCCGGAGCCGGTAACGGCTATCGGCCCAGCGATCGGCCCTCCTCTCGAGCCGGAACTTGGGCGTGCGGGCGAACGTGCCACCCCAGCGAGTCAGCCCGCGCCACACTGCCTGCGTGTTGCACCATGCGATACCGATCCCGAGCAGCACCAGCAACGGTAGAGCCCGCAGTCGCCGCCCCCAATCGGGGTACAACTGCTGTTGGGAGACGGCGTAGACCAACAATGGCCCCAGGCACATCAGCCCCAGGCCGCCCAGTGGAAGCAGCGCGGAATCGGGCACCAGCAGCATAGGCAGTGAGGCCAGCAGAAGCACCACCATCAGCGGGTGGACCAGGTAACTGCTCAGGTGCACCAGCGCCATCACCTTCTGCTCCCACCTCAGCCGCCGGCTGCGCAGGATTGATCCGGCCAGCCGGCGCAAAGCCTGTACCGACCCCTGCGCCCAGCGGGACTGCTGCCGCTTGAAGGCCGCGACCTGAGGAGGCACCTCGGCCGGCACGTCCACCGCCGGCAGGTAGAGACATTCCCAGCCGGCCAACTGAGCGCGATAGCTCAAGTCCAGATCCTCGCACAGGGTATCGGCCTGCCACCCGCCGGACTCCTCAATGCAGCACCGTCGCCACACCCCGGCCGCGCCGTTGAAACTCATCAGCAAACCGGAGCAGTGCCGTCCGGTCTGCTCGACGACGAAGTGACCATCGAGCGCCAGCGTCTGGGCGCGGGTCAGGAGAGAGTAATCGGCGTTAAGGTACGACCAGCGCGTCTGCACCATGCCCAACCGCGGGCGCGCCAGGAAGTGGGGGACTGTCTGGAGCAGGAAGTCGGGACGGGGGCAGAAGTCAGCGTCGAAGATGGCGACGTACTCACCGCTGGCCTGGGAAAGGCCCCAGGCCAGTGCCCCGGCCTTAAAGCCGCCCCGGTCGGGCCGCCGCAGAACTGCGATGTCTATCCCGCGCTCGCGGTGGAGTGCTGCCCGCGCACGAGCCAGGCGCGTCGTCTCATCGGTCGAATCGTCCAGGATCTGGATTTGCAGATGATCACGGGGATAATCGAGCGCGGCCATACTGTCTATCACCCGCTCGACCACGTGGAGTTCATTGTACACCGGCACCTGCACGGTGACCGGTGGCAGGGCGGACCGATCTATGGAGGGGGCAGGGGCAACTGCACGCCGGTGGCACAGGTAGAGGAACGCCAGGACAAAGGAATTCAGCCCGTAAATCGCCAGCCAGAGGACAATCAAGGCGTGTATAGATGCCAGGAGCATCACTGCCTTTACTTCAACCCCAGCAGTTCGTACACCGTGATCGGCTCGCCGAAGCCTTTTGCCTCTATAGACGGGAGCGGCCGGGCCTTGATGTGCTTTCGTACTCGCCGGTAGGCTGCATGCGAAAGCAGTACCTGCCCCGGTGCTGCGGCCCCTTGGAGACGGGATGCCAGGTTCACACTGGAACCAATGGCGGTGTAGTTCATCTGCTCTGCGGTGCCGATGTTGCCTACCACCACGTCACCTACGTTGATGCCAACTCCGTAAGCAAGCCGGTAGGCCGGGGGTAGCCGCTCGTGGAGCCGGGTGACCCCCTCCTGTATCTTCAGCGCCGCCCGCACTGCACGCAGGACGTGGTCTGCCCGGCGAAGTGGCGCGTTGAAAATGGCAACCACACAATCTCCCAAGATCTTGTCGAGCATCCCATCCTCGGCCAGCACCGCCTCGCCACCGACGTCCAGGTACTGGTTGAGCACCTCCACCAACGTCTCAGGATCGTGCTGCTGGCTGAAGTTAGTGAAGCCACGGATGTCCGCAAACAGGCTGGTGATCTCCTGTCGCTGTCCGCCCAGTTTCAGTTCTCGGGGATCAAGCGGCAACTGCTCAATGACGGCCGGCGAGACGTAGCGTTTAAACATCTGGAGGTGCGCTTCCAGCCGGCGCTGTTCCGTGAGATCGTCTACCACGATGGCGATACCTTGCGTCTCATCGTTGGCATCTTTCAGGGGAGAAAGACTCGTGCGCAGGATGACCTGGTCACGGTCGGAGAGTGATATCTCACTCTCGAACTCCACCACTGGCTCTCGATATGTCTTGACCTGGTCAACCAGCAGCCGCAGTTCACCCTCTAGCGACGGAAGAGCATCGGCAAAGCGCGAGCCGACGACGACCGTTGCCGGCCTCCGCAGGACGCGCTCGGCGGCCCGATTGAAGAGCGTGATCTGATCCTGAACGTCGGTAGTGATGACGCCACTGGTGATGGAGGCGAAGACGTTGTCCATCAGCGCTTTGGCATTGGAGACGCTCTCGAACAGGCGGGCGTTCTCGATCGCCACTGCCGCCTGACTGGCAAAGGCGGCCAGCAGGTCACGGTCCCGGTCGGAAAAGAGGCCAGTGAGGATACGGTTATCGGCGTAGATCACACCGGTGACCCGTCCACGTGCTCTGAGCGGCACGCACAGGATGGAGCGCAGGTTGTACCCGATGACGCTCTCCTGCGCTTTGAAGCGTGGATCCATCTGCGCGTTGGTCGTGACAATGGGCTGACCACTGGTGGCTACCTGGTTCACGATGCTCCGGCTGATCGAGGACGAAGCGATGGTCTCGCGGTCCACATTGCGGGCGGCCCGGAACTCCAGTTCGCCCGTGTCCGGGTCCACGAGCATCAGGAAGGAACGTTCAGCCCCCGTCAGGCGGATAATCTGGTCCATCACCTCGTTCAGTACCTCCGTCAGATCGAGGGAGGAGCCAATAGCGTGGCCGATATCGTACAAGGCCGCCAGTTCGTGCCGCTCGAGTGCCTGGGCTGTCAGGTCATGCTCAAGGTGCACCAGCAGATCCTGGAGAGCCAGCAGATGCTGAGAAAGCTCCGCCACCAGCGCATCGCCCCCCCGGTGCCGGGCAATGATGCGGGTGACGTTGGTCAATCCCTCACGAAGAGCGGCGATGTTGTCCTGGCCCGGAACTGTTGTCTTGGAAGAATGATTGGTCATGATATAACCTGCCAATTGTCAGTTGCTAACTGCTGATGGCTATTATACCGCACCTTTCTTACTCAAGCAAAAACGCCGCCACCCGCGTGGTGGCTATCTGGCAGTGGGCTCAAACTCAATCCAGCCATAGCCGGGGAAGTAGATTTCCACCCAACTGTGAGCATTTGCCTCCCGCACCCGGAAAACGCCGCGCTCTGCAATGCCAGCGAAAACCCGAACGGTTCAACGATCTCCACCACGTTCCCGCGCAGGGTGAAGAACAACCGCTGCCACTCTTTCTGGACTACGCGCCAGGGGCTACTGAAGCGATGCCGTGTCGCGGTCAGATGAGGTACGGCTGCAGCACCCGGCAGCGCCCAGGCGATAGCCAGGACGATCCCTGAACTGTTTCATCATTTCTTGACCCATAACTATGCGGAACCACCTGCAAACTATGTACCCGTTCGAGTGCTCAAAGGTTCACTACGTAGGCCACGGTTCTGCTCTGTAATTATAACGGACAATTCGCGCAGGGGCAATACGTGGCCGTTCAGATTTGACAACGTCATCAAAGTGGACTACACTATTCAAAGCCCCTACCTATCTTGGCTGCAAGGTTGCTGGTTGGCTGGCTGGTCCGGCCGCATAAGGAGACACCATGACAAATACCGGCAAAGAACTGGAGCGGCGCGTGGCGGATGCCTACCGCCAGATGGGAGCGCGAAAAGTCGAGCACGACGTCGAGTTGGCTGGCAACCAGATTGATGTCTACGTCGAATTGGAGATGCCCGGTTGCCTCCTGCACCGCATCGCGATCGAGGCGAAGGATTGGTCTAGGCCAGTCGGCATCGACGTCGTCAACAACTTCGCGACTGTTGCCGGCCTTCTCCGCGACAGAAGGCTGATTGACGAAGGCATCATCATCTCGGCCTCGGGCTTCAGTAAACAAGCCCGCAACGCTGCCAAGGAACACGGCATCCGGCTGCTGGAGCCAGCCGACCTGGACGCGGTGGGTACTAAGGTAAGGGGGCCATGGGTGAGGAGAGAGGTGGATGTGCCCCCCACCATTTCCATTCCCGCTGGTCCCTTCTGGATAGGCAGTTCTCCTGACGATCCCGAAGCTTACGAGTACGAGAACGAAAAGCCTCGTAGGAAACTCCATCTCCGGGAGTACTATATAGGTTGCTACCCTGTTACCAATGCCCAACACGCCTGCTTTGTCCTCGATACCGGACACAGCCCCCCTGAGCACTGGGATAAGGACAAGGTCCCCGTGGGATTGGAAGACCACCCCGTGGTGAACGTCAGCCACGAAGATGCTGAGGCCTACTGCCGCTGGCTGAGCCAGGTCACCGGGCAACATCACCGTCTGCCTACCGAGGAAGAGTGGGAGAAGGCAGCGCGAGGCGGTGTGCCAGAAGCGCGTCGCTATCCCTGGGGAGACGGGTGGCAGCCTGGCATCTGCAACACGCGAGAGCTGGGGCGGGATGGCACGACTTCTATCCACGAGTTCGAGCAGGCCAACCGGAGTCCCTTCGGGGTCGTGGATATGGCGGGCAACGTCTGGGAGTGGACGGACAGTTGGTATGAGCGATACCCTGGCTCTCTCCACATAGGCCCCCACTATGGACCACTCTACCGGGTTGTGCGGGGTGGTTCCTGGCGGAACTCCCAGCGGGAGGCTCGCATCTCCTGTCGGGGGCGGTACAAACCCGACGTGCGGCGTCCCTATCTGGGATTCCGTATAGCGTCGGATGTAGGCGTTCAGGTAGCTGGTGCCGCTTCAGGGAAGAGGACACCAGAACAGGTGGACCGGACTAAACTGCATCAACTAATCACCACTCATTTCGACGGAGAGGAGCTGCGTACGCTCTGTTTCGATTTAAATGTAGATTATGATGACCTGCGAGGCGAAGGAAAAGCGAGCAAGGCAAGAGAGTTCATTGCGTATTTGGAACGCCATGGGCGTATCCCTGAACTCGTAGAGGTTTGCCGGCGACTGCGCCCGCACGCTTCCTGGTAGAGCACGCACGAAAAGAGCAGGCGCTTCACAATTCGTTGGGAGTATGACAATGACAACAGAACAACAAGATGTGCACTCACCGGCCCCAGAAGATACTGAACCCGCCATCCCCTCAGAGCCTGAACACCAATACCGTTTCAAAAAGGGCGATCAGATCGCCGACCGTTACAAGGTTATCGCCCCTCTGGGATTCGGCGGCTTCGCTGAAGTCTACCACTGTCAGGACACCGAGCTGGGTAGGGACGTGGCAGTGAAAGCGTTAACTGAGAAAGGGGCAGGCCTTGAGGAGGCGCGCGCTGCTGCCCGGCTAAAGCATCCCAGCATCATCCGGGTTTACGAGATGCTCATACCGGAAGATGAGATGCCTATTATCGTATTCGACTATGTAGCGGGTGACACGCTGGAGGCACGTCTGAACAAGGCTCAATACAGGCGGTTGTCTTTGAGTGATGAAACGCTGCGTATCATCCGCCAGATCTCTGAGGCCCTGGACTACGCCCACGAAAGGGGGGTCATCCATCGGGACATCAAACCCAGCAACATCATTCTGGACCGTCAGGGAAATGCCTACCTGACCGACTTTGGCCTGGCCGAGGTGAAAAAGCCAGAAGGAGTATCGGTGCACAGTGTGTATGTTCAGCGCCTAAGCGGTACCATCCCCTACATGGCCCCCGAGCAACTGAAAGAGGGAAAACCAGGCGATGAGCGCAGTGATCTCTACTCCCTGGGAGTCGTTGTGTACGAGGTGCTGACTGGTCAGCTCCCCTACCGGGGACCGGGTACCGGTATGATCGTCCAAATCGTCACCAGCGAGCCACTTCCTCCCACCTTAGCCAACCCAGAGCTCCCCAAAGGCATCGAGCCGGTATTGCTGCGAGTGCTGGACAAAAACCCCGAGAAGCGCTACTCTTCTTGCCATGCCTTCGCCAGGGAATTGAAAAAGGCCTCCGATGCTTACGTGAAGGCAAGCGCCCAGTATGAGCAGGCCGAGGAGCATTTTGAGGCCGGAAGATGGCGACAGGCGCTGGCCGCCTTCGAGGCGCTGGAAGACCGGGCACCAGGCTTCAAGGATACCGCTCGCTACCTGGAGCAGGCCCGCCATCAAGTCCGGCTGTTGGAGCTCTACGAGCAGGCTCAGAAGGCCCTGAAACAGGGAAAGTACCAGGACGCCCTGGACACGCTGAACGTCCTGACCCAACTGGCCCCCGACTATGACGTGGCCAATCTCCGCGCGCAAGGCCGAGAAGGACTGGCCCAGCAGGAAAAACAAAGCCTGGATGAACAGTACCAGCAGGCCGTGCAGCAGTTCCAAAAGGGGGAATACCGGGCCTGCCTGGACACCCTGGCCGTGATCCGCGAGCGAGACCTGGACTACCCCGACCCCGAGGGGATCGAAGCGCCGGCCCGGAAGAAGGTGAAACGGCAACAACGGCTGCGTGCCCTCTACACTCAGGGCGTGGAGCAGATGGGCCAGGCGCAGTGGGAGGAGGCCATCGCCACGTTCCAGGAACTGCGGGTGGAAGCGCCCGGCTACGAGGACGTCGAGACCCGGCTGGCGATGGCCCGCCACATGGGCCGGATGTCCTCCTTCTTACGGGAGGCGAGAGATTCCCTGGATCAAGGAAGTTTCGCCGCCTGTGTGGACAAGCTGGACGAGTTGCAACGGGTAGACGCCAACTACAAACAGGACGAAGTTGCTGGACTGCGGCAGGAAGCGCTGAACCGGTTGCACGAGCGAGCCAAACGCTTGATACAGGAGAAAAAGTTCAAAGAGAGCCTGGCCGCCCTGGCCGAGCTGCGAAAGCGTTCCCCAGACTACTCGGGCGTGGAGGAGTTGGAGACCCAGGCTCAAGAGGGCATCCGGATCCGCGACCTGCGAGAGAAGCTAGACGGCCTGTACCAGCAGGCTGTGGAGCACCTCAACAAGAAAGATCACGCGGAGGCGCTTGAGCTTTGGCAAACAATCCAGCAACAGAAAGAAGACCTGGACTATCCCGATCCGCGGGATGTCGAGAGCCGGGCCAGGGACGGCCTGTGTACGAACCTTTACAACCAGGCCCTGGTAGTGCTGGCCCAGAAGGACCCTCACCAGGCATTGGAGCTGTGGCACCAGGTCCACGACGTGGACCCCCATTACTCCGATAGCCAGCGGGTCGAGGAGCGAGCCCAGGAAGCGATACAGCGGCAGAAGAGGGTTCGGCAGTGGGCCATCCGCATCGGAGGTGGGGCCATCGCGCTGGTCTTGCTGGGCATTCTCGTCGCTGTGATTATAAAGAATTGCAGTGGTCCAGCAGTATTACCCACAGTCACGCCAACCTGGACCCCGACGCCCACGTCAACGGCCACACCCACAGCTACAGCAACCCCGTCTCCTTCGCCTACGCCTACAGCCACGCCAACACGAACCCCCTCGCCCACACCGACGCCCACGAGCACCACATATCCTACGGCCACGGCCATCATGTCCGCCGGCATCTTCGCCGCGCCGGATGCTGACTCGGCAACCCTGGGCGGAGTTAGCGTGGGAGAGCAGGTTTTGGTGTTGGGGCGTTCTGCCCACGGAGAGTGGTTCTACGTCCGCGACGATCAGGACGTGGAAGGCTTCGCCTACGCCCCCCTCTTCGACTGGGCGGGGGATTTCGAGTCGCTTCCCGTCAAGACGCCCACCACCACGCCTCCACCTGCCACCCCCACCCCTACAACCCCGTACCCTCCCCTGGAGATAGACCTCTGGCATCTCCCCTGGACCGGAAAATGTGAGGGGGGAGGATGGTATATGTCTGTCTACATCCAGGGACGGGGTGGCGACGGGGTCTACACTTATTACTGGAACGGGGAGAAAGTGGCCGGCCCGCTGGCCAACGAAGACTATACCTTTGAGGTGTACAGCGTCGGCGAGACAATCGTTGGCACCGGCAAGGTGGTCTCAGGAGACGGACAGGCAATCGAGAAGGATCTCCTTATTCCAGCGCCCGATTGCGCCAGGTAGCCGGAACTACCAGGGGCTCCTCGCGGGGAGCCCCTGGTTCCATACCCCAGCTCAGCCCTCGCCCCTCCTGCGGGGGCATCCTTCTTTCGCCGCAGGATCACGTTTCATGTATGTGGCATCAGGCTCAATGAGGTCGCGACCTTGGGAGTGGAAACAGCAGGGCAGACAGTGTCTCACTTTGTAGATCCGCTTCGCCTGCCTCCGCGCGTGCTCTGGAAAGGACTTCTTGCCGCACTCGCGGCGTACATTTTTGTGGTCGAGCCCAGTCGCCTGGTCGTGCGCCGGGTGGACGTCCCCATCCCCGGCCTGCCGCAGGCGTTGAACGGGCTCAAGATCGGCCAACTCAGCGACCTGCATCTGGGGCGGATGATGACGCGCTCTCGCATCGAGCGGGCGGTCGCGCTGATGGTGGCCGAGACGCCGGACCTGGTCGCGCTGACTGGTGACTTCGTGTCCCACTGGCAGGGTTACGCCGCCGAGTATCCCGAGATCCTGGCCCCGCTCCGCCCCAGGCTGGGAATCTTTGCCTGCACGGGCAATCACGATCACTGGACCGATCCCGAGGCTGTGACCACGGCCTTGCGGGCCGCCAGTGTCACAGTGCTGCGCAACCAACATCAACTCGTGACCACTGGCGGGGCGCAGTTGTGCCTCATCGGCATTGACGACGTTGGGGCCTCTGGGCTAAGCTCTCACCACGCCGATCCGGCCGACGACCTGCCCGCTGCCCTTGCCGGCAGCCCGCTTTCTGACGTGGTCCGTCTGCTGCTGGTGCACAACCCGGATTTCGCGATGGGGCCGGTCTTTGCCAGGGAGACGGCACACCGCCCGATCCACCTGGTGCTCTCGGGCCACACCCACGGCGGCCAGGTGCGGTTGCCGCTGGTTGGCGCGCCGCGTCTCCCGTCACGGTACGGACAACTGTTTGGCGGCGGACTGGTGCAGGTAGCAGGGACGCAGGTCTACGTCAGCCGAGGCGCGGGCTCGTCGTGGTCGGTGCGCTTCAACTGTCCACCCGAGGTGAACGTCCTCACGCTGCGGTCGGCGTGAGCCGCTCACCTGCGCTCCAGGAACAGACGCGCAGGCACAGCCGTTCCCGCGCATACTATGTGATAGGCGCATTTGCTATCCCCTGACCGGAGGTCAAAGATGGCACACCATGGAGAGGTGCAACGGACGATTGAACAGATTGTGAGGTGTATCATTACACACGATGAAGTTGCTGCTTCACCGGAAGATGCAGGACGACTGGCAACACTCGTGCGTGAGAAGTTCGCTGGCGCATAGAAGCGCGCCATGAGCAGACACTCGTCGTTCAACCGGCTCGTCTTAGCAGCAGCCCCAGGAACTCGCGCACCTCCTCGCTGCCCAGCAGGAGCGCCGCCAGCGCGTAGGTCGCAGCCCCCACCGCCAGCCCGCTCGTGCCAGTCACGAGCAGCCCCGCATCGGGCAGCAGCGTGCAGAAAACGACCACCGCCCCCCCCATCAGCGCCGACGCAGCCCCCGTCCGCGCCAGCGACGCACCCAATGCCCGCCCCTCGATTCCACCCAGCCGCCACTGCGCTACCAGCAGCAGGATCATCACCTGCAGGCCAGCCCCCAGGGAGTTGGAGAGGGCGATGGAGCCGTGGGCCAGATACGGCAGCAGCAACCACCCCAGCCCTGCGTTCATCGCCAGCCCACCCAGCGCCGCCCAGAACGGCGTCCACATATCCCGCTGGGCGTAGAACAGCCGGCTGACCACCTCCAGCGCGCTGTGGGCCGCCAATCCCAAGGCGAAGAACTGCAGCGCCCAGTAGACCCGGTCGGTGGCGGTCGCGTCGAACTCGCCACGTTGGAAAAAGAGCGCTGTCAGCGGGCGGCCCAGCACGAGTAGTCCGACCGCCGCCGGCACTGCGAGCGCCAGCACCAGCCGCAACGCCCAAGAGGCCGTGCGGCGCAGCCCATCCCGGTCGCCCGCGTTGGCCCGCTCAGCCAGCGTCGGGAAGACGGTCAGCCCCAGCGCCGTGCCGATGACCGTCTCCGGGAACTGCATCAGCCGCCAACTGTACTCGTAGGCAGAGATCGCCCCTGCCGGAAGATGCGAGCCCAGAAAAGTGGGCAGCACGAAATTCAGGTAGGTGGCCCCCAGGCCCAGCGCCCGCGGCCCCATCAGCGCCAGCACCGCTCGCAGGTCGGGATGACGCAGGGTGAGCCACCAGCGGGCGCGGTAGCGGATCAGCCCAGGCGTCTGGATCAGAAAGTGGCCCACGGTCCCCACCAGCCCCCCCCACGCCAGTCCGAAGATACCCCAGCGCGGGGCCAGCCACAGCGCCCCCGCGATGCGGCCCAGCGTGTAGCAAATCGGGGCGGCGGCGGGAAGCAGGAAATGCTGGTGGGCTTGCAGCACGCTCATCACGATGCCGCCGGCGCTGGAGATGACGGTCTGGAGCAGTACCAGCCGCATCAGCCGTGCCGCCAGAGCCATCCGCTCAGCATCAAAGCCTGGAGCGACGGCGCGGACGACCTGGGGGGCGAAGATGGCCGCCACTAAACTCACCCCCGCCACGATCAGGAGCGCCCAGTTGATCACCGCCGAGACTAGCCGCCAGACTCCCTCCCGGTCGCCCTGGACGATGCGGGCGGAGAGAATGGGGATGAGAGCGGTCGCCATCGCGCTCCCCGCGACGACGGTGAAGAGCCCGTCAGGGAGTTCGAAAGCGGCGTAGTAGGCATCGAGTTCAGCGGAGGCACCGAAGGCGTGGCCGATGGCAGCGTCGCGCACCAGCCCCAGCAGTTTGTCGGCGGCGAAGAAGAGAGCGACCAGCACGGCGGAGCGGGCAACGTGAGAACTAGTACTTGAACACATGGATTTTGATAGATGCTCCTCTTGAGGTAAAATAGGG
>CAZZEX010000010.1:0-15836 GCA_964653285.1 uncultured Anaerolineales bacterium
GGTTACGGCGCAAGTTCCCGGAGCAACAGCGTCCCTTCAAGGTACCCTTCTATCCTGCTTTTCCCCTCATCGCCGCCAGCGCCTGTGTGCTGATGGGAGCGTTCATCGAGCCGGGGGCTCTGGCTCTGGGTGGCGGGCTGTTGGCGTTAGGGCTGCTTGTCTACCAGTTGCGCTACCCGGTGGGCCGGGCGGTGGAGGTCACGGCCCAGACGGTGGAGGCGGCCCGTCGCGAGATCCTGGTGTCGGTGGCCAACCCCCTGGCCGCCGAGAGCCTGATCAAGATGGCAGTCATCGTGGGTCAGGCCAGGGAGGAATCAACACTCGCCGCTCTGTCTGTGGTCAAGGTACCAGCAGCGACCCCGTTGGATTTGGCCCAGGACATTCTAGATAGGCAAGAGAGCAGGCGCAAGGCACTGCTCAAACGGGTGGCGGACTATGCCCACGAACAGGGCGTGCCGGTGCGCACCCTGCTACGGGCGGCGCGGGGTATCTCGTCCGGCGTCCTGGGCGTGACCGAGGCCCGGGGTGGCGTGGGGCTGATCCTGATGGGCTGGCATGGCCAGCTGACAACGCAGCGGGTGACGGGGAGCGTGGTCAAGGATGTGGTGCACGGCGCGAGGTGCGACGTGGCCGTGCTGCGTGCCCGGGAGGTGGGAGACATCAAACACGTGCTCGTCCCGGTCGGCGGTGGACCCCACACCCGTTTGGCCTTACGGTTGGCATGGGACATTGCCAAAGCCGAGGGAGGTTCCCTGACAGCGTTACGTATTATCCCCGAAGCAGGCGAGGTGGATATGGAAGTGGAAGTGGACGTCCTGCGCCAGTTGGCCGAGGATGTGCTGGGAGTGATTCCCGAAGAGGTGACATTCAGTTTGAAACGCAGCGACTCCATTGTGGAAGGTATCCTGGCGGAGTCCGTACAGACAGAAGGTCAGGCGGGGTACGACTTGATCGTCATCGGGGCTTCGGAGGAATGGTTCCTGAGGGACATGCTTTTCGGCTCCATCCCTGACCAGGTAGCGGATAGAGCGTCTTGCTCGGTACTCATGGTACGCGAGTACGAACCAGCACCTGTCTCCTGGCTGCGGAGGACGATCAAGAAGAGACCCGCACCCAGTACCTGAGTAGGCGTTGAAGTGAACCCCTGAGATTGGACACTTTTTCGGCGATTCTTAGTTCAAATGCCCCGGCAACCATAACTGGGCGGCCTGGCTGTGCCCAGTACAGTCTACAACCATAACAACTACCTGGATAACAGCGTATTGAGTTTTTGCAGCACCTCGACCACCGTTGCGGCCGGTAATGTGCCCGCTAGCTCCGCCTCGCGGACACGCCAATCCAAGCTCTTGACTTGGTCAGCCAATATCACTCCACTGACAGCTAACCCGTTCGGTATCCGCACCTCAAACGGGTATCCTTTGATTTGTCTCGTGATGGGACAGAGAATCGCCAGCCCCACCTTGCCATTGTAGGTTGCTGGCGAGAGTACCACAGCCGGCCGCCGCCCCGCTTGTTCATGCCCTGCTTGTGGATTCAAGGTGATCCAGACCGCGTCACCACGTTCAGGAATATAGGCCATCGGAATCACCACGCCTCTTTCCCCACCGCAGGGCCGGTCTCGATTTCACCGTGCAAATTGTCTTCAGTTACTTGCGCCAACAGGTGTTCGAGTGTCAGGGCGGGCTCGACAACCGGTACGATGACCAACTGCCCATCCACCAGCGACACTTCAACTGGCGAATTCCGCTGCAACCCGATTTCAATGGCAAAAGGTTTGGGGATGCGTAGGGCCAAACTATTGCCCCATTTTTGCACTCGCGTTCTCATAGCAATATCTCCTTTCGTGTATCTACTAAGAAGATACATCAACTCGGCATTTTTGTCAAGCCAGTCGTGAGCGCCATCCTATGGCAGGCGACTGGTCATCAAATGTCAGCAGCCAGGATGGATGGTGCATTCCGTTCTTGTATTGTAACGGAATTGTAACCTCACGGCCTCACACTTCGCGCTAAAATCAGAGTTACAGGTTCAGTTACAGACTCAAATTGGGGCTGCAGATCCTCTCTGATCGGAATGGAGTGAGGAGGATGTCGTGACGCTTCACACAATCAATGGGCAGCAGATTTATGCTGTTGAAGAGGGCCAGCCAAACCGCCAGGTGGCGCTGTTGATCCACGGCTGGTCAAGCTCGTGGTATGCTATGTCACCTTTGCTCGGGCTGTTGAGCCAGCGCTTCCAGGCTATTGCCGTTGACCTGCCCGGCTTCGGCAAATCGCCGCCCCTGCCCGAACGCGTGACGATCCCTGCCTATGCAGATTTACTGGCTGATTTCATTGAGGAGGTGACCGACGGCCCGGTTGTGCTCGTAGGTCACTCGATGGGGGGCATGATCAGCCTGACCATGGCTTTGCGCTACCCGGTCCTGGTCGAGCGCATGGTCTTGATTGGCCCAACCATCAGCGGCCGCCTATCGCCATACATCAATCTGGTTGTCTCGCCGATTACCCTTCTGGAACGCTTTGGGTTGGGTAGCCTGATCGTGTCCACCTTCGAACGGTTGATGGTGGGCATCACCGACCGCCTGATGCGTCCGGCCTCCTTTGCCGAGCGCACCGGGATCACTGAAGATGATTATAAGCGCCTGCGGGCCGATGTCCGCCGGCGTGGTCAGGGCCGGGTGCGAGCCGAATGCTTCTTCGCCATGCGCGAGGGTGACCTGCGCGGCCGGCTGAGCCAGGTCGAAGCGCCCTCCCTGGTGTTGTGGGGGGCAGAGGACAACACGGTCCCCTTGCGAGATGCTGGCGTGGTAGCCGACGAGTGGCCCGAGGCTGACCTGCGCATCATTCCAAAGGCCGGACACTGGGCCCACTTCGAGACACCTGATATCACCCGCCGCCAGATTGCTTCCTTCCTCGGCCTTCCACTGTTCAGCAACGAACTTCACACCCCTGTCGATGACGAGGAATTTATGCGGATTCGCGAGGTGGCGCAGTTCCTGGCCCACTCCGACGTTGGGAACAACCTGAACCTGGCCCAGCGCACCCGCCTGGCAGCCCAATTCCGACAGCGCGTTTATCCCCCCCATGTCAACATCGTCAGTGCCGACGAGGCTGGCAACGAGCTGTACATCGTACAAGCTGGCACAGTGGAAGTCTGGAGCGACCCAGAGCATCCCGGACAGGGGCCCAAGAATCCTCGCCGCCGGGACATCTCGAAGCCCGGCCGGCTCGTCGGCGAACTCGCTATGCTGGACCAGGGACTGCGCAGCGCCGACCTGGTCGCCGGCCCAGAGGGAGCTATGGTATTGGCGTTGGAACGGGACCGGCTGCTGGCCCTGTGCGAGGATGACGCCATACTGGGCACCCGGCTGTTGTGGAACATTGCCAGGGCCTGGTCCCAGCGGGTGCGCTTCATCCTCTGGCAACTTGAGCGGGCATCGTAGAGGCAGAGAACGAGGAATGAATGATATACGCGTCGAAATTCCCCCTGCCTGGAAACGGATCACGCTCTCCGCGCTGAGCGGCACGCTGCTCATCGTCGGCGCGCCGGATACGGGCAAATCCACCTTCGCCCGCTACCTCTACCGCCGTCTTTGCGCTCACCACGAGCGGATCGCCTTCATAGACGGGGACGTCGGCCAGGCTACGCTCGGCCCGCCGACGACGATGACGCTGGCGCTGGGCGAGCCCGGCGACGACGGTTTCCCGCCCGCTGGCCCGCGCTTTCGCACCTTCGTCGGCGACGTCTCCCCGCGCCGCCATATGCTGCCCACCCTCGTTGGCGCACATAGGCTGGTGCGCAAGGCACGCGGGGAAGGAGCCACCGCCATTCTGTTCGACACGACCGGGTTGGTGGACCCGGCCTATGGCGGTGGTGAACTCAAGCGTGCGAAGGTAGAACTGCTGCAGCCCACCGTGGTCGTGGGCATCCAGCGCGGAAGCGAGTTGGAGCACCTGCTGCTCCCACTGCGCCATAGCCGCCGCACGCGCGTGATAGACCTCCCGGCCTCGTGGGCCGCCCGGCGTCGTGAGGTGCCCATCCGCCAGGAGCACCGTGTTGCTCTTTTTCGCCGCTACTTCGAGGGGGCCCATACGTTAGAGGCGGCGTGGCACCGGTTGGCCGTCTTTCCGACTCCCGCCTTCACCCCTCACCGGCTGGTGGCACTGGAGGACAGCGAGGGATTCGCGCTGGCGCTGGGCATTGTCGTCGCCAGCGACCCGGGCCGTAACGCGGTTACGCTATATACCCCTCTTCCCTCGCTGACAGGCGTGGATGCTATCCACCTGGGCGACCTGGCACTCGATCCCCGTACTCTTCACGAATCGCGGCTCTGACAAAAATTCATTGGTCATTGGTCAGTTGCCTGCCTGAGCCACTGGTGTTATAATCTGCGCGGCATGCGTAAGCCCTTCATCGTCTGCATCCTGCTCGGTTTGCTCGTCGCCTGCCGCCCGGCTGAAGGGGAAGCGGGAGCACCTGGCGTCGCCATCCAGAATGTCGGCTCCGACACGATCGTCAACCTGGCGCTGGCCTGGGTGGAGACGTATCAGGCACACCACCCCGACGTGCGCATCGCCGTGACCGGGGGGGGCTCCGGCACCGGCATCGCCGGCCTGGTGAACGGCACGGTGGACATCGCCAATGCCTCCCGCCGTATGAAGCCGGAGGAGATAGAGGCAGCCCAGGACAATGGCATCGTGCCGGTCGAACATGTCGTTGCCCGCGACGCCATCGCCGTCGTCGTCCACCCCTCCAACCTGGTGGAGCGCCTCACGCTCCAGCAACTCTCGGACATCTTCAGCGGTCAGATCACCAACTGGTCGGAGGTGGGGGGGGACGACCGGCCCATCGTGCTCCTCTCGCGGGAGTCGAACTCTGGCACGCACGTCTACTTCTTGGAGCAGGTGGTGCGATTGGGAGATAAACACGCCCCGACGCTCTTTTCGCCCAACACGCTGCTGATGCCCTCGTCGGAGGGGATCGGCGCCGAGGTGCGCCAGAACCCCAATGCCATCGGCTACGACGGGCTGGGGTACGTCACTCCCGACCAAAAGACCATCGCCGTCGCTGCCAGCCCGGAAGGCCCGTTCGTGCTACCGACCGTCGAGACGGTCAACGACGGGAGCTATCCCATCGCCCGCGATCTCTATATGTACACCGCCGGAGAGCCGCAAGGGGCCATCGCTGAATACCTGGCCTGGATTCACTCACCGGAAGGGCAGGCGATTGTGGCTGAGTTAGGTTTCGTGCCATTAGCAACAGGTGGTTAGGTCAAGGGTTGCACCGCCGTAAACAGGCGGTGCTGGATTGCAAGCCGGCTCAGCACCGGCTCTTCAGGCCGGTGCGCACCGTGCCGCTGTAAACAGGCGGCGCTAGAGAAACCGGAAATTCAGCAATGAAACATACTTCCTTCTCCGAATACATCATCGAGCGCCTGATCCGCGTGACCGGCGTCCTGGTTATTCTCTTCCTGGCGCTGATCTTTTTGTTCCTGCTGCGCGAGGGCGGCGCGACGTTCCTCGAGGTTCCGCTGCGCGACCTGCTCCAGACCCGCTGGTATCCCAACGAGGGACACTTTGGCCTCCTGCCGTTGGTGCTGGGATCGCTCATGGTGACGCTGGGGGCGGCGGTCATCAGCCTGCCGCTGGGGCTGCTGACGGCGGTCTTTATCGCCGAGGTATCTCCCCGCTGGGTGCGCGAGATCCTCAAGCCCTTCATTGAGGTCCTCGCCGGCATCCCCTCAGTGGTGCTGGGCTTCCTGGGGATGCTGGTCGTCTCGCCGCTGATCCGCGAGCACCTGGGTGCTCCGACCGGCCTGACCGCGCTGTCCGGCGCGGTGATGTTGGGCTACATGGCGCTGCCGACCATCATCAGCGTGGCCGAGGATGCGCTGGATGCCGTGCCCAAGTCCTACCGCGACGCGGCGCTGGCACTGGGGGCCACCCACTGGCAGACGATCTGGCGGGTGACGGTGCCGGCGGCCCGCTCCGGCATCCTGACGGCGATGATGCTGGGGGTGGGGCGAGCCATCGGCGAGACGATGGCGGTGATGATGGTCACGGGCAACGCGGCGCGCATGCCGCTCACGTTCGACTCGTTCCTGAGGCCAGTGCGCACGATGACGGCGACCATCGCCGCCGAGATGGGCGAGGTAGCCCAGGGGAGCACCCATTATCACGTCCTGTTCGCCGTCGGCCTGGCGCTCTTTCTCGTCACCTTCGTCATCAACCTGGTCGCCGCGTGGACGATTTTCCGGCAGGGGAAGCGGTACGGGAGATTGTTGTCGTGATGAGGTGCAGGAGACAAGGGGCAGGGGGCAAGAGGCAGGAGGCAAGAAGCAGGGGGCAAGAAGCAGGAGGCAAAGGATGGCAGGGTTCAATTATGAGGAGTGGCTGGCGCAGGTTCCGGAGAGTATCAAGCAGGACCCTCTCTGGAACTTCCGGGTCTATCCCAAGGCACTCCTGCTCTCTGACCTGGTGTGGGAAGATACCGACCGGATGATAAAAGACCCGCGTGGCAGGGTAATAGCCAAACAACTGATCAGGAGCGTGGGCTCCATTTGCGCCAACATCGAGGAAGGCCACGAGCGCGGCTTCGGCAAAGAGAACGCCTACTTCCAGCGTGTCGCGCTTGGCTCTGCCCGTGAGTCCCGAGGTTGGTACTATCGCGGTCGTCGCTTTCTGAGTCCCGAGGTGTTCGAGCACCGCGTTCAACTGCTCGACGAGATTGTGGCCGCCCTTGTCCTCTCGTCCGACCAACAAAGGCGACACTGCAAGCAATGACTGCATCCTGCATCCTGCATCCTGCATCTTGCATCCTGCATCTTACCCTGTGACTAAATGATGTCCAGACAAGTGTATCAAAGAATCGGCTTTGCCTTCCTCACACTCTCTACCGCCGTAGTGGTGCTGCCTATCCTGCTGCTGGTAGGCTACATCGTCGTCCAGGGCGCACCTGCCATCTCATGGGAGTTTGTCACCGCGATGCCCCGCGATGGGATGCGGGCCGGTGGCCTTTGGCCGGCCATCGTCGGCACGCTGCTCCTGACGCTGGGCACCGCCGTTTTCGCCGTGCCGGTGGGTGTGGCGGTCGCGATCTACCTGGCGGAGTACGCCCGCGACACGCTCTTCACCCGCCTCATCCGGCTGGCGATCATCAACCTGGCAGGGGTGCCCTCGGTGGTCTACGGCCTTTTTGGCCTGGGGCTGTTCGTTATCTTCCTCCGGTTTGGTACCTCCATCCTGGCCGGATCGCTGACGCTGGCGATCATGACCCTGCCGGTCATCATCAGCACGGCCGAGGAGGCGCTGCGGGCGGTGCCGCAGCCCTTTCGCATAGTCAACTTCTCGCTGGGAGGTACGCGCTGGCAGGCCGTCCGGCGCGTCGTGCTGCCCCAGGCGCTGCCGGGCATCCTCACCGGCGTTATCCTGGGGCTGGAGCGGGCCGCGGGGGAGACCGCGCCGATCCTCTTCACCGTCGCGGCCTTCTTCCTGCCACGCTTGCCCCGCTCCATCTTCGACCAGACGATGGCACTGCCGTATCACCTGTTCGTCATCAGCACCCAGGTACCAGGGATGCCGGTGCGCATCCAGTATGGTACGGCACTGGTGCTCTTGGTCTTCGTGCTTTCGATGAATGTGCTGGCGGCGATAACGCGCAGTCGCTTCCGTCGTCACCGACAATGGTGAACCGCAAATGGCAGAATCACCTAAATTCTTGTTGGACAGGGTTTCCTACACCTACGAAGACGGCGTCCAGGCGCTGTGTGACATTAGCCTGTGCATCTACCCACGCGAAATCACCGCCGTCTTTGGCCCGGCGGGCGGGGGGAAGTCCACGCTGTTGCGGCTCCTGAACCGGCTCAACGATCTGATCCCGGGGCGGCGTCTGGAGGGCCGCGTCTTACTGGACGGCGAGGATATCTATGCACCGGGGGTGGACGTGCACGCGCTGCGCCGGCGCGTGGGGATGGTTTTCGCTACCCCGGTCCCGCTGCCGATGAGTATCCGGCAGAACCTGACCTATGGGCCAGAACTGGCGGGCGTACGCGATCGTGCCAGGCTGGACGAACTGGTCGAGCGCAGCCTGCGGGCGGCGGCGCTGTGGGATGAGGTGAAGGATCGGCTGGACGAGCCGGCCACCGCGCTTTCGGGCGGACAGCAGCAGCGGCTGTGCCTGGCTCGCACGTTGGCGCTGGAGCCGGAGGTGATCCTGCTCGACGAACCGACCTCAGGGCTGGATCCCATCTCGACCGCCAAGGTTGAGGCCAGCCTGCAGGCGCTGAAGCAGCGCTACACGATCGTCATTGTTCCCCACAGCGTACAGCAGGCTGCCCGGGTGGCCGATCACGCTGTCTTCATGTTGCAGGGGGGGCTGGTTGAGGAGGGGCCAGGCGGGCAATTGTTCACCAAGCCCCGCGACCAGCGTACCGAGGACTATATCACCGGGCGCTTTGGATGAGAACGCGGACGATTCCCGGAGCCAATTGACCACTACGGGATATCTGCCTCGCTGGTTTGGTTCTACGCTATCACCAGCGTCGAGTTGAAGAGGGGGCAGTAGCGTTATACGGGCCTCGGACGCACGAGGGCCAGCCTCCCGGCGAGGCTGGCCCTCTGCTTTCACTCCGGTTCTCAACCGGTTCTCAGTCTGGGACTCGCTCTTTCTCCTGCGCCTCGACGAACGATTTTAACAGGCCGGTGAACTCCATCGGGAAAATGAACTTTGTCGCCGGGCTTGTCCCCAGTTGCTTCAGCGTCTCGAAGTACTGTAGCATCATCGTGTTGGGATCCACCTGGCTTGCTGCCTCCCAGATTTCCTTTAGCGCTACGCCGAAGCCCTCGGCCCGCAGCGCCTGTGCAGCCCGAGCACTCTCGGCTGCCAGGATCGTCGCCCGTTTCTGGCCCTCGGCTTTCAGGATGGAGGCTTGCTTCTCGCCCTCAGCGACTTTGATGGCGGCCTCCCGCTTGCCGTCGGCCTCCGTCACCGTCGCGCGCCGGTTCCGCTCTGCCGCCATCTGCCGGTTCATAGCCTCCTGGACCTCCCGCGGCGGCTCAATCTCGCGGATCTCTACCGCCGTGACTTTCACGCCCCAGCGTTCCGTTACCTCGTCCAGTTTGACCCGCAGCGCCTGGTTGATGCGCTCCCGCTGGGCCAGCACATCGTCAAGCGAGATGTCGCCGATGACGGCGCGCAGCGTCGTCGTGGCAATGCCCACTGAGGCCCGCGTAAAGTCGCCCACCCGCAGCACGCTCAACTCGGGGTTAACCACCTTCTGATAGATCAGGAATTCGACCCCGATAGGCGCATTATCCTTGGTGATGCAGATCTGGTGAGGGATCTCCATAAACTGCTCACGCTGATCCACCTTGACGGCTTTATCAATGAAGGGAATCAGCAGCACCAGTCCTGGGCCCTTCAAGCCGACATACCGTCCCAGCCGGAAGACCACCAGCCGCTCGTACTCGCGCACGATGCGGATCATCGAGGACAGGACGACCAGCAGGGCAAAACCGCCCAGGAAGAGAAACATGAGTAACGTAAACCATTCCATCTCACTGCCTCCTTTGTTGAGTTGAACCCACGCGCGTCACGCGCACCCTGAGTCCTTCCACGGCTATGATTTCTATCTTCTCATCCACGCCGATGGGTTTATCAGCGATCGCCGTCCATAGTTCGCTCTGCACCTGCACTGTGCCCACGGGGTCAATGGGCGTGGTGACCATGCCTCTTTTGCCGACGATGGCGTCTGCAGCCACCTTAGCACGCAATCGCTGGACACGTATCGCAGCGGAAAGCGCTACTGCGAAGAAGCCAAGCGAGGCCAGCGTCACACCCCCGATCAACCAGGGTGAGAGCCGCAGTGCACCCTCGGCCGGGGGGAAGAGAAACACTGATCCCAGCACAAATGACGCTGCTGCTCCCACCGTCATCGCCACGCTCTGTACCTTGAGGTCCACGACGAACAGCACGCCCGCGACGACGATCAGGATCACGCCTATGACGTTGACCGGCAACTGCGTCAGTCCCGCTATTGCCAGCACCAGACAGATAACCGCTGCGACTTCCAACATGCCAGTGCCGGGCACACAAAACGCCGCTGCCGTTGCCCACAACCCGACGATGAGTAGGACGTAGACAACGTTCGGATTGGTCAACAGCGACCACAGTACCTGCACCAATTCGCTGTCCATCCGGCACTACATAGCCCGGCGCATACGGCGCACCACGATTAACAGGAAGATCAGTCCCACTGCCAATGCACTGGCCCCCAGCGCACCGATGCCCGTGTTCGGGACTCCTTCGCCGCCCGACCTGGGCGTGGCCGTCGGCCGGCGGGTTGCCGTGGGAGTAGGTGCCTCGGCTACCTCTCCAGGTGTCGCTGTCGTTGGTGCTGCCATAGCCGTGGGAGGCTGTGTCGAAGTTGGCCGGGGGGTATCGGTCGGGGCCACGGTGGCCGTGTCTGTAGGTGAGATGGTAGCCGTCTCAGCACCCGTTTCCGCTGCCACCGCCGCCACCGCTGTGTTGGTGGCCAGGGTGATCTGGTTCTGTGCCTCAATGCCTGCTTTCCTCTGAGGGCCGAGCCAGAGTGCCCAGACGGCGATGGCACAGACGCCCAGCACGAACAGGCCGCCCAGCGTTCCTACGAGAATGATGAAGGTGCGATTGGCTCCTTCTTCCTCTGCTGCCTCTTCCTCTTCATCTGCATATAATTCGAGATCTTCCACTCTTGCCTCCTTGAGCCGGCCTCTTGCTCCAATGAGTTGCCTAACGTTCCAGGTGGCTAGCGGGGCCTAGCGCAAAACCTCCAGATTCGCCAGGGGGACGAAGATTGGTGCCCCCTGACCTAGGTCCACTTCTGCACCGCGTACCCTGGCCCCTGTCTCAATGCGGCGGGGGTGGGCAGGGAGCGCCACTACTGTGCCCACGGCGCCCATATAGGGCGCTCGTGCCATCCGCACCGGTGTTCCCACCGCCAGCGGTGTCCCGGGCTGCGTCTGGGCTGGCGGCAGTGTCTCGGCTGGCAGCGGGATGACGATCTCGGGGCGCACTATATCCCAGCGTGGCTGGACCTGTCCGCTGATCGAGGCCTCCCGTCCGTCGTTAGTCGCGAGCAGGCGGAAGATAGGCATTGACATAGGCACTGTCCCGATGCCCTCAGTGACGATGACAGGGAAGGGCAACTCCTTCACCTGTGAGATCAACTCGGGTGCCAGCCCGCCGACCACGATGCCTCGCACCTGGAGTTCCTGGGCTCGTTCAAGTGCACCCTCGTTTAGCCCAGCACCGCCGACCAGGACCGTCCCGTGGCAGGAGGGGTCAATGGCTTTGCCTCGCAGCGGCTGGTCAGGGCTTTTCACCATGCACTTAATCACGCCCAAACTCTCACCTCCTGCTCCCCATACTCCCTGGATTACAGCCCCCATCGTCTCAATGACCACACCATAGTGCTCCAGCACGTTGCTCACCGTGCCGTAGACATAGGCGCGCAGGTCGAATGTAGTGGGCTGTGCCTCGATCAATATGCGCCCACCACCACTGGCCGTCACCGCACCATCTATGGGTGACTTGACAGATCGTGCGATCAGACCACGTCGCCTGGCGACTACCTGGCCCTGCCGCACCTCATCGCCCAGACTGACGCGCAGGTGGCGCCTGACCTGGGAGATAGGGACGCCTAATAAACGCGCTACTGGCAGGACACGGAAATCGCCAGGCAGGTTCACACGCGCTACAACCTGCGTGGGCTCAACTCGATCCCCGACACGTGCAAACACTTCACCCGGCGCGGGCAACGTCCGCTTATGGCGCACGCTGGTTAAGGGAGTAACCCGAGTCTCAAAAGGGTAGTACATTTCGCAATTCGCTTATCCTCCCATGTCCCACAGCCATTGTCGCATCTGTAACTGGCACTGCTTCGGGGCTCTCGGGAAGCGCAGTGGGCGTCCACGGGCATCAATGATCAGTCCGACCAACCCACCGCTCACGCGCCGTTTGCCGGCTTTCCCTGGCCCGCCGAGGCCTACGTCGAAGTGGCGCAGTGGGCGCAGTTCCAGTACTGCCTGCTGACCGGGCAGCAAGGGCAGCACTTCCAGGTCGCCGTAATGCACCTCTACGCTGAACGTGCTGCCGTCGTCGTAAGTCACCCTCACCTTGAGGATTAGGTCCCCACGACGCGCATGCCCGACTGGCGTAACCACGGTCGCCAGATTGACGAGGACCCCGCTGTCCAGCGCCTCTACCGCTGCCAGCGGCTTGACTGCCGCAACGCTTCCCAATGCTGGTGCCAGTCCGTAAGCGTCCAACACTAGTGTGCTGACCCCAATAGGTTCCAGACTGTCCAACGCGATCAAGGCCGCCTGACCGGGGCGTGGCGCGTGTGCCAGTATCCCGCCGCTGACGACAATAGTGTCGCACAATGGCAGGAGGTGGGAATAGGGCCGTGCAGCGCCGGGCTTCCAGCCTGGGCGGGCTACCTCCAGTGTCATGCGGATCGCTTCGCGTGCCAATGCCTGTTCCAGCCACAACTCGCGTGGCTCCTGCTGGATACTGACCGGACGCATCTCCTTGTTGATGAGCAACCCACGTGCCTCGTCGCTATTCATCGGTTCGGGTAGCCAACGGGTGATGGTTTTGGCACCTCGCTCTTGTAGCAGTTGTTCCCCGCCGAAGGTGATGCCCAGATCACCACGTATTGCCAGGCAAGGTTGTCCATCAAAGACGGCGGCCACCGTCGTGTTAGCGGCACCCACGTCCACACCCAGCACACCCCTTGAGGGGTCACCCAGGTGCCACAGATACTGCACCAGCCGGCCAAGGGCGTGAGCAGTTGGTGTGGGTGGCGCTGGGCTCCAGCCACTTACGGCATCAATACCTGGCAGCAGCCCCATCTTGTCCTGCACATAGAGCGTGTCCAGTTCCGCCTGGGTGCTGAGCAGGTTCTCTTCCGTCAAAGTGGGCCGCACATTGTCGGCGACGCGCAGGTCGGCCTGTCCCCCCACGATGTTTACCACTCGCTGGCGCAGCCGGGAATTGCCCGCGTAGAGCAATCGGGGGCGCACGCTTGTGTCCATCATTGAGCAGGCCAGGGCTACTGTCTCCACCAGTTCAAGCACCGGTGTCACTGCGCCATCCTCTATACCCCCGGCGATGCAGATCACGTCGGGCGCAGCGTCAAGAATCGTGCGCACGCGCTCCTCGCCGCTCAGGCCTCCTTCTCGGCCATCATTGGCCAGGATCGCCTTGACCAGTGAGTAAGTGCCGGCTGCTGCCCGCTCAGCACTGGCGACGCTCAGATCACGCACCAGGCCAGCCAACACGACCTGTAGCGGCTGGCTGGCGCTGACAGTCGCGGCGAACATGCCTACCCCCTGCCCACCTGCCAGTTCAGGGGAGATCAGATTGCCGCTCGTGTCGAAGAAGTGCCGGCCTGTGGCTTCGGAAATCCGCTCGACGGCGTGATGGATGCCGGCCGCCACATCGGACCAGGGGTACTCCGCCGTGGTAGGGGTCTCACCCTGCGCGACGAAGCGGTATTGCCCGGCCACCTGCTCAAGCAACACGGCTTTGGTCATTACCGTGCCGCAATCAGCCAATAGGATCGAATCAATGCGTTGCTCTTCTGTCATCGTTGCCTCTCGCTAGCCGCCTATCACACGAAAATAGATGTTGGTGAAGATGTCAATGAGGTGTTGAATACGGCCGATGAAGATCGAGAGGGATGCTGTTAGTGCCCCGGCAAAGGCGACGCCAAAAGCGAAGGTCAAGAACACGCGCCCTACCCACGCCAACGCTCTGACGCCCCGTGTCCACACCCCTGTTAATCCTCGCTGCTTTCTTGGCACGGTGAAGTTGAAGGCCATCAATGTACAGATCGTGCCCACGACGATCAGCAGACCGTCCAGTGGCCCCGCGCGGAACGATGCTAGCGAGGCGGGACTCAGAGCACGGCCTGTCGCCCCGATCTGCGGGACGAGGGTGCCTAGCAATGCACCACTCAGTGCCACCGCTGTCCCAACGCCGACGAGGTAGGCAACAGAGAAGTTCCCTATGTAGGCATGCCTGGGTAAGCCCTTGATAAGCAACAAGATGCCCAACGTCAGAGGGGCCACCATGATGTACTCTTTGCCCACGAGCTGGGCCAATACCTTGAGGATGAAGATCTCGCGCAGCACGATGCCGAAGGAGTAGCCCATCAGCGCGCCGATGAAGAGGTGTAATGCCAGCCGGTAAAGAAGATTATCACCCAATAGATAACTGAAGATCATGAGCGTCAACACCGCTCCCAGCACCAGGCCAGCAGTTTCGAGTATCTCGGGTGTCACTTTTTCCTCCTGCGCGAGCCACCGAGGGCGTAGAGGACTGCACCGAGGGTCATCAGGCCGACGATGGCGATGTGCCCCACTGCCAGGGCGTTAAGTCGCTGAGTGGCCCGCCCTGCCGATCCACGATGCATTTCGTAGGCGGCTGCTCCGCCCAACCCGTTGATCGCTCCCTCCAGTTGTCCCGCACTGACGTCCAGGTATGGGCTGGCGGCTGGCTCCAGGGCTGCGCTCAAACCTGCCACAATTGCAGGGGCACCTTCGCCCCGTGCCTGAAGTCGGCTCTGCTCGACCCACCAGCGCAGTGGCCCAGGCTGAGCGGTCAACACGAGAATCAGTTCGGGGGGCGTATGGGGGGGGGTACTAGCATTGGTCAACAGTTGTGAGACGCCTGTAGCACCGCCTGGTCGGTAGTCCGACCGCGCGTACTGTGTCTCTGTGTACCGTTCCTCGGATGCGATAATGCCGCTCAACAGCCTTGCTGCCACTGTCTTTCCCTCGGGTCGCGTGCTGACGACGGAGATGTGTGCCCCCTGATCAAGCAGGTGCCGCAGGATCGGTTCTGCCACCAGGTTGAGTTCCTCCGCCTCCGCTGGCCCGTACTCGAAGGCGACCAGGACAGCGTCCCCCGCATGCACATCTTGGATGACGTCGTGCATCCTTTTCAAGCGCTGGAATTCTATCCTTCTACCCGCTTCGGGGGCTTCGGCCGGCTTTGTCAGGGTCGGAATATCCTCCCGCGGTATGATCAGCGGCGCCATCAGCATACCCCCGACGGCTATGACGAGCACGGCCGCCACCAGCCAGCGCTGGGCTCGTTCGCCCATGCTGATGCCCCGCTTGCGCGCTGTCGGTCGCGGCGTCTCGACCGGCCGGGCCAGCAGGCTTTGGAGCAACTGTGCCCGGGCTACGCTCACCTCGCTGATTTCCGGTGACAGTGCGCTTTCACGGACGGCAGGCACCTCAATAGCCAATGTTGGGGGGATGACGCCACGCAGCCCTTCCAGTAGCCCCTCAGTCTCCAGCGGCCCCTCCTCAGCGGGTGCCTCGGTTGCCTCAGGGCGTGGACGCAGGACCTCTAACCAGCCGGGGATCTCCGCGCGTGCCAGGCCCTCCGCCTCGGCTACTCCAGTCCCGGGTTCAGGTGGAAGGAGTGGGGTTACTCCTTCAAAGGCGGGAGTCGTCGGGGCAGAAGGAGGAGCGGGCTCTGCCTCAAGTCCGCTCAGCCACTCCGGGACCTCCGTCGGCGCGGCCTTGGCTGCTGGCGGTGCGGCCTGTGGGGGTGCACCCTCCGGTGGTGCCATCTCCCGCAGCCAGTCGGGGACCTCGGCCGGGGCCGGGGCGGGCGTCGCGGGGATTGCTTCCTCCGGCGCGGCCTCGGCTGCTGGCGGTGCGGCCTGTGGGGGCGCACCCTCCGGTGGTGCCATCTCCCGCAGCCAGTCGGGGACCTCGGCCGGGGCCGGGGCGGGCGTCGCGGGGATTGCTTCCTCCGGCGCGGCCTCGGCTGCTGGCGGT
>CAZZEX010000010.1:15936-33643 GCA_964653285.1 uncultured Anaerolineales bacterium
TCTCCCGCAGCCAGTCGGGGACCTCGGCTGGGGGCGGGGCGGGCGTCGCGGGGATCGCTTCCTGCGGCGCGGCCTCGGCTGCTGGCGGTGCGGCCTGTGGGGGCGCACCCTCCGGTGGTGCCATCTCCCGCAGCCAGTCGGGGACCTCGGCTGGGGGCGGGGCGGGCGTCGCGGGGATTGCTTCCTCCGGCGCGGCCTCGGCTGCTGGCGGTGCGGCCTGTGGGGGCGCACCCTCCGGTGGTGCCATCTCCCGCAGCCAGTCGGGGACCTCGGCCGGGACCAGTTCTTGGAGCCGCTCTGTGATCTCGCCCACGGCAGGTGATGGCACCGCCAGCGCTTCTTCTAAAGGTGCTTTCGTGGTCGGTTGTTCCTCGCCCGGTGTTGCCTGGGTCTTTACACTGACTGGGCCCAGATCGCGCAGCCAGTCGGGGATCTCGACTGGTTCGATGGGTTCGGTTGTAGTCTCAGGTTCCTCGGCTTCCTCCATCGTCGAAGCCCGAAGTTGTGTTAGCCAATCTTCCGTTTCCCTTTCCTCTGTCCCGACTCCCTCGGCCACGTCCTCAACTTGCTGTTCCTGCTTCTCCTCCAATGGGATAGTAGGCAGAGAAAGCCCTTTGATGGGGGCTTGCTCACGTCCCGATTCCTCGAAGGGTGGAACTGTCATTGGGATGAGGCGAGCGCCGCACTTGTCACAATAGGCATTGCCGATAGGGTTCGTCGCGCCGCACATCGGGCAGCGTAACGCCGTGCGCATCGGGAGCGGTGCGCCGCATTCGTTACAGAAGCGACTTCCTCTTCGATTGGCTGTACCGCACTTTGGACAGTAGATCATAGCGTTGCTACTCACAACTCACTATGAGGCCGTTCGCTGGCCACAAAGACTCGTAGGGCAGTGATCACTGTGCCCAGCGCAACTCCCAGGAGCAGACCGCGCATCCCTGCCATCCCCGGCACGTTGACGACCCAGTCCCGGATGTCGGCCAGCCACTCCAGATTTGCAAGAGGTGTGCTGCCCAGCAGCGTCACGGCCACAACCAGTAAGAAGAACACGCCTCTCGCGCTGCCCCGTGCGCGCAGCAAGCGGAACGCTGCCAACGCCAGTGTGAAGACTAGCAGCGCGGCCAGCGATGCTCCTAGCGGGCTGATCACATAGTCGAACGTTACGTGGTCGAGCGTCTTCTGGATTGTGGTACTCGCTGGTAGAACGGAGGGAACCCAGGCTGCCAACGCAGCGAGCAGCAGTACCAGGCTGCAGAGCCAGCCCTTACGTAGGTGGGCCACCCGCCCGCCATGAATGCGCAAGACATTGAACATGCCCAGGAAGAAGGCGAATCCGGCCACGATGACTGCCCACTCGACCAGACAGTCGCGGAAGTAAGTCAGCGTCTGGCTTGTCGGGATCAGATATCCGGCCAGCACGACCAGGCCCGGGAGTGTTCCGAAGAGGAGGACAGGAATCCACCGTTTGACGAGACTGCTCATCGGAGTCACCAACCTTGCCAATTGCTCAGAAAAGCCAGCCCAGCCGCGCCCAGGATGATCAGCACCAGGATCACGCGCAGGATATCTTGGGCCACCAGGCTGACCAGATAGCGCCGCTCTCCAGTCATTTGAGCGCCAGCGGCGTACAGTTCCTCTCCCACGGCCAGCCGGCTGATGGCAGGATATAGTGCGCCGATAGCACGAGGGGCAGCAGCAGCGGCTAACTGGGACAGGTCACGTCGGGCGCCAGCGTCGGTGATCAACGAGACCTCGGCTCCGAAAGCACCGGCCATCATGTTGGCCGTAACATTCTCAGTCGTGGCTACGTAGGCCGCCCCGGCTGCGTACGCCACCGGCGAGGGCGCGACGAATCGCACCCTACCGGGATCGTACAGCTCTGCGAGACCGCGTCGCTCGTATGCCCGGCGCAGGATGTCCTGGGCCAGAGGAAGCAACGTGGGGTCGCCTACGGTGATGATAGGCGGTGCGCTGTAAGAAACGGCGGCATCGGCCAGTGCCTCCACCACCTGGAGCCCCGCCAAAGAGGTGACTGCATCCTCCCCGTGCAGCCCGCCACTGCCAAGCGCGATGTGAATTGCCCCACCGCTCTCGGCAGCATACCCTGCTTGGGCTCGCAAGTCTTGGAAGGCAGGTAACGGGCGCACACATGGACTCGGCCCCTTTTTGCCGCGCAGAATGAGCATTGCCACGAGTACCAGGCCGCTTAGGGTTAGCAGGAGGATAGCCCCAACGTTCATTTCTTCCCACTCTCCTTCTCTTCCAGGCAAGCACTTAACCGATCCAGCAGTTCTGGACTGTCCAGCAGAGCCATAGTTTGCTCGAGCGTTACGTCGTTCACAATGCCGGTCACCAGCGGCTGGGTCATAAGAAGAACCTGGCTGCCCAGGAACCCAAATGCGTGGGCGACCTCGAGAAGCGGTAGCACTACTGGCGAGAGCCCCAGTGCCTCAATACGTCTGACCCACGCCTCAACCCACACCTGTTGCTCTGTCTCGCTACTCACGATAGGGCCTTCTGCTCTCAGTATACCAGAGATACGGGTAAATTGCCACCTCGTCGGCGATGCCCTTGTAAACATACCTAGTATAGCACGATTTGGAATGCTAAGCAAACTCCCCGGCCGCGTTGCAAGTACATTCCACCTGCTCGCTCCCGCTGAATAACCGTCCGGCGAGAGTTCGTCTGTCCGTTTGGCGCGTATGGCGGAATTGAGTATAATTTCGCTGGCAGAATACTGGGGGCCGTATTAGGAGAAATGACCATTGAGATTCGCCCTATTCAGACCCACGACGAATACCTGGCTGTAGAGCAGATCCAGCGCGAGGCGTGGCGCAAGAGGGACATTATAATCGTGCCCGACCACTTGCTTATCACCGTTCAAAAGAACGGCGGGCTGGTGCTGGGTGCGTTCGAGGTCCTGCCAGAGGAGGGAAGGGAGCGGCTCATCGGCTTCGTCTTTGGCTTTGTCGGACGATTACCCGACGGCAAGGTGAAGCATTGCTCGCACATGGCCGGCGTGTTACCCGCGTACCAGAGTCAGAACGTGGGCTATCGCCTGAAACTGGCTCAGCGCGAGCATGTGCTGGCCCAGGGGATGGACCTCATCACCTGGACCTTCGATCCGTTGGAAAGTCGAAACGCTTACCTCAACTTCCACAAGTTGGGCGCCACCTGCGGGACGTACCTGCGGGATCTATACGGCAGCATGCGCGACGGGCTCAACGCTGGCTTGCTCAGCGACCGCTTTCAGGTGGACTGGCACATCGTCAGCGACCACGTCACCAGCCGGCTGCGTTGCGACTGGGTCGGCCCTTCACTGTCGGCGCTGCAGGACGACGGTGTCCCTATTCTCAACCGCCTCCTCCCCGGCGACCCGCCTCACCCGCCGCAAACGGTCCTTCCTCTCGAGGGAGACCGGTTGCTCATCCCAATACCGGCCCACTTCCAGGCCATCAAATCAGCCGACCTCGGGCTGGCTCATGCCTGGCGAGAGCACACCCGTGCCCTGTTTGAGCCCGCGTTTGCCGAAGGATACACCGTCGTTGATCTGCTGTTCGAGAATGAGCAAAGCTGCTATCTGCTGGAGAAGGATTGGTCGCCCTGATGAAGATCGAATGCATTGAGTTGCACCACATTGACCTGCCGTTGGTACATCCCTTTGAAACCAGTTTTGGGCGCGAACTTACCCGCCCCTGCATTCTGGTGGCCGTCCACGCTGGCGGGCTCACCGGCTGGGGTGAGTGCGTTGCTGGCTCCGGGCCATGGTACTCCAGCGAAACCATTGAGACGGCCTGGCACATGCTGCGTGACTTCCTCATCCCAGCCGTGTTGGGGCAGGAAGTGGCGTCGCCCACCGACGTGGTGGCGCGCTTCCGGCAGGTGCGCGGTCACCCGATGGCCCGGGCCGGACTGGAGAATGGTGTGTGGAATCTGTTGGCGCAGGTGCAGCGAGTGTCACTGGCAGACCTACTGGGTGGTCAAAGGGATCGAGTGGAGGTCGGCGTGAGCGTCGGCATTGAGCCGACGCTTGAAGCGCTGCTCGACCGGGTGGGCCAGCACGTGGCCGAGGGATATGGCCGCGTCAAGCTGAAGATCAAACCAGGCTGGGATGTGGATGTGGTCCGCGCCGTGCGCGAGCGCTGGCCGGACCTGCCGCTGCAAGTGGATGCCAACTCCGCCTACACCCTGGCCGACGCACCGATCTTCCGGGAACTGGACCAGTTCGACTTGGTGCTCATCGAGCAGCCGCTGCACCACGACGACATCGTGGATCACGCTCAATTGCAGGCCCAACTCAGCACGCCCCTTTGCCTGGATGAGAGCATTCGCTCGCCGGAGCATGCCCGCTGGGCGCTGGACATTGGAGCCTGCCGGGTCATCAACATCAAAGTGGGGCGGGTGGGCGGATTGACCGCCGCCCGACAGATCCACAACTTGTGCGCCAGCCGGAGCGTGCCGGTGTGGTGCGGCGGCATGCTGGAGACCAACGTCGGGCGCGCCACCAACGTGGCCCTCGCCGCGCTGCCCAACTTTACCCTGCCCGGCGACATCTCTGCCTCTGCCCGCTACTACCCTGAGAACAGGGACATTGCCGAACCCGACTTTGTGCTCAAGGATGACTCGACGTTGTCGGTGCCCTCCGGTCCGGGTCTGGGCGTGCGCGTCGTTCCCAAACGGCTGGCCGCCGCCCGTCTGCGGCACCTGGCCCGGAGTGCCTGCTGAGCTTCGCGACCTCACACTTGCTTGGAGTCCAGCAAGGCCTCGACCTGGGCGTAAAGCTCGGGCGGCATGTCAGGCTCTTGAACGAGCACGCGCCTGCGCAGCTTTTTGGGCTGGCAGACCGGGATGGGCGGGTTCTCTATCTCCTCCAACACCGCCGCCGGATGCACAAAGACCACGACTGCCCGCACCGGTACTTTACCCCCTGCGGGCAGATTGGCCTTGAGTGCCGCCTTAATGTGACTCACCGCCGCCTGGGCATCGGCTATCGGGTTGCCCAGTCGCTCCTCCAAAAAGAAACGCAGCGCCCGGCTGATGGACATTTTCTGGCGCCACTTGCCATTTGTGTAGGAGAAGTGGCCTTCGATATTGCGTGTCTCAGTCACCACCACGTCGTTAGGGGCCAGCAGCACGTGATCACTGCTCAGTTCGTAGTGATAGAGGCAGTATTTGTCCCCCAGCCCCTTGAGCGCCTTATCAATCGTATCCTCCGGCCGGGGCTTCTTGACCCAGCGGTTGGCGTAATAAATGCCGGTCGTGGCCGAAGCAAACCCCACGAATAACATCACCGCCGTCAGGGTTGACCACTCCGGCTTCCAGAGCGAGACTGCTGTACTGCCTAGCAAAATCAGAATCCCAGAACTGTTCCAGATGGTTTTAACTCCTCTCTAAAATGTTGAAAGTGTTTGCTGAAACCATCTTAAACAACGTGTGTGTCAACTGGCAACTATGTCTGGTCCTAATCACCTCCTTTCCTTAAGTAAGCAATCTTCCCTTGATCTTCGGCAGCCTCACAAGTCGAACTCCGAATGGATGCGGGCGTAGTCACCTCGTAGCAGGTCACGCGCATATTCGACAGGCTTGCCGTCCTTGTGGTAAATCACCCTCGTTATCATCAACAGTGGGGTGCCGTCCTCTACCCGGAGTTGTCTGGCCGCCGTTTCCCTGGCTACAACGGCCTCAACAGTTTGGGCGACGCGGGTGATGCACACACCGTACCGCTCGACGAGCAGATCGTAAATGGACGTTTTCTCCAGATCGTACTCTTCCAGAGCCGGGCAGCGTGGACAGGGTAGAAAGGAGCGCTCCAAAACGGTCGGTACGCGGTTCGCCAGGTGCAGCTTGACCACCCGGTAAAGCGAATGTCCGATCTCGACCTCGAAAATCCCAGCCAGCCGCTTACTGGCCCGGACCTGGCTGAATTCCAGCAACTGGGCTGAATGAGAGATGCCCTTAGAGCGCATGGATTGGGTGTGGCTTATCAACTCGCGGGTGTCGTATGAAACCTTGGGTTTGGCAACGAAAGTACCCGAGCCGTGACGGCGCACCAGCATGCCCTCGTTAACTATCTCGGTGATGGCCCGGCGGACGGTCATACGGCTTACGTCCAATTCCTGACTAAGCTCGCGCTCGGAGGAGAGTTTGGTTTCAGGGGGAAGCTTGCCTGAGAGAATCATCTCAGTGATGTACTCTTGGATTTGCACGTAAAGCGGCTTGTGGAGCTCGCTCGACATCAACTTACCCTCCCCGCGCACACCTCCAGGTAGAGGCTCGCGTCGAAAGCGGAAGGCGACGTTTGTGGTCTGTGACCACTGGTCTAGTGGTATACTGGTCTAGTGGTACACTGGTCTAGGGATAAACCTGTGTATGAAGGCCGAATCTTCTCCTCACGGGTCATTATTGTCCCAATTATAACCCCAAAAACCTCATTTGTCAAGCGGGAATTGCTCACTGGGAGTCACTGGTTAAATAATTACACTCGTGAGATTATACCACTTTACCAAGCAAGGCCGCCGAGAAGGGCTAAAGATGGAAGTGGACTTGCCTCCCGGCGCGCGTTGCGCTATAATCTTGCCATCGTCGTTTGTAATGGGGGAACGGTATGTTTAGACAGATACTCAGTAAGTGGCAGCGCAAAAGACAGCAGCGTCTGAGCGGGGACTTGAGAGCCTGGCTCAGCTTTGCTCGGATGTTTCCCGCACTTGCGGCGCGGCCCTCAACAACGAGAACATCGGCGGCGAGGAAATCGGTGAGGTGCTGGACAGAACCGACCGGATGCTCTTCCGTCTGTGCGAGGGCATCCCCGGCGACTGGTTTATGTTCAGGCGACGCTCCCCGGCGCTAGCCCGGCGGGTGCGCGAGGTCTCCGAGCAAGTCTATCGCCTGCGCAACCGGACCGCCCGCTTTCTAATCCGCTGCCAGGGGCCGTCGCCTCTGGCCGGCCGGCTGGAGGGAGAAGCCCGCTTGGCTTACTATCACCAGGCGTTGGAGACCTTCGGCTTTGAGGCGCGGCGCATCTGGCGTGAGTTGGACGCCGAGTTGAATGAGATCGGCGAAGATATTCAAAGGCTCGCGGCTGAACTGGAACAATAAGCATTGGCCGGTGCTTCAGATCACTTTCACTTCTTGGAGGGCGTGCTATGCACACCGTATGCTTTCTGCTCATCGGCCTGGGAAACCTGGGCTGCCGTTTCTGCAAGGTCTTGCTGGAGAAGGACGCTCTCCTGCGCCGCCGCTACGGGCTGGACCTGCGCCTGGTGGGAGCCGCCGACAGCCGGGGGGCAGCCTACAACCCGGTGGCGGGGCTGGATCTGGAGAAGGTGGTACACCTCAAGCAAGCAGGGGGAACCATCGCCGACTACCCTGGCGTAGGGCGGCGGGAGTGGCAGGCCCCGGAACTGGTCGCCACGGCCAAGGCCGACCTGCTGCTGGAGGCCTCCCCGGTCAATCTGAAGCAGGGAGCCGAGCCGGGGCTCACCTGCATCCGCACCGCTGTGCGGCGGGGGATGCACGTCGTGACGCCCAACAAGGGGCCGCTGGTCGTAGCCTATCGGGAACTGCACGATCTGGCAGCGGCGCATTCCGTGCAGTTGCGCTTTGACGGGACAGTGACCGGCGGCCTCCCCGCCCTCTACCTCGGCCAGCGTGACTTGCGTGGAGCGGTCATTCACCGGCTGGAGGCAGTGCCTAACCTGGTCACCGGCTATGTTATGGACCTGCTGACCGATGGTCTGCCCTGGGAGGATGCCCTGGCCCGCGCCCGCCAGGAAGGTGTGCTGGAAGCAGACGCTTCGTGGGACCTGGAGGGGTGGGATGCTGCGGCCAAGCTGGTCATCCTGGCCAACGCTGTCCTGGAGTACCCAGCCCGACTGGAGGAGGTATCGCTGACCGGTATCACCACCCTCAGCGAAGACGCATTGCGATCCGCACGGGAGCGAGGCGCGTGTTACCGGCTGCTGGCGCGAGCTGAGCGGGACTCCGATGGGGCTTACACTCTCTCTGTGGCCCCCGTGCCCCTGCCGCCGGACCATCCCCTGGGGCGATTGGGCCGCAAGCAGATGGGCGTCGTGTTCAGCACTGACATCTACGGCACGATCACTGCCATCGTAGACGAGCCCGACCCAACCCCCTCCGCCGCGACGATGCTGCGGGATGTGCTGGACATATATTCATGATGTGTAAAGGAGCAATCTTGTAGTGACAACGAAGCCCTCTTCCGATCTTTTCAAGCGCATCCGCTTCCCAGGCAATCCCGTCGCCAACCCGGACAGCGTCGTGACCAATGACCACGCCCGGTTCACGATACTGACCCCACGTCTGATCCGCCTGGAGTGGTCAGAGGCGGCCGAGTTTGAGGACCGGGGTACCTATGCCTTCCCGACGCGCTATGGGCCTGCACCACACTTTGCGACCCACGTTGATGGGGACGTGCTGACGATAGACACCGGTGCACTGACGCTGCGCTATAAGCAGAGCAGCGGCAAGTTCACCGCCAATAACCTCTCTATCATCTTTGATCTCAATGGCGAACGCCAGACCTGGGTGCCGGGGACACCCAACCCGTTGAACCTGCGCGGCACGCGGCGCACGCTCGACATGTGTGAGGGGGACGCCGCCCTGGACGAAGGCATTCTCTCCCGTGCGGGATGGGCCTTGTTCGACGATAGCCATGCGGTGGTGTTCAATCCCGACGATGGCTGGGTCGCGCCGCGTCCCGACTGCGAAGTGCAGGACTGGGTGTTCTTTGGCTACGGTCACGATTACGAAGGAGCCCTGGCCGAGTATACTCACTTTGGCGGTCAGATTCCCCTGATCCCGCGCTTTGTGTTGGGGACGTGGTGGTCGCGTTATTGGGCGTACAGCGCACAGGACCTTAAGGACCTGGTGCATGATTTTGAGAGACATGACCTGCCGCTGGACGTGTTGGTCATTGACATAGACTGGCACACACCTCGTAGCTGGACCGGCTATACCTGGAACCGCCAGCTTTTCCCTGACCCGCCAGCCTTCCTCAGATGGGTCCACGAAAAAGGATTGCGCGTTACTCTCAACCTGCACCCTGCTGAGGGAGTGCAACAGTTCGAGGAAATCTATCCCCGGTTCGCTGAGGCGATGGGAGTAGATCCGCAGACTGGTGAGGCCATCCCCTTCCGCATCACGGACAGGAAATTCGTCAAGGACTATTTTGAACTGCTCCACCACCCAATGGAGGGCCAGGGCGTAGATTTTTGGTGGTTAGACTGGCAGCAAGGCGAAACCTCTGAGATGAAGGGCCTCGACCCATTACCCTGGCTCAATCACGTGCACTTTACCGATTCGACCCGGCGGGGCAAGCGGCCTATGCTGTATAGCCGGTGGGGCGGGCTGGGCAACCACCGTTATCACATCGGCTTTTCCGGCGACACCTACGCGGTCTGGCCGACGCTCCAGTTTCAACCCTATTTCACCGCCACGGCGTCGAACGTCGTCTACGGCTGGTGGAGCCACGACGTCGGCGGGCACATGGGCGGCGCGACCAAGCCGGAACTATACGCGCGCTGGGTACAGTTCGGTGCGCTGAGCCCATGCCTGCGCCTGCACGCGACCAAAGACCCACGTGCCGAGCGGCGGCCCTGGAAATACCCTGAAGAGGTGTACCAGGCTGCCAAGGATGCCTTCCATTGGCGATACCGGCTTGTGCCCTATATTTACACCATGGCCCGCGTTGCCTCCGATACGAGCATTTCACTCTGCCGCCCGATGTATTATCAGTATCCTGAGGAAGACGCAGCGTACGTGGCTCGTTACCAGTACTTTTTCGGCGACCAGATGATCTCCGCGCCCATCGTCCATCCTGCGGACCCCGAAACCGGGTTGGCGGCCACCGACGTATGGGTGCCCGAGGGCGCGTGGATTGACTACATCACCAAAGAGACCTTTATTGGCCCCCGGTGGGTGCGTCTCGTCGGCGATCTGACCCGCGTGCCAATGCTGATGAAAGCGGGTGCGATCCTGCCGCTGGCGCCATCGTTCGAGACCATACCTCCACCCCACCTCGCTTCGGGGACGACAGATGCGATCCCACAAGACAGGTTGGTCCTCTCCATCTTCCCTGGAGCCAGCGGCGTGTTCCGCTTGTACGAGGACGACGGTGTCACAGAGGCGTATAGACAGGGGCAGTACGAATGGACCGAGATCAGGACACGAGTGGAAGGTGAAAGCACCTGGGTGGTCCATATCGCACCAGTCGAAGGGAGATGTGATGTGCTCCCCGATCGGCGCCAGTACGAGATCCGCCTGGAGGGAAGCGGGCAGCCCCAAAAGGTGATGATGGACGGGGCAGAAACCGTTGACTGGACGTACGACCCCGAGAGGTTGACCACGACCATCCACGTGCCGATGCGCGACAAGCGTCAGCCGTTGACGATCGCTGCCGTTGCCGAGGGCAAGATTTCAGCGTTGGGCGAAGCGCACAACCGCGCGGTAATCCTCTCTGACGTCAGGTGTTTGCTCGGCGATCAGTATCCTGCGGGAGTGGAGGACACTGGCGTGTTGCTCGACACCATACTGCGCCTGGATGCAGGTTCCCGAGGGCGGGCCGATGCCATCGCGCGCCTGGGCGGTCCCTTTGTACACTTCATCGAGTTTGTCACGTCCGAAGAGGCCTCCCAGCAGTTGGGGCGCATCATTATCGGACCGCCGGCTCGTGTAGAGGGACCCTACGACTTTGAAGTGACCTTTACCCTGTTTCGAACGGGCAAGCCGGAGCAGCATACCATCCAGGTCAAAGGCACCACGGAGTCGCACATCCTGGGTACACCCTTTGCCTTTGACGGGCAGGTGCAGACGATGCACTGGGAAGCAGAGGTCAAGATCACCTGGAAGGGGGAGACGTTGACCTACGTGCACCAAAGTGATCCCCTGTTCCCAACGATCTATGCCTGGCGGGCCATCGTCTACAACCAGGAGGAGGAGCCGATCGCGCTGGAGCAAGTGATGGATGACGAAGGACACATCAATGACGCTCTGGACTGGAAAGTCTACCTCCAGGACCCAGAGGGGTGGGGGGGGAACTTGAAACAGCCCCATGTCATCCCCTTTATGAAAGAGCATCAGGAGCAACTGAAAGCGGGTGAGCCGCTGGCGGGCTATATGACCACGACGGTCATCAGCCCCGGCGAGCGTGATGCGATCGTTGCGTTTCGGTCTGTAGGTCCAGAGGAGTTCTACCTGAACGGGCAAAGGGTTGAGGGAATTCCAGTGGAAGAAGAGGAGGGCGTGCATCCTCTCTTTCGCCGTCCACGCAAGACGGCTATGATGCATCTGCGTGCAGGAAAGAACACACTGGTGGTGGATACCAGGCCATCTCAATCAGAACGACCGCTCTGGTTTCTCGGCGGCGCGTTTCTAACGCCGGATGGAGTTCTGATGACCGACCTGGTTTTTGAGTGAAATCATTCATCTGTGCAATCACCGCTCAAGTCAATAGGAGGTAGCGATGGAAGCAATATGGCAGTGGGGACTTGATCTCATCCGCACCATCCAACTGGTGCACGGACCGGCGCTCGACGCGATTTTCAAGGCTATCACCTTCATGGGCGAGGAGGAGTTCTTCCTCGTACTCCTCCCGCTGATCTTCTGGTGCGTGGACTTCGCGGTGGGGGCGCGTCTGGTCTTTGCCTACCTACTCTCGCCCTACGTCAACACCATACTCAAGGACCTATTTGCCCATCCGCGCCCGTTCGAACTTGACCCGACGGTGCAACTGCACGACGCCGAGGGATACGGGCTGCCTAGTGGGCACTCTCAATCGGCGGTCGTCGTGTGGGGCACCATCGCGGCCGGGTTCCGCAAGACCTGGCTGTGGGTCGTCGCTATCCTACTGATGGTGCTGATTGGCTTCTCCCGTGTCTACCTGGGGGTGCACTTCCCCACCGATGTGCTGGGGGGCTGGGCGGTTGGTGCTCTCCTCCTGGCGGCCTACCTGGCGCTGGAGCCACGCATTGAGACCTGGTTGAAGCGGGCGAGCCTGGGCGTGCAACTGGTGCTGTCCGTAGCCGTGCCGCTGGCGCTGCTGCTGCTCTACCCCACTGGCGATGTGTCCAAAGCGATGGCGGTGCTGATGGGGATGGGCGTGGGGATAGCGCTGACCAGCCGGGTCTTGCCCTTTAGTGTGGCCGGCCCGCTGTGGCAGCGCGTCGTGCGCTTCCTGGTCGGCGCGGTTGGGCTGTTTGGCCTCTACTTCGGCCTCAAACTCGTCTTTCCCGGTGAAGGTGAGCCGCTCCACTTTGTCATGCGCGTCGTGCGCTACGCGTTGGTTGGGCTATGGGGCGGGCTGGGAGCGCCGTGGCTTTTCCGGCGGCTGCGGCTGGCGTCAAGTGGATAGCCCGTCAGTCCTTCTCAACCCCGGTGTTTGAACAGTGTGCCGACCAGGGTTGCGAACAGCGTCACTGCCGCCAGCCCAACCAGCATCGGCCAGACGGTCGGTCCCGGCATTGCAGGACTCGATGGCCGGGGAGTGGGGGTATTGGTGGGTGCGGGAGTACGCGTGAGTGTTGGGGCGGGGGACGGTGTGGGGGTGGGAGTGTTGGTGAGTGTGGGACTAGGGGTAGGAGGCAGTGTGGGTGTGGGAGTAGGGGTGGGGAGAGACGTGGGCGTGGCGCTGGGGAGCGGGGTGGGGGTCTCTACCGGGATGGGGGTCTCTACCGGGATAGTGGTTGTAGGAGTCTCCGTGAGTACAGGCATGACGGTCTCCGCCGGGGGCTCGGTCGGCGCGGGCGCGATGACCTCCGCCGGAGACGTGGTTGGCGCGGGCGTGGTGGTCTCCGCTGGAGGGGGCGCAGCGCCGGTATCCTCGACGAGCAGGTAAGTGGTGCCGCCGATGATGCAGCCCCTCTTGTCAGCGCAACGGGCTCTGGGTAGCGTGAGTGTGTATTGCCCGTCCACCGGCTCGATGACCTGCTCCGCACCAGCCTGGTCAATCAGCCGCGCCTGGGGAGCCAGGGCGGGCACCGAGACCGTTGTGTCGGCCTCCGTGCGGGCCCAAAGGACACGTGTGGTGAGACCGCCCCGGTCAAGCGTGACCACTGTGCATAGGGAGTGGCGATCCTCGCGGGCGGAGATGGTACCGGCGTAGTGCGTCGTGATCAACCGGTAGGCGTCGAAGGCCGGGCGGTGACTGAAGTCGGAGCGGATCAGGCCGAAAGGCTCGGTTCCCGGCTGTGGTTCGCCATCCACCCATTTGTAGACGGCGATGCGTCCTGCCCCCTGGCTGAGCGCCAGGGCGAAAGACTGTAACAGGAAGCCGGATTGCTCCTCCAGGCTGATGTTGAAATTGGCGTCCGGTAGTTCCCAGTATGGGGGATCTGAATTGGATGGCCCGTTGGTCTCGTTGAGCCAGATGGGCTTCTGGAGGCCGTAGGCAGCCAGCGCAGCACGGGTTGTGCCGAAGATCTCAGGGATGGTTTCGGGTCGGAAGTAGATGTGCAGAGAGACGACATCGAAGTAATAGCCGTGCTCCGGCCCCGTGGGGTCTTGGGTGGCGAACGCCAGGAGCCGTCGCAGGTAAGTGGGATCGTGCCAGCGGGTCAGGCCGCCCAGGTGGATGGTGACGCCGGGGTTGGCCTGATGGGCGGCCAGGTAGGCGACCTTGAGCAGTTGGTAGTATTCCTCCATCGAACCGCACCACTCGGCGCCGTACGTCTCCGGGGCGATGTCCGGCTCGTTCCAGATGATCCAGTGATCAACCCTGCCGGCGTACATTCCCACGACGCGGCGCACGAACGCCGCCCACAAGTTGCCGGCGTCGTCCACCGGCAGGTCCAGCCCTCGCGGGACACCACACCCGTAGAAGCCATCGGTAGCCCAGGCCGGGGTGTATTTCAAGAGCCCGACCACCTCGCGCCCCTGGGCAGCGGCCAGTGCCAGCCACTCGTCCGGCACGTGGTAGCCGTTCCAGTCCTCCGGGCCGTTGGGTTGCAGTTCCGACCAGTAGAACAGGATGCGTCCCCAGCCCACGCCCGCCTCGGCCGCGGCGACGGGATCGCGGAAGGCCTCCACTGCGCCAAAACGTACATCTGGCGGTAGGTCTTGCGCGGCCACAGGCCGAGGAAACAATGAAACAATGAACAATGAAACGATGAGCAATGAACGACGGCCAGGCCGTCTTGGGGTTTGGGACTTTGTCATTGGGATTTGAGGATTTTAGCCTGGTACCACTCCCAGAAGCGATGCATGCCGTCAGCGACTGAGGTAGTCGGATCGTAGTCGAGAAGGTCGCGGGCTTTGGTGATGTCGGCGTAGGTGATGGGGGGCTCGCTGGGCGGGGCGGGCGGGGTGGTCATTCGCGCTTTCTTGCCGACCAGTTCCTCGATCAGTTCGACGAAGTCGGCCATGCGCACCGGCTCGCCGTGTCCCAGGTTGATGACCTGGTAGCCCAGTGGCCGGTCCACGGCGGCCACGACGCCCGAGACAATGTCGGTGATGTAAGTCCAGTCGCGGTACATCTCTCCGGCCTCGTAGAGCGTGAATTCCCGGTCGTGGAAGACGCAGTCGGTGATGATGTAGGGCATCATGTCGGGCCGGCCACGGGGGCCGTAGACGGAGAAGAAACGCACGGCTGCGAAGGAGAGGTCAAACAGGCTGTGGTAGGCGTGGCCCATCACCTCCCCGGCGATCTTGGTGGCCGGATAGGGGGCCAGAGGGCGACCCAGGGCATCGTCCTCCCGGAAGGGTAGCAAGCCGGTGCGCCCATAGACGGAGGAAGTGGAGGCGAAGACGAAGTGGGGGACACCTGCCTTGCGGGCCGCTTCCAGCAGGTTGACCGTGCCACGCACGTTGACGTCCACGTAGAGTGGGGCGCGCTCGATGGAGTAGCGGACATTCGCCATCGCCGCCAGGTGGACCACGGCGTCGAAGTGGCTTTCCGCGCACATACATTCCATCCTCTCCGCGTCCCGCACGTCGGCCTCGTGGAGGGTGAAACGGGGGTTCGGCGTCAGCAGCGCGACGTTGGCCCGCTTGCGGGCGGGGTCGTAGTAGTCGTTGAAGTTGTCCAGGCCGGTCACCTCGTCGCCACGCGCCAGGAGTACTTCGGCGACGTGGCTGCCGATGAAGCCGGCCGCGCCGGTGATCAAAATGTTCATCGCTTACTCCGGTAATCTCAACTTGCTGCGCACAAAGCGGCGCACGGCTTTCATCGCCGCCACCGCGTCACCGGCTTCCTCAATGATCGCTTCCTCACCGGGATAGCGAAACTCGACCGCGTAGGGATTCAGGCGCAGCAGCAAGTCCGTGATCAAGTCGAAGGTAGGATCTGCCGTCATGGCCAGACGACGCAACTCACGCAGATCGTGGGTCTTGGAGAACACCACTCTCTGCTGCACGAGGAAGGCTTTGAGGTACTTTTCAGCGCATTGTTGGCAGTGGAAGCAAACAGCGTTGGGTGTTGGCCGCTTTTGCTTGCGGATCAGTGTGATGGCAGTCTCGTAATCTTCCTCTGCCTTGCGCACCCACTCCATCAGGTACTCGTCAGTCTCGCTCATAGAGCATTTGTCCTTGTTCCAGGATTTCTTGGATGAAGTAGTCGCCGATACGCAGTCGGTGCTGTAATTCTGCCGGTGTGCGTACCAGGATGTCTATCGGGAAGGGCACGTCGAGCAGGACGTGAGCGACGCGGGCGCTACGCCGGGCTGGCCGCTCCCCGGCTTCCATCACGATGAGCAAATCTACATCGCTGTGTGGTGTGGGCTCGCCCCGGGCATAAGAGCCAAACATTATGATGCGCTCCGGGTTGAACGCCTCGACGATGCGCTGTACCACTTCCCGCAACCGCTCCTCGGTCACAGGTGGGAAGCCGATGGGGGCTACAGGGGATTGTTGTCCTGAGGTCATCTCACATATCCTCGTCTTTCGCTTCGCTCTGGTCAAGCCACAAACAGGGGATGGTCTCGTCCAGCCCCGCCGGCCGGACGTCCTGCACGTTCAGTTGGAGCCGCCGCTGGTCGTTCCACTCGTTGACCTCAAGGTGGTAGGCGATGTCCACGCGGTCGGGCAGTTTGCCAGCCCATTCCCCTTGCCGGAAGGCGATACCATCCCACGTGACCTGATCACCAGATAGCGTGAGTTTGAGGTGTTTCCCTTCGTTCCCCACGGCCCGCTGGTCCTGGACGCGTACGTCCCTGCTGAGGAAAAGGGGATGAGGGTTGGCGTGGCCGCACGGCTCCAATTGAGCTAACTCCCGCTGCAGTTCCCACGACATCTGGGATAGTTCGACCTCCGCATCCACCCTCAAGACGGGGGTCAGTTCGACGTCGGTCAGTTGCTCTGCGGCCAGCCCCCGCAACCGGCGGGCCAGGTCGTCCAGGTGCTCGTTGGAGACGGTGAAGCCGGCGGCGGCGGCGTGCCCGCCATGACGGACCAGCAGGTCGGCGCACTCGTCGAGGGCGTGGGTGATGTGGAACCCCGGGATGGAGCGACAGGAGCCCCGGCTGGTCTCCTTGCCCACTTCGACGACGACAGCAGGGCGGTAGAACTCGTCCACCAGCCGACTGGCGACCAGGCCCACGATGCCGGCCGGGAAGTCGGGGGCGGCGGCGAACAGAAGGGGCGCTTCCTCCGCCGTGGCCAGGGCCAGTTGGCGGGCTCGTTCCTGGGTTTCCAGCGTGAGTTGCTGGCGCTTACGGTTCAACTGGCTTAGTTCGCCGGCCAGTCGTTCAGCCTCGGCCGGGTATTTGGTCTCCAGGAGTTGGTAGGCGGTCTTGGCGTGAGCCATCCGTCCGGCGGCGTTGAGCCGTGGCCCCAGTACATAGCCAATGGCGGTGGCGTCCACCTGGCCCTGCTTCAGGCTGGCCTGCCGGCAGAGTGCCTCGACGCCCGCCCGCCCCATGCGGTTGATGCACTTCAGCCCCCGGTACACCAGCGCGCGATTCTCACCCAGAAGGGGAACCACGTCGGCCACGGTTCCCAGGGCGACCAGGTCCAACAGGTCATCTTCCTCTAGCCGTACCTCCTGTCTGGTCACCGGGGCCTTGTGGTGACTGCGCAGCAAGCCCTGGGCCAGTTTGTAGGCGATGCCCACGCCAGCCAGTTCCCTGAACGGGTAGCGGCTGTCAGCCCGCTTGGGATCAACCACGGCCACGGCCTGGGGCAATTCGGGACCGATGGAGTGGTGGTCGGTGACGATGACGTCGAGGCCCAACTGGTTGGCGTGAGCGACCTCGTCGGGCGAGCGCACGCCGCAGTCCACGGTGACGACGACGTGGACGCCGTCGCGCGCCAGTTGAGTCAGCGCCTCCTCGTGTAGGCCGTATCCCTCGTCCACGCGGTGGGGAATGTAAGGGCGCACGTGGCCACCGAGCGCTCGCAGGGTCTGGACCAGGAGTGCTGTAGCGGTGACCCCGTCGGCGTCGAAGTCGCCGTATATGGCGATGGGCTCGCCAGCACGCAGTGCCTGTCGCAGGCGAGTGACGGCGGCGTTCATCCCCCTGAGGGCAAAGGGGTTGGCCTTGCTGCCCTCGCCGCTGAGAAAGGCAGCCACGCCAGCCGGGTCGGTGACGCCGCGGTTGTAGAGCACCTGTACGGTGATGGGGTGTAGGTGGGAGAAGCGGGCGATGTGGCTGGGTGGGGCAGGTGGCGCGACCTGCCAGCGTTTGGGCCGTAGAGTCATGGCGAACTCCGTTTCAATGAACAACATCTCGCACAGGGTCGCAATCTGTGCGTTCATTGT
>CAZZEX010000010.1:33743-74528 GCA_964653285.1 uncultured Anaerolineales bacterium
TCATTGAGTCATTGGTTCATTGTTCATTGAGTCATTGGTTCATTGTTCATTGAGTCATTGGTTCATTGTTCATTGAGTTGCTATCTTACCACAACGCAGGCAAAAGGAAAAGCCCTCCTCCTTGGCGGGGAAGGGCCTCCCTATGCTTCGTCTCAGGATGGCTCTAGATCCAGCCCTGATTTTTGCAGAAGTCGGTGATGAAGGGGACGGTGACCCACTCGCCTTGGTAGGCCTTGATCGCCAGGTAGATCGCGTAAATGAGCCAGGCGACGCCGACGACACAGCCAACGATGACGAAACTGAGCACTGCGCTGAGGACCCATCCCACCAAGGCCACTACGAGGGACTGAACAGCGTGGTACTTGATGAAGGGGCGCTGCTTCTTCTCCTCCATCAGAAGGACGATAATCGCGATGGGCCAGAAAAGCCAGCTCAGAAGTGCCCACAACTTGTCGTCCTGCGTGATCTCTCCGCCAACGATTTCTTCTGCCATTTTACTTACCTCCTTACAGGTTGTATAGAATGAAAATCTGTGCCCCGCTCCGATTCCTTTCTGTCTCACCTCCTTATTCTGTTTGGCACAAGTTGGATTTGGTGAAGCGCCCACGTGTCGCGCTCCACCACCGGAACGTGTCCGCTATTTTAGCAGACTATAAGGACGCTGTCAACTGCGCGCGCTCATTCACGCAAAATGTTTACGCCCCGATCCACCTGCTGTTTCTACACCATCTTCATCAAACCTTTCCGGCTCTACGTGGAAACGCGGGGTACGTATGCTCAAAGGGGACGTGCCATCCCCGTATGTGGTGTCGAGACCATGCACTCGGCTTACTTCGTTCTCTGGGCCTGGGGTGGTATCTTGCGCTTTGGGGCGGTCTTGCTATGGAGTACACCTGAATTCTTTACAAGAAGATGACTATGGGAGGCTAAGGTGAAAATCCTTACGGCGCAGGACGCGGCATCGGCAAGGAATTGGCGCGGGCGCCGGCCTGGCTGGGAGCCAAGGTCATCATCGCCGAGATTGCCGAGACGGGTGCTCAAGTCGAGGCGTTGATCTGTTCCGCAGGCGGCGCGGCCCTGTTTGTCCAAACCGACATCGGGGACGAGAAGATCATCTCAGGACGGCAGGGCTTTGGCCTTATTTGAGGATATGGGAAGAACGTGGTAAGATTATGGCACGATGGCCACGCCACTCCTGACTACCAAACTCTATATCCCCCCTGTCCGGCCAGAACTGGTGCCGCGCCCACGCCTGGTCGAGCGGTTGAACGCGGGACTCCACCGCAGATTGACGCTCATCTCCGCCCCGGCCGGCTTCGGCAAGACCACGCTGCTGAGCGAGTGGGTCGCTGGCTGCGACCGGCCCGTCGCCTGGCTCTCGCTGGACGAGGACGACAACGACCCAATGCGGTTTTGGTCGTACTTGTTTGCCGCGCTGCAAAAAGCACAGTCAGGAATTGGCGAAACTGCCCTGGCAATGCTTCGTTCCACTCCGCCGCCCGCTATTGAAACAATCCTGACGACGTTGATCAACGAAATCGTGGCTGTCTCCCAGGGCGACCACGAGGGTCGCTCCTACGTTCTGGTGCTCGACGATTACCAGGTGATCAAAGAGCAGTCCATTCACGAGACGCTTGCTTTTCTGCTCGACCACTTACCCCCGCAAATGCACTTGGGTCTAGCCACGCGCATTGATCCGCCCCTCAACATCGCCCGGTTGCGCGTCCGAGGACAAATGACCGAACTTCGCGCCGACGATCTGCGTTTTACACCTGATGAGGCCGTCTTCTTTCTCAACCAGGTGATGGGCCTGGGGCTCTCCCAGAAAGACGTGGCGGCGTTGGATGCCCGTACTGAGGGCTGGATCGCGGGCTTGCAGGTGGCGGCGATGGCGATGCAGGGACGGGACGATTTATCCGGCTTTATCGCGGCCTTTACCGGCAGTCACCGCTACGTCCTCAGTTATCTGGTGGAAGAGGTGCTCCAACGGCAGCCGGAACACGTTTGGACTTTTTTGCTCCAGACTGCTATTCTTGACCGGCTGAGCGGTTCGCTGTGTGATGCGGTTGCAGATCGCAGCGATAGCCAGGAGACGCTGGAGTTATTGGAGGACGCGAACCTGTTCACCGTCCCACTGGATGACGAAAGGCGCTGGTATCGCTATCATCGTCTCTTTGGCGATGTACTCCGTGCGCGGTTGGAGCGAGAGTTTGAGGCACGCGAGATCCAAACCCTGCACCGCCGGGCCAGCGATTGGTACGAGCAGCATGGTTTTGTCCTTCAGGGGGTAAATCACGCGCTGGACGCGCAGGATCACGAGCGCGCGGCGCAGTTGATTGAGCGGCACGCCGAGGAGATATTCCAACGCAGCGAGTTGAACACCCTGTTGGAATGGATACGGGCATTGCCCGGCGAGCTGGTCGAGGAACGTTCCCTGCTCAGCATGGTCTACGGGTGGGCGCTCCTGGCTACAGGACGTGCCGACGAGGCGGAGCAGTGCATGCGTAATATTGAGCGGGCGGTGGGGGTGACGGCCGATGTGCTGGCCTCGGACAGCGCCGAACGCCAGTCGCTCACGCCAGAAGCCCTGGGTGCGCTGGTCGAGGTCACGGTGCTGCGCATTTCCCAGGCTGTGAGCCGGTTCGACATTCCCCTCGTTCTCGAGCTAACGCAGCGGGTACTGCCCTACGTGGACGATGACACACGGCCCTATCTTTACAATCGTCCAGCGGACCTGCGTCCTGTAATCATCTTTGACATGGCGCTGGCCTACGAATTCAGCGCTCAGGTGAGCGCGGCGAGCCAGGCATTTGCCGACGCCGCCGAATTGAGTCGCAAGCGGCGCAACCAGTTCATCCTCCTGATGGCGATGAGCCACCTGGCGCAGTTGCGGGTGCTGCAGGGACAACTGCGGGAGGCAGAGAAGACGTACCAGCAGGCATTACAATGGGGTACAGAGATTGCCGGCCCTTCCTCGCCAATTGTCGGCTTTGCGCACATCGGGCTGGGCAATCTGTCGTATGAGCGAAACGAACTGGACGCGGCATTGACACGTTTGCAGGCGGGCGTCGCGCTGCTCGAGCCCTGGCGCAACCGGGAGGGCCTGTTGGCCGGGTACATCGGCCTGGCGCGGGCAAAGCGCGCCCAGGGAGACTGGTTATCCGCTTTTGAGACAGTTGACGCACTGGCTGAACTCTGCTCGACTCCCGGTGCGCAGATGATGTTGCCTGCCGTAGAGACGTTTCGGGCATCGTTGTTGATCGAGCAAGGGAACCTGGATGCCGCGCGGCAATGGGCCGGGACGTCCGGTCTCAGTGCGGATGGGACTCTCGTCTATCTCCGCGAGGGCGAAACCCTCATTTTTGCGCGGGCGCTCATTGCCCAGGGAAAGCAAAACGACGCTACACGACTGCTCACTCGCCTGTTGGCCGCTGCTCAAAACGGCGGGCGTGGAGGGCGAGTGATCGAGGTTCTGGCGCTCCAGGCAGTGGCGCTCAAAGCCCAGGGCAAGCGGGCTGAAGCGCTGGCAGCGCTCAAGCGGGCGTTGGCGCTGGCCGAACCCGAAGGTTATGCCCGTGTGTTCATTGACCAGGGTGAGGTCATGGCGGCGCTGCTTTCACGAGTGGACATTCTGCCCGCTTACGTGGGGCGGCTGTTGGCGGCTCTGGCAAGCAGGACGCAGGAAGCAGGACGCAGGACAAAAGAACCCTCTTTGTCATTGTCATTGGGCTCTGGGCATCCCTCACTGGTCGAGCCTCTCAGCGAGCGAGAATTGGAACTGCTACGGCTCATCGCCGCCGGGATGACCAACCAGGCTATCGCCGAATCGCTGGTGGTATCTGTGAACACGGTCAAGACGCACGCCAGGAGCATTTACGGTAAACTGGGCGTCCGCAATCGCACCCAGGCCGCCGCCCGCGCCCGCGAGTTGGGGCTGATCTAGTTTTGTTAGTCACCAGACCCTTGAGGTTTTCAAAACCTCAATGGTCTTTGCTTTTCCAGTCACCCTTATGGGTGATTCCCTGCCCTTTTGCTAATCATCCCCTCGAATCGCCCGTATGAATGATGACGGCTGTCGCTCTGTCTGTTATACTGCATATGTCGGTACAAAAACACTACAACGGACTGGGAAAGGAACGGAATGAGACAACCCGTTTGTTCAGGTGGAGCGCAAATCCGTTTTATTCTAAATCCGTTGTTGTGTTTCCGGCAAAAAACACACAGAACAAAAAGGAGGAACTCGAAATGCAGAAAAGGAGAAACGACCCATGAGTGAAACGAGTGAAACGAATGAAACAGTTGTCCGCGTGAACCACTTTCGCAAGCTCTACGGTGACTTGGTCGCCGTGGACGGCATCAGCTTTGAAGCGCACCGGGGCGAGATTTTCGGCCTGCTGGGACCCAACGGCGCGGGCAAGACCAGCATGTTGGAGTGCCTGGAAGGAATTCGCCAGCCCGACGGGGGCACGATGGACATCCTGGGCATTGATCCCGCCAGCCAGCCGCGCAGGTTGCGCGACCTGATCGGCGTGCAACTGCAGATCGCCGGGCTGCCGGCCACGATGCAGGTCAAGGAAGCGATGCGCTTTTTCAGCGCCTATCACAAGGTCGCGCCACGCTACGATCTGCTGGACCGGCTGGGGTTGGGGGAAAAGCTGGACAGTCAGTACGACGAACTCTCGACGGGGCTACAGCGCCGGCTGGCATTGGCGCTGGCATTGGCGCACAAGCCCCCGGTGCTCTTTTTGGACGAGCCGACCGCGGGATTGGACGTGGGGTCTCGCGCCGAGCTTCACACACTGATGCAGGAATTGCGCGATCAAGGCGCGACCATCATCCTGGCCACGCACGACATGGCCGAAGCGGAAAAGATGACCGACCGCGTCGCCATCCTGCTGCGGGGCAAAATCGTGGCCACCGGCAGTCCGCGCGAGCTGACCGCCACCGGCGCGGGTTTCACCAAAGTCTCTGTTCGCACCGAGCAATCGCTACTCGCCGCCGACGACACGAACTTTCCCGCAGTCAGCCAGCGCGCGGTCAAAGAGGAGTATGTCATCTACTTCAGCACCGACCCTGGCCCCACCGTATCGGCCATTTTGCAGTACATTGGTACGCAGAACGACAAGTTGATCGATCTGCGTGTAGAGCGTCCCTCGCTCGAAGAGCGATTCCTGGAAATCACGAACTCTGGAGGTGTACAATGACGGCCTTCGTCAACCACTTTGTCTTTGAGTTCAAGACCGGTCTGCGGAACTCGAACCTGTTGTTGATGAACTATCTTTTCCCGCTGGCTTTCTACGCCATGATGGGCCTGGTGATGACGCAGGTCAACCCCACTTTCACGGAGACGATGATTCCAGCGATGGTAGTTTTCGTGGCCATGGTCAGCACCCTACTGGGGTTGCCCGGCCCACTGGTCGAGTCCCGGGAAGCAGGCATCTACCGCAGTTACAAGATCAACGGCGTGCCCGCGCTCTCGATCCTGTCCATTCCGGCGCTCTCGACGATTTTCCACGTGCTCATTGTCGCCGCCATCATCTCGTTTACCTGCGCGCCGCTCTTTGACGGCGTGGTTCCCGAGAACTGGGGTAACTTTGTGCTGGTCACGTTGGTCACGGTGTTTGCCTTTGGCGCTCTCGGCGCGCTGATCGGCGTCATCTCGGCCAACTCGCGCTCGACGGTGCTTTGGTCGCAACTCATCTTTTTGCCCTCGATGCTGCTGAGCGGCTTGATGATGCCCCTGGACATCTTGCCTGAATCGGTGCGCTTTGTTTCAGCGCTGCTGCCCGCCACGCAAGCGATGCAAGCATACCTGGGATTGGCCTACAATCAAGCGACCGTGATCGCTCCGCTGGCTTCCGTTGGTACCTTGCTGGTCGGCGGTATCCTGGCCTTTGGCCTGGCGATCTACCTCTTCAACTGGGACAGCCGCAATGACGTCCGTCGTGGCAACCCGTTGATGGCGCTGCTGGCCCTGGCGCCGTATGTTGCAGGGGCCTTTCTGATGAGGTAGCGGCTGCGCGCAAAGGTGATCGGAGAGGCGACAGTGAACGAGACCGAAGTTTACGAAATTCGGGTGGGAGGGCACCTGGATGACGAGTGGTCCGAGTGGCTTGGTGGATTGTCCATTGCGCTGGAGGAGGACGGCACCAGCGTACTGACCGGGCCGGTAACTGACCAGTCAGCGTTGCACGGTCTGCTCCTCAAGATCCACAATATGGGCCTGCCGCTGATCTCTTTCCGGCGCATCGGCTCCCGTCTGGACGAGAGCGATTCGTTAGTCTGAGTTGTTGAGGTCAGATCCAATGTACAAGCCCTGCCAGGACGGCAGGGCTTTGGCCTTATTTGAGAATATGGGAAGAACGTGGTAAGATTATGACACGATGACCACGCCCTTGCTGACCACCAAGCTCCATATCCCCCCCGTCCGGCCCGATCCTTCGACTGGGCTCAGGACAAGGCTGGTCTCGCGCCCGCGCCTGATCGAGCGGCTGAACGCGGGGCTCCTTCGCAAGCGCAGGCTCACCCTCGTCTCCGCCCCGGCCGGCTTTGGCAAGACCACGCTGCTGAGCGAGTGGGTCGCTGGCTGCGGGCGGCCCGTCGCCTGGCTCTCGCTGGACGAGGACGACAACGACCCTATCCGCTTTTGGGCCTACGTGATAGCCGCGCTGCGGACACTCCGCGAGGGCATCGGCGACACTGTGCTGGCGGCGCTTGACTCCCCTCAGCCGTCCCCGATCAAGACGATCCTGGCGGCTTTGATCAACTGACTCGCTGCCTCTCCCCAGCAGGCCATCCTGGTGCTGGATGATTACCACATCATCTCCGACCGGGAAATCCACGACGATGTGACGTTTCTTCTGGATCACCAGCCGCCCCAACTGCACCTGGTGCTTGCCAACGAGACGATGAAGTTCGGGGTTGCGATTTTCGCTTACTTTAAACAGGAATAGGAGGCGAGTATGGAACTGAAAGGTAAATGCATCGCCATTTTGGCGGAGGACAACTATCAGGACTTGGAACTGTGGTATCCACTGCTGCGGCTGCGGGAGGCAGGCGCCGAGGTCCAGGTGATCGGCACAGGCAGCGCCGAGACCTACGGCAGCAAGCACGGCTATCCCGTGACCGTGGACGCGGCCGCCGACGAGGTGCGTGCCGACGACTTTGATGCGGTGGTCATCCCCGGAGGATATGCTCCGGACCGCATGCGTCGCTATCCGGCCCTCCTGGACTTTGTGCGGGAGATGGACGCCCAAGGCAAGGTAGTGGCCGCCATCTGCCACGCCGCATGGGTGCCCATCTCGGCGGCCATCATGAAAGGCAAGCGGGCCACGTGCTTCTTCGCCATTAAAGATGACGTGACCAACGCCGGGGCCACCTACGTTGACGCAGAAGTGGTGCAGGACGGCAATCTGATCACGTCGCGAATGCCCGACGACCTGCCTGCTTTCTGCCGCACAATCATCGCGGCGCTGAAGTGAAACGGGCGTGGCTGAGATTTGTGGTAGTGACGACTTTAGTCGTTCCAAGCGGACTGAAGTCGCCACTACGACCCTCATATCTTGCGGTTCATCAGTACGAAAGGAAGAGCCATCGAACGCACTTTGATTAGCAGACGATGAATTCATTCATCGGGCTAGATTGGAACAGAACATCAAGGGCGAACAATGCGCCATTGAGGCTTACCAGCGGCTGGTAGAACTCACGAAAGAGGCCGACCGGGTGACGTATGAGATGGCCCTGGCGATCCTCGCAGATGAGATTGAGCACGATGAGGACCTGCAATTTCATCGCCATAAATGACCCGCAACTCGGTACCCACCACGCGCCCATTCTCGCGTTGTTTGACCACTTGCAGATATTGCCAGCCCGGCTGGGGTTGTTTGCAAGTAGGCGGTCGTCCTACCCCTTTGTACTCAGGGACTACCCCATACACTTCGACCATCGCATTATCAATCCCTCCCCAGCCATCCGAGACCGTGGGCGGCGGTGCATCGGGATGCCCGCGACGCTTCAGCGTCTGAAAGACTTGGATGCTTGCTTCCGTTTCCGTCTTGGCAATACCACGTGCAGCGCGGAGGCGGCTGTCCATGTCGATCGTGGTAGAGCGCCAGAATTGGCCGCTTTCGTCGGTTTCTGGGTAGTCTTTTTTTCCCCCTTGTTGCCGACGTAGGCCCATAGGCCATCCAATTGACCGCGTTTCAACTGATATTTCGCTAGCAATATCTCCTCAATGGCTTCGGCATGCTCGGCTGCATCCCGGATCCAAGCCAGGATGGTGTCTTCCTTGTGCCCTTTGACGCGTGTCAAACTGCTAATGCGGCTCCCTTCCGCCACAAAGGCCAAGGTCTCGATAATCTCGCCCTCGGGCGTGCGACGGCGATAGAAGATCGTCCCCATGGTTTCAACAAAGGTACAACCGCAGGTCTTGCACTTATAGCGCTGTCGCCCTGCCTTGGTCTTGCCGAATTTGATGATGTTATATTGTCGCTCGCTTTGTCGCTTGCCATAGTCGACACAGACCTTATTTGGACAAAAATCGCCTGCTTGAGCAAATTCTGACATTTGTCTCTCCTGAAGGCTGTTGAGTGATGCTGTATACATCATCTTTCAACAACACTCAAGGGGGAGACTATCACAAATTCACCTGATTGTTAACGTCCGCTCAACAACAATCCAAGGTCAGCGCTCCTTTCGCCACGCCAGCGCCCTGATGATACCGGCAGATATGGCTGTGGCAAGACTACGCTACTGAGTGAATGGGTCGCTGGCTGCGGTAGGGAGTAGAATCGGGGGCGGGTACATCCGAGATGCATCCGCTCTCTGTTGAGGGTCAGGTTCAAAACAGTACTACTCGAATATCCAGCGGTCGGTGTCTCGCTCGTAGGAGAGAATCTCCTCCTCGGTGAAGAAGAGCGGCACCTCGAAGGCCGCCGTCTCCGGCCCATCGGAGCCGTGCACCAGGTTGCGCCCAATCTCCAGGCCGAAGTCGGCGCGGATGGTGCCAGGGGCTGCCTCGCCCGGGTTGGTTGCCCCCATTGTGCATCGCACGATTTCGATGGCATTGTTTCCCTCCAACACCATCACTACGACTGGGCTGGAGGTGATGTAACGAATCAGCGGTTCATAGAAAGGCTTTCCTTCGTGGACCGCATAATGGCATCGGGCCAGCGCTTTGTCAATCTGTATCAATTTCAGCGCTGCGATGTGCAGACCCCGTCGCTCGAAACGGGTGATGATCTCTCCGATGAGCCCACGCTGTACAGCGTCGGGTTTGATGATAACCAGCGTGTGTTCCAAGTTTCCTCCTCGGTTTGCTTTACAGAGACTCCAGCGCCCGGCGGTAGATGTCCAGTGCCTCCTGCAACCGGCCCTCTTTCATATAGGCGTCACCCAGTACCCGCTGTGTACTGACGTCGGGCCACTGTTCCAGGTATTTCTCCAGGTCTGGGATCACGCTTTCGAGGAGCTTGCCGGAGCGGATCACACGGCTATATGCTTCCAGTGCTTCCTGCTGTTCACTGGCCTGCCACAGCGCCCGCGCCAGCGCTAGCCGGGCTTCGTAATCGCGTGGGTGATCCTTCAGATAAGCCCGCTCGGCGGCGAAGGGTCTGGCAGGAGCCTCGACGGTCGGGATTTCCAGTGGCGCTATTGCCTCCTCGAGTGGCTCTGTTATCTCCATCTCGACCACGCCCGGCACCTCCTCGACCATCGGAACTGGCGCGACTTCTTTTTCCTCCTCCTCCAGCGGGACCTCCAATGCCGCCCCCCAGCGTGCCTCTTCGGTGGGGGGCGCTACCTCTAGTGCGGGGAACTCGACCGCAGGCGGTGCCTCTATCTCTTCCGGGTACGCCAGTTCTGGTATTTCGGGTGGTGCGATCTCCTCCACCGGCGGAGCCATCTCCATCGCGGCGACGGCTTCCTCTGGCATGGCCTCTACCGGGGGGGCCTTTGTGGGCTTGGGGCGGCCCATGATCTCGGCCATGCGGGCTTCGGCCTCCGCTTGAGCCTGGGCGCGCAGTTCCTCTTCCTTGCCCTCCGCCAGTTGCTCCAGCCAGGCCAGCGCCTCGTCGCCGGAGGGCAATCCCTCGCCCTCCAGCCACGCCGGTGTGGGTACCTCCTCTGGCACGGGAGTGGGGGCTTCCACCCGTCCCGGGGCCTCGGGTGGTGTGACCTCTTCCATCGGCGGAGCCTCTTCCGCCGCTGCGACAACCTCAGGTGGGGCTTCCGGTTCGCCGAATGCCGTCCAGCCGAACGCTTTCTCGACCGGGGGAGTGACGGCCTCCTCGACTGGAGGGGCCATGGCTTTCTCTGGCGCGGCCTCGACTGCTGGCGGTGCAGCCTCAGTGGCCGCTGCCTCTGGCGGCGTGAGTTCCTGTAACCAATCGGGGATCTCGGCTGGGGCGAGCGGGGGCATCGCGGGGGTCGGTTCCTCCGGCGCAACCTCTACCGGGGGGGCTTCGGCGGGCTTGGGGCGGCCCATGATCTCGGCCATGCGGGCTTCGGCCTCCGCTTGAGCCTGGGCGCGCAGTTCCTCTTCCTTGCCCTCCGCCAGTTGCTCCAGCCAGGCCAGCGCATCGTCGCCGGAGGGCAACCCCTCGCCCTCCAGCCACGCCGTGGGTACCTCCTCTGGCCCAGGAGTGGGAGCCTCCTCTGGCATGGGAGCGGGAGCCTCCTCTGGTGTTTCCGCTTCTTCAATGAACTGCTCACGGATACCGGCCAGCCAATCTGGAGGTTGTTCTGCTGACGGAACAGAAGGGGCTGTTTCCTCACCGGCTGCCTCGACGCCTGTTTCAGCCAGCCACTCTGGGACCTCCTCCTCGCCTGGGGCGGCTGGTACTTCCGCCGTGCCAGCGAGCTCAACTCCCAGTTCAGCCGCCCGCTCTGGAACCTTCTCCTCCTCGCCGATGGGCTCGAGACCTAACCCAGCCAGCCATTCGGGGGTCTCTTCCTCGGTGACCGCTTCTGGCTTTTCCTCGACAAACTCTTCACCGATGCCTGCCAGCCACTCAGGGACTTCCTCCGCCGGAGCGGGAAATGCTTCCTCTAGCGGTGGCTCTTCCGCTGGCTCAGCGAGGCCAGGCGGTGCGGGCGCAGCAGCCTCCTCGCCAACAACCTCCTCTAGCCAGGGAGGGATCTCAATCTGTGCTTCCAGGGCTGCGGTGACGTCAACCAACGTGGTCTCACCCTCGGCCGGCGGCGGCCCCTCTGCCGAGACGGTCTCTATCTCGGCCATCCAGGCCGGGCGTTCCTCCTCGGTCGGAGGCTCATACTCCAGGGGAACAATCCGCACTTCCCGTGCCAGCAACGGCGATGCGGCCCCGAAGAGTTTCTGCGCCATCTGGTTCTCCGGGTCCACGGCCTCGGCCCGCTGCAGGTACATCTGTCCTTCCTCCCGGCCACTGCTGGTCCAGATCTCCCCCAGGATCAGGTTGGCCTTGAGGCAGTAGGGCAACACGTCCAACACCTGTTGGCAGACTTCCGAGGCCTCCAATCGCTGCTCGTTACGCCAGAGTGCCTCAGCCAGCGCGACGTTCAGGGCTACCTGTTCAGGATGCTCGGCCAGCAGGGCGCGGAATTCACTGATTGCCCGCGAGAGCAGATCGCCCTTGAGGTAGAGCCGGGCCAGTGCGCCACGGGTAAGTTGGACCCGCTTGGTCTCAACGCCATCTCGCCGGCCGTAGCAGTGGCGCAACTCCTCTTCCACTATCTGGTCGTCGGCGGCCAGTTCGAATGCTTGTTCCAGGTACCACACGGCTGCGTCGAGTTCGCCGCGCTGGTTGTGTACCTCGCTCATCCCCACCCATGCGACCAGGTCCTCAGGATTGGTGCTAAGCACACGGCGAAACATGTCGGCGGCATATTCATCCTGGCCAGCTTCGAGCATTGCCTTGCCCAGTAGTTGGTAGGTCGCCATGTACTTGGGGTACTGCTTCAAGATGTGCTTCCCGTGGGCCACGGCCTCTGCGTAGTGGCCTTGCTCGATCGTGTCCTCGATGTGTTTACAGTATTCTTGCAAGGGAATCTCAGTCATTTTCCCCCTCCTCACATTTCACCCGGGAAGCCCGCGATGGATCGTGGTCTCCGCTGTGTTTTGCACCGCGGACTGTTCAGATGGGTGCAATCGTCCTCACCTCATTATCAGTGGAAGGTAGATTTTTTCTTGCAGAACTTTTTCAATCATAACTTTACCTGGTCAGATTATGCAACGGCTCGCACGAAAAGTCAATTCAGATCATGCACCCCTTTCAGGCGTGCGACCAGTGCGTCCACTGGCCTTTCGGGATGGGGGGAGGGGCCTAAGGGGTCGGCGATGGTATCCTCTCCCAGCATGGCGTAGAAACCGTTGAGCACACCGTAGGCCAGCACGTCCAGTTGGTAGCCGCCTTCGAGCGTAAACATGATCCGCCCGTCGCACAACTGCCCGGCCATGTGCACCAGTTCCTGTTGCAACTGGGCATAGCCGGTCAGCGAAAGGTTCATCTGCGCCAGCGGATCGCTCCAGTGGGCGTCATAGCCAGCCGAGACTAGCATCAGGTCGGGGCAGAAGCGCTCCGCCAGTGGCCAGACTAACTCGGCGTAGACCTGGGCGTAGCCTGCGTCGCCCACACCTGGCGGCAGTGGCACGTTGAGCAGGGTGCCTTCGCCAGCGCCGTGTCCCGTCTCACTCCAGTGGCCGGTGCCCGGATAGTAGGGGTACTGGTGGGTGGAGAAGTAGAAGACGGCCGGGTCGTCGGCAAAAGCGTTCTGGGTTCCATTGCCGTGGTGCACGTCGAAGTCGGCGATGAAGACCCGCTTCGCCTGACCCCCATCCCCGGCCTTTTCCCCTACGAGGGGGAAGGGAGACGACAGCGCGGCCCACGCGGCCACGGCGACGTTGTTGAAGAGGCAGAAGCCCATCGCCCGCGTAGCCGTGGCGTGGTGTCCTGGTGGGCGCACCAGGGCGAAACCGTTGGCGACCTCGCCCGCCAGCACCGCTTCCACTGCTCGCACGACTCCACCGGCGGCCATCAGTGCCGCGTCGAAGGAGCGGGGGGAGACGTAGGTATCGGGGTCGAGGTACCCGCCACCCGCCTGGGCCATGCGCCGCACCCGTCCGATGTGCTCTGGGGTGTGCACCCGCTGCAGTTCCTCGACCGTCGCCGGGCGGGGCTCCAGGAGCCTCAGACGCGCCAACATTCCCTCGTCTTCCAGCGTGCCGAGGATGCGCTTCAGGCGACGGGCGTTCTCGGGATGGGAGGGCAGGTTGTGCTCGAGATAGATTGGATCGTAAACGTAGGCTGTATCCATACCCCCTTCGCTTCTGGTCCCGGTTGCGATAGCCTTCAGACTTCGGAAGTCTCGCTAAGGCCCCCGAAGTCTCACTTGATCGGACAGTACTGTGATTATACTCGTCTACACGAGAGTGTCAATATGGGGTGGGGCAGGTGTTCACCTGCGGTGGCGGGCGGTCTTCTTCCGGCGCGGGGCACCGCCCCGGTAGGCGGGGGCCAGAATCTCGAATATGGTGCAGCGGGCTATGTCCAGCATCCGGGTCCTCAGGTATGGGTCTGCCTCGTCAATGTTTACCGCCGTAGTGATAACGGTAGGCAGGCGGGCGTTGTAGCGATAGTCGAAAATCTGGTACAGTTTCTCCCGTGCCCACGGCGTCGCCGACTCGGTGCCCAGGTCGTCGAGGATGAGGAGCAGGGCGCGGCGCACTTCCTCGAAGCGCTTGTCGAAGGAGACCGCGCTGTGCGGATTGAAGGTGGCCCGCAGGTGGTCCAGCAGGTCCGGGACGACGATGAACAAGGCCGGGTGGCCCTGCGCCGCGCGGTAGTTGGCGATGGCGGCGGCCAGGTGGGTCTTGCCAGCGCCGTAGATACCGGTGAAGACCAGCCAGTCGCGGGGGTTCTCGGCAAAACCGCGGGCGATGTCGAAAGCGCGTTTGAGGTTTTCCTCCTCCTCGCGGGGCAGTTCCCATTTGCGCAGGTCGAAGTTCTCGAAGGTCTGATCGCTGTGGAATCTCAGGCTGCTCAGGTCCGACTGATCCTGCGCGACGCCCGCCCGCCGGTAATCGGGGGCGGTGATGGAGACGATGCGGGCCAGGTCGGGGTCCACCAGGCGGGAGCGGAGGCGCAGGGGGATCTCCTCCAACTCGTAGTTAGTGGTGATGACGGTAGGCAGGCAGGCGTTGTAGCGGTAGTTGAAGACCTGGAACAGTTTCTCCTGTGCCCAGGGGGTGCTGCTTTCGGTGCCCAGGTCGTCGAGGATGAGCACGGGGGCGGTGCGTACCTCCTCGAAGCGGGTGCCGTACCCGGTGGGGCTGGAGGGGGCGAAGGAGGCACGGAGGTGGTCCAGCAGGTCCGGGACGGTGATGAAGAGCACCGGCTGACCGCGCTCGACGCAACTGTTGGCTATGGCGGCGACCAGGTGGGTCTTTCCACAGCCGTAGCCACCTTTCAACACCAGCCACCCCTCCGGGTTCTCGGCGAAGGATCTGGCCTCCTCGTAGGCCCAGCGCAGGTTGGCGCGCTTGTCGGGCGGGAGACCGTGCCCTTCGGGGGCGAAGGTCTCGAAGGTCATGCGGGACAGCATCTCCAGATTGCTCAGCGTGCGCAGCGCAACCACGCGCTGCTCGGCCAGTTCGGCCAGCCGGCAGGTGCAGGGGACGAGCTTGCCGAAGTCGGGATGACCGACCGGCACATCCGCCCGCAGGTAGCCGATCCCTTTGCAGATTGGGCAGATCTCCTCCGCTTCCTGCCCTCTGCTTTCTGCCTCCTGCTTCCTGCTTCCCGCTTCCCGCTTCCTGCTTCCTGCTTTCTGCTCAGTGCTCGATGTATTCGCCATACTTCCCTTCAATATCCCGTCGCCGATCTGCCTCACGAGGTCGCCGACGTGTTTCATCTCCCCTCCCTTCGGTGCGCCAGTGCTCCAGGATAGCGCGAATGTACTTCCAACTGCGCTTGTTCAGCGACACTGCCTCGCGGAACGCCTCCTCAATCCATTCGGCCGGGTAGGTCTGCTCCGCCTCACGCAGTTCATCGGCGATGAGGGGTGTGAGCATGCCAATGTTCTGCTCGTACAGGGTGAAGACGTTGGGTTGGCCGGCCGATTCGAGTCCATCGGGCCACTCGCCGCGCGCGATAGCCTCGACTGCGGCACGTCCCTTGGGCGTGTTGGCGAAGTAGAGTTCCTCGGTCGTTCCTCCCGTGCTGGTCTCAACCCGCAGCAGCGTCCCGCGCTCAACGGCGCGTTCCAGCGCCGCGCTCAGCAGTTCGGTGGACGCGTCGCCCAGGCCAGAAAGGAGTGCCTGGTCGGAGGCCAGGTCGGCGCGGCGGAGGTAGCGCACCTGGCCCCGCTGCCGTCCCAGCCGCCACAGCACGTGCAGCGTGAGTTTGAGTTCGGTCAGGTCGTCAATCAGGGGGATGAGTTCGGTGAAGACCGGCTCAGGGATGCTGACGCTGCGGACTTTGCCAGGCGCGAAACCACTGAAGGTTTTCATAGTTGCTCGTCGAATGAGCGTAGCCTCACTAACTGAATCTGGCCCCCAAGGATCGTCTCATCATCACTGACGCGTGTGACTGGCGCGCCCGCGGCAGCGCCTCGGTGGGCGGCGCAGACCGAGTTTCCCTGCGCATTGAGAACGCATAGGCGAACATACACAGCCTGGGCGTCTCAACGGATGGCGGCTCTCTGGGAACTGCCGTGGCGGGCGCACTGGAGGCCCGAACTTGTTCGGGTTCCTCGCACCGCATCCCCAACGAGTTGGGGAGTCCGGAACTCAAACCACGGGAATTCCCAAAGACCCCGGATGGCTACACGCCCAGCCGGGTTGCTTGGGAAGCCCCTATTCACATGTGAGACCGTGTGAGACCGCAATCGGGCAGCCTCCGCACAGAGGCCGCCCGCACGGAACCTGGCTCAGTCGCCACCCGCGTACTTGAAGGAGATCTTCACCTTCGCGCGGTAGGTGCGAACCTTCCCGTCCTCGAGCTGCATGTCCAGCTCGACGATCTCGGCGATGCGGAGGTCTCGCAAGGACTTCGAAGCCTTCTCCACGGCGGCAGTGGCAGCCTTCTCCCATGACTCGGTGCTGGTTCCTATGAGCTCGATCACCTTATAGACACTCTCTGCCATTGTTGCTCTCCTTTCGCCCAGGCGGACCCGATGGGTCCGCGGGCCATTGTAGCCGCTGCCTTCCTGATCTTAACATGATACCCCTGTGCTACGCGAAATCTACCGGCTGCTGGCGCGTCTCGGCGTCGAGGAACTGGGCGAGGCGCTCCTGGAAGAAGAGCTGCACCACGCCAGTAGGGCCGTTGCGGTGCTTGCTCACCAAGATGTCGGCGATGTGCTGCTTCTCCGTGTCGGGGTGGTACAACTCGTCGCGGTAGATGAACATCACGACGTCCGCGTCTTGCTCGAGCCCTCCGCTTTCCCTCAAATCAGCCAATACCGGCCGTTTGTTACTGCGCTGCTCGACGGCGCGGGAGAGTTGGGAGGCGGCTACCACGGGCAGGTCCAATTCCCGCGCCAGCGCCTTGAGCGAGCGGGAGATGTAGGAGACCTCCTGTACCCGGTTCTCGGAGCGGACGTCTCCGGTCATCAACTGCAGGTAATCCACGAGGACGAGGTCAAGCCCGTGCTCGGCGTGGAGGCGGCGAGCCTTGGTGCGCAGTTGCAGAGCCGAGATGGAGGGGGTGTCGTCAATGAAGACCGGGACGTCGGCGAGTTTGCCGGTGGCCTGGACGAAGAGGGGCCATTCGTCCTCGTGCAGATCGCCCAACCGCAGCCGCTGGGAGTCAATCCCGGTTTCGGCGGCCACCATGCGTTGCACGACCTGCTCGGCCGACATCTCCAGGCTGAAGATGGCGACGCGCTGGCCGTGGCGGGCGGCGTTCCGCGCAATGGAGAGGCACAGGCTGGTCTTCCCGACCGAGGGTCTGGCGGCGATGAGGATAAAGTCGGAGCGTTGCAGTCCACCCAGCAGCCGGTCGAGGTCAATGAAGCCGGTGGGCACACCCAGTGGCTCGCCCCGGTGGGCGTAGAGATACTCGATGCGGTCATAGTAGCGGCGGATGATCTCCTGGATGGGGGCCAGGTCACGGGTGATGCGGCGCTGGGAGACGCTGAAGAGCGCCTGCTCGGCCTGGTCAACGGTTTGGTCTATGTCCTCGGCTTCCTGATAGGCCAGTTGCGCGATCTGGCTGGCCGCGCTGATCAGTCGCCGACGAATGGCGGACTGTTCGACGATGTGACCGTATGCCTCGACGTGGATAGCGCTGGGGACGGCGTTGATGAGGTGGGTGATGTAGGCCGCACCGCCAACCTCCTCCAGTTGCCCCCGTCGCTCCAATTCATCGCACAGCGTGACGAAATCAATCGGCTCACGACGCTCGTGGAGCGCAAAGATAGCCTCGTAAATCCAGGCATTCTTCTGGATGTAGAAATCCTCCCCCTTCAGGAAGGGGGAGACACGAAACAACGCTTCGGGATCAATGAGGAGGGAGCCAAGTACCGCCTCCTCAGCCTCAACGTTGTGGGGGATCATCTTGTCTGGAGTTGCCATACTTCTTCTTCCCAGTGCAGCGTGATGCGTGAAACGTGATGATTGGGCGCTGTGTATGCCTCACGCTTCGCGTTTCAACTTACGGGGACTATTGTAAGGGCAGGTCGTCCAGGTCGAGGGTGTTAATGAAGTCACGAAAGGCGGACAGTTCTTCGTCACCCGCATCCTCGGTGACGTCCGCTTCGGGGGTGATGCCGGCCTGCACCATGACGTTCTCCTCAACGAAGATAGGAACGTTGGCGCGCACCGCCAGAGCGATGGCGTCGGAGGGGCGCGAGTCAATCTCCACCTGCCGCCCATTCAGACTCACACTGATGTGGGCGTAGAAGGTGTCGTCGCGCAGATCGTTCACGATGATGTGGGAGATCTCACCGCCCATCTCGGTGATGACGTTGTTGAGCAGGTCGTGGGTTAGGGGACGGGCGACCTCGATATCTCGCAGCCGGATGGCTATGGCATCGGCCTCATAAGGGCCAATCCAGATGGGCAGGTATCGCTCGGCGTTGGTCTCTTTGAGGATGATCACCCGGTGCTCTGACATCAGGCTTGCCCGGATGCTATCTATTGTCACTTTGATCATCCGTTGCCTCCTCAGTAGAATCTTGTCCAAACCTATTATACCACAGAGGGAAGGAATGGGGCAAATAGGAATGTGTTCCTATGAGAAGTGTCGTCAGGTGGAGAGCGTCGCTGCTATTGGTGGTAGTGAGCCGCTCACCTGTCGCCAGGTCGTAGAGGCCGCATAGCAGGGTGTGCTCACCCGGCCGTGTGTCAGCGGGGATGTCCAGAACACGCTCATCTAAGATCACTTCGCCTGGCAACCAGCCCGTCGTGGGGCGCGTCCAGTTCGCCGGTTCGCCATCCGACTGGGCCACCAGTTTCCCGTCTGGGTCTACCAAATGCAGGAAAACCCGATAACTGGTCGCTGTCTCGGTTTCGGCCCGCCACGCCAGCGTCACGGTGATGGTCGCTGGAGGCTGGAGGTGGGGGGATGGGGCCTGAATGTTGGCACCCAGCAAGGTAGCCACGTCTCCCAGAGGTGTGTCGGCTTCCACGTCCAGCGGAGGTGCAGTCCAACACCGCTCCAGGGCGTGGACGTACAGGGAGCCAATGGGCCGAGGGGCTGCCTGGTCAAGTTGAATCTGCCAGGAGTGCTCGCCGACTGGCGTGTGAGCGGGCAGACGCAGCAGGATCTCGGTCCGCAGCCGGTCGCCCGGCTGCCAACGGGCGGGGGGATAGTGGCGGGCGACGGGAGCGGTGGTTACGAGGATCTCCTCGCCATCTGCCGTCACCAGGCGCAGCGCGAGTTGCCCGACCCCCCCCGCCCCCCCCTGCGAGGAGGGGAGTTCTACCCCCCCCGGCCCCTCCTGCGAGGAGGGGAGTTCTATCCCCCCCGCCCCCTCCTGCGAGGAACTTGAGGATTCGTTGGCGACGGCGTTGGGGTCGGTCACCTGCCACAGCAGCGTGACGCGCGCCGGATCGCCCGGTGCTGCCTCACAGCGGTCGGTGCGGCTACCTAGCAAGCGCAAGCCACCCCAGGCGTATGTTTCCGGGGCTGGCTTCATCCCCTCCTCCAGCGGGCGGTCCCCGCGGGCAGGACGGGTGACGACGAGGTGGCCCACCTGATATTCGGCGATCGTCTGGCCGGTGTCGTGTCGCACCAGGCCGATGTGGAAGGTGTATTCGCCGGGAGGCGTGCCGTCCAGCAGCCGTAAGACGGAGGGGTCCATCACGTAGCCATCTAGTGGCCAGAAATCGGTGCCCGGTGCGAAGCGCCAGTCGGACGGGCGGGTCGCGTCACCTGCACTCCACACCAGCCCGCTTTTTTCCACCAGGTCCACCAGGTGAACTGCCACATCGTAGACGACACCGATGGGCCGTAGGGGACGCCAGTATAGGATCAGTGTTATTTCGCCGTCGGCCGGGATGCGCTCGGCCGATTGTTCGTAGCCTAGCAGGCGCAGTTCGCCTGCCAGGTCCACCGCCTGGGCATGTTGGACGCCGCGCAATCCCTCGGTCCCTAGCGTGGGCCGGTGCAGCGGCGTGTCCACGACGTCGAAGAACATTTTGACGACGAGCGTCAGGCTGGTCAGCAGCAGGAGCCAGTGCATTGGCAGGGCTTTCGCTGCGGCGCGTGACGGGGCAGCGCCGTGAACAGGCGGTGTTGGGGCGGCAGCGCCGTAAACAGGCGGTGGTGGGGGTCTCCCTCCCCCCATGGGGGAGGGTCGGGGTGGGGGCTGCCGGGCTGGTGCAGCCCATACGAGGACAGCGACGAGGGCCAGCGCCCCCAGACCACTCAGCGCCCAGCCGAGGACGCGCGGCGGGGTCGGGCCGAAGGCCAGGTGCAGGACGTGTTCACCGGCCGGGACGTCGAGCAGCAGCAGGCCGTCTGGATAGCCAGGGCGGCAGGGGAGTGGTTCGCCGTCGAGCGTCGCCCGCCAGCCGGGGAAGTAGAACTGCCGATAGGTCAGCGTGGCCAGCTTGTCCGCGTGGATGAGGTAGGTTGCGTCGAGCGGGGAGCCGGCCAACTGGCGTGCAGTCATCCCCTCGGGGGCCACCAGGCGGTCGGGTGATTCGCCTGAGGCCAGCCGGTGGCGTAGATCGGTGGTATCGGGCAGCGTTTCCACCCAGCGGGGGAGGAACTCGCCCAGGGTGGTCGTGCCGATGAAGAGGGGGGGCTGCTCGAAGGCGACCAGGTGGGCGATGGTCGGCGCTTCGGGAACTGGCTCGCGGGGCGGGTAGAGCCAGGGGACACCCCCGGTCAGCAGGAGCAGCGTGGCGATGGCCAGGTATGTCAGTGTGTGTGCTCGCATCGCAGGCTGTCGAAGGCTCCTGGCCCTCGTCCCCGAGGGCGGGTTGGCAAGGCGACTCTTACCTGAGACACTCCCGAGATGGAGGCTAGGAGTAGTGTCGGCGAACGATGCTGCGACCAGGAGCGCACCGGCCAGTGAGGCCGGCCCCAGGAAGCGCCAGGGAAAGAAGGTCAGGTTGAGCAGCGGGAGAGTGTCCCACACCGGGCGCGAGAGCGGCATAACGAGCGTGGTGCAGACGAGGAGGAGCCCCAACCACAGCCCAACCTGCCGTCGCGTGGCGTGGCTCAGCCAGCGCCAGCGCCAGGGGAGGGCGATCGCCGCCAGCACCAGCGCGACCTGCGGCAGCGAGCGCACGACCGGTGGGTTAACCAGCGCCGGGTCGGCCGGCAGGCGGGGCCAGGCCAGCAAATCGTGCAGCGTCAGGAAATTGTCGAGGTAACTGTATCCCTGGCTGATGCTGGCGTCACTGCGCACGCATTGGGCTTCGGCCAGCGCGGGCAGCCAGAAGAAGGCGGTGACGAGGACGCCCAGAGCCAGGCCGGCGAGCGGCTTCCACAGGTGACGCCAGCCCTCGTGCCAACCCAGCCACGTCAGAAAGATGCCTATGGGGATGAGAGACTGGAAGATGATGCCGACGTGGCTGAGGAAGGCGGCCGCAAAGACCAGCGCGCTCGCCGCCAGCCAGCGGCCGCCGTGAAGGGTGGCCCGTCGCAGGGTCAAGAGCAGGAGTGGCAGGAGGGCCAGTGCCTGAGTCTCCGGCAGGCTACCGCGCACGTGGGCGTCGTACAGCAGGTAGGGGCTGTAGATGTAGGCCAGCGCGGCAACCCAGCCGCCGGGCGGCCCGAACAGATCGCGGGCCAGCAGATAAGCGCACCAGGCCGCCAGCACGAAGTGGCTCAGCACAGTGGCCCGATAGGCGGTGGTCAGCGGTAGGCCGGTGAGGTGGTAGAGTTCAACCAGGTAGTGCGACAGCGGAGGGAAGAAGTTGAAGACAGGATAGCCGTAGCCGTGTACCAGGTCCGGGGACCAGCGCGGCCAGAGCAGCCCGGCGCGCACCAGGCGGTCGAGTGCCAGCGTGCGGTACAGGTGGGGCAGTGCGTCGTTGGTGCGTGGCAATCCGGCTCCGAAGTAGGGCCAGGCGGCGGGCAGGGCGGCCAGGGCTAACCCGATCCCTGTCAGCAGCGTCAGCATCCAATGTCGTTTTGCCCCTGGGGTGCCCCAGACACTCATACAATCTCGCCTCTGTGGCCAGAGTATACTTCAACTGCTCATGGCTGGCAAGAGAGCAGGCGATGGAACGTCACCAGCAGGCGATTCCATCGGCGACGCCATCCATCAACTCTTGTCACTCTTGCTGCGGTATGCTATACTTCAATGGGGTGATTTAAGAACTCAGAATAGGACGCGGATAGTCACGGATCAGACGGATTTTCACTGATTTTTCTGTGTTTATCCGTGCAATCTGTGTTGATCCGTGTACCATATCGTAAGTGGAAAAGCCAACAGATGAAAAAAATCCTCTCGCCTGTTCGTGCTCTTGGCCAATGGGGCATAAACAGGGTGGGGGTGCTACTTGGTCTGGCTGCCCTCGTCGTCGCTCCCGTTTTTCTCAGCGGCCTGCCGTGCAGCGATGATACCCTGCCTCACTTTTTCCGCGCTGTTCAATTAGACGTCAACGTGCGCAGCGGTGCACCGTTTCTGCAATGGGGTACTGACCTGATGCGCGGCTATGGATATCCGATCTTCGCTTTCTACGCCCCGCTGACGTACTGGTTGATCGAGGTTATTCACTGGCTCGGCGCCGATTTTGGCCTTGCGCTTCAACTGACGTTTTTCTCTGCGATCCTTCTTGCCGGCTGGGGCGCGTACACCTTCGCACGACATTATTTGACTGTGCCTGGCGCTTTCGTCGCCGGCCTGGCCTATCTTTTCGCGCCCTATCTGCTCTACGATGCCATCCAGCGCGGCGCGCTCCCCGAATCGCTCGCCCTGGCGCTACTGCCGTGGGCCCTCGCCGCCGCCGCCGATGCGCAAATCAAGCGCACGCCGCGTGCCATCGCGCTCACCGCTGCGGCTTTTTCAATTCTGATCCTGGCCCACAATGTTGTGCCGGTCTTCGGCCTGGGCATGGCTCTCGCGTTGAGCGTGATCCCAAATGACTCTTTTTCCACACCCGTGCGAGGGTGGTGGCTTCGCGGGTGTGCGGTTGTTCGGGGCATGTGGCCCACCGTCGCCGCTTTGCTCCTGGCCCTCGGCCTCACTGCCTTCTTCTGGCTGCCCGTCCTGGCCGATCTACAGTATACTCAATCCCGCCGCCCCGACCCGCCCTTCCACGATTGGCCGCGCTTTGAGCAGCATATCCTCCCGCTTGCTGCGCTCGTCGAATGGCCGGCCGATCCGGCCGATCCTCACCTGCTCAACCCGCCGGTCAGCCGCACGCTGGGGGCCGGCCAGGCGGTTTTTGCTCTCATCGGTTTAGGCCTGCTCCCGCGCTATGGCCTGCCTAAACGGGGCTGGCGGTTGTTTATCCTGGGTGCAATGACCCTGGGCTGCTTATTCTTCGCCAGCGTGCTTTCGCGGTGGTGGTGGTGGAACCTGGATGCGCTTAATTTCATTCAGCTCCCCACGCGTTTCCTCGGCCCTGCGAGTCTCGGTCTGGCCGTCCTTTCCGGTCTTGCCGTAGATCAGTTGACCCATATCTCCCGTGTGAAGTTCGGCCAGAGCATCCTGATTGCCGTCCCGGCGTTGGCAGTCTCAATCTCCGGCTGGCCGTGGTTGTACCCACTCTACTGCCCGGTTCCAGAGCACCCTACGCGAGTTACCCTCGCCCATTCCACGGTCTGGAGCCGCTGGTATGCTGAGGCGCAGGGCGAAGTGCTGCCGCGCTGGGTGGATACCTTGCCGCCGCAAGACGCCCTCATTTCGCAATATGACGCCCAACAGCCTGTTAATCGGCTTCTTATGCCGGATGGCGTGGAAATGGTCGCATGGGATTCATCGCCGGGGCGCGACTGCTATACCCTCGTATTGTCAAACCCGGCTACGGTCATTTACCGCACCTTCTATTTCCCTGGTTGGCGCGCTGTGCTCGACGGGGATCCAATCCCCATCCGCGTCGCCCCCGGCGAAGGCTTGATGGCCTTGGACCTGCCCGCTGGCAGCCATACCGTTGAGATTGCGTTCCAGCGCACCCCAATTCGAAGAATCACCCTCATCGCCAGCAGCGTTGCTGTGCTCATCGTCCTTCCCCTGTGGGCCATACCTCGTACTACCTCAGCCATCACCACCCATCGCTCCCCCTCTGACCCTCACTTCACCACTCTTACGCTCATCGTGTTTGTCCTCCTGGCGTGCAAATTCGGCCTCGCAGATCGTATTCCCTCCCCCATCCGCGCCGACCGGTTCAGAGAAGGGCGACTCTCCGGGCTGAGCACTCCGGCCGCGGTGGACTTCTCGGGCGAGGTCACCTGTCTGGGGTACACCGGGCCGGCGCAGGTCAAGCCGGGCGCGTCCTTCCTGCTCACCCAATATTGGACAGCCCAACACTCCATCGGCGTGCCTTATTGGTTCGCGGTGCGGGTCGCAGACGAGGCCGGCAATGTGTGGAATCTGCCGCCGCAGCGGCCCTTTGGGTTTGCGTTCTATCCCGGAACCGATCGGTGGCTTCCGGGCAACTACGCGCGCGACGCCTATCGAATACAATTGCTGCCCGGCACGCCTCCCGGCGAATATTGGCTGGAGGCCAGTGCGTTCCGCCGTGACGTGGACCTGGCCCTCATCCCTGTTGGCGTACCCACCAGTCTTGACCCCTCCCTGGCCCGGGTGGGGAAGATCGTCGTGATCCCTGCCACCACGAAACTCGGCCCGCAGGACGCGGCGGTGGATACCTACTCTCCCAGGATACTGTACCCACTGTCCGGCCTGACTCTGATTGGATGGTCTATACCGGAGGGCACCCTCATATCAGGTGACTTCGCCCACGTTGAGTTGTTGTGGACCACGCCCGCAAATCTGCCCGGGGCGGATCGCGTGGCTACGCTGGGGCTACTCGACGCCCGGGGCAATACAGTTGCCGGCCATGTTCTCACTATTGGCGGAGCCAGATACCCGACCAGCCAGTGGGGGCCGGGTGCGGTGGTGCGCGATCAAATCAACTGGCGGATACCGCCAGCACTGGCATCGGGAGCGTACGCCATCACAGCCGGCATAGCCGAGACAGAGACCATCTCCCTGGGCTCGCTCACCGTCGTAGCGCCTGCGCGGACCTTCACACCGCCGGCTGTGGCTGTGGAAGTCAATGCTGCCTTCGGGTTTGCCCGGCTAGATGGGTTCACCCTCTCCAGCGCATCAGCAGCCCCTGGTGAGACGGTCGTCCTTGATTTGTTGTGGCAGGCCGTTGAAGAAACTGAAACGAGTTACCGCGTCTTCACCCACGTGCGCGACGCGATTGGGTCTGTCCGTGCCCAATCCGATAGCGTGCCGGCAGAGTGGACGCGCCCGACCACTGGCTGGCTTCCCGGTGAATTCATCCTCGACCGCCATGCACTCTCCATCCCGTCCGACTTGCCAGCCGGTAAGTATGAGTTGTTTGTGGGACTGTGTGATGCCGCCACCGGCGAACGCATCGGTGAAGTCCTGATTGCAGAAATCCAGGTGCGCTAGGAAATGGTTGAGTTATGGGCTCTGCACGGTGATAGTGGGGAGGGGAATGGCGTCGCTGCCATCCGGATCGGTGAGACGAACGCCAGCAGGGTCGTAGAGGCCTGCCGAGAGAGCATAAGGGCCAGGCGGGGCGTCGGTCGGCAGGGTGAGCACACGCGCGTCGGTGATGTACTCGCCTGGCAGCCAGCCGGTGGTGGGACGGGTCCACTCGGCCGGGACACCGTCGGACTGGGCGACGAGCGTGCCATCGGGGGCCAGGAGGTGGAGGAAGACGTGGTAAGAGGTGTGCGTCTCTGCCTCCGCGCGCCAGACGAGGGTGACGGTAAGAGGGACTCCCGGTTTCAGGTTCCCGGTTTCAGGTTCCAGGGTCGTTCCCACGAGGGTGATCACGTCGCCCAGGAGGGCGTCTGTCTCCACGTCCACGGGTGGGGGGGTGAAGGTGTGGGGAGGGGCGGTGACGTGGATGGTGGACGGCAGGTCAGTGGATTGGCCAATTGGCAGGAGGGTGAGGCGCCAGGTATAGTCGCCATCGTCCAGGCTGGCGGGGAGGTGGAGCATGTGCTGGCCGCGCCAGAGGTCGCCCGTCTGCCAGGTAGAGGTGGGATGGGAGGGGATGGTGGGCGGCAGGTCGAAGGTGGCGACGGGGAAGCCGCTGGCGGCGAGGATCACGAGGCGGGCAGTCAGGTCTGCTACCTTTCCAGGGGGTTCGGCGGCGAGCCAGAATAAGGTGATCAGGAAGGGGTCGCCTGGGGCAGCCTCGCTGCGGTCCAGGCTGACGCCCACCAGTGTCAGCGGTCCCAGGCCAGCGTTGGTCCGATGCTGCATCGCCACCTCGTCCGGGTCGGGGCTGCGCCGGGGGCGGGTCACCGTGACCTGTCCCAGCGAAAGCGTTGGGGGCCCAGGCTGACCTCCCGCCTCCAGAACGCGCATTGGTATCAACGTCTCCCGCTCAAATAGGGTCAGGCTCAGATCGTAGGTGCCAGGCGGGGTGCCTGGAAGCGTTTCGACGTAGTGGCTGTCCTGGACGTAGGTACCGACGGGCCAGGCCAGCGTCGCTGGCGGCTCCCGGAAGTTGCGTGGCGGCAGGGTGCCTTTGGGGCTCCAGCGCAGTCCGTCTGGCCCGAGTAGGGCCAGGGCGCGCTGATAGCGGCCCGGCGGTGGCTCCCGCGCCGTCCAGAACAGGTCGAGACGGAGACGGTCGCCGGAAGGGAGCGTGGTCCGCTCCTGGTTGAAGCCGAGCAGCGTCAGTCCACCCTCGAAGGGGACGTTGGTCGCCACGTCCAGATGGGGCAGGGTGCCATCTTGTTGCAGGCCCGGCTGGCGCAGGGGGGTGTCCACTTGCTGGAGCAGGGCGACGGCGCCTAAGAGCGCCAGGCCCCATCCGGCCCAGGCCGGGGAAAGTCTCTCGAGTGAGCGCCGCCGTGAATGGGCGGCGCTGGGCTGCCAGCACCGGCTCTTCAGGCCGGTGCTGTTTCTACCTGACCACAGGAGCAGGCCAATCGTCAGCGCCAGGCAGGCCAGGGAGACGTAATCGGCGGCGCGTCGCGGCGCTGTTTCACCGAAGCGGATGGACACGCCATGGCGTCCTTCTGGCACAGGGAAGGTGATGCGGCCGTAGGGCACGTCGGGGGTGATGGGGACGGCAGTGCCGTCTATTGTGACCCGCCAGCCGGGATAGTCGAAGCCGTTGTAGACAGCGGTGAACGGCTGTGACGCGGTGATAGTCAGTTCCGCCCCAATGGGGAGCACGTTCTGCTGGGCGACAGTGGTGCCAGGAGGGAGGCTGGAGGGGTCCAGCACCGTCGTCGCCACTTCTTCAGGAACTGCGTCCACGGCGCGAGGGAGGTATTCCCCCTTGGCCGTCGTGCCGACGGTGTGTGTGTCGCGCTCGAATTGGGTGATGTTGGCGACGGTGGGTGCTTCCATTCCCGGACAGTGGCGGGGGTCGAGCCAGAAGAGAACACCGCCGACCAGGAGGGCGATGGCTCCAGCCACGAGGAGCGACCCGCGCCAGTCGGCGGGAGGCAGTTCCGCCGCTGCAGCGACCAGCATGGCCAGGCAGAGGGCGGCCGGCCCCAGCAACCGCCAGGGGAACTGGATGTATTCGAGGAGCGGCACGCTGTCCCAGACGAATTGACTGCTGGCCGTGGTCAGCCAGGCGTAGGCGACGAGTGCGGCGGCGAAAAAGGCGATTTGCACGCGCCGGGGCCGGTCGTGGAAGCGCCAGAGACCGGCGAGCGCTGGCAGGCCCAGCAGGACGGGTATCAATCCCAGCCCGCGGGGCGGCGAGGGGTTCAGCAGGTCAGGATGGATCGCGCGCGGCGCAGCGAGCAATTCTCGCAGGTCAATGAAGTTGTTCCAGTAGACGAAGATGGGGGGGACGAGCAGGCGATCGCTGTGGACTTGTGCTCGTTCGATCAGCGCGGGCAGCCAGAAAAAAGCAGCCAACCCCAGCCCCAGGAGGAGGGCTGTGCCCGTGATTGCCAATCGGTGACGGCGCGACGGTGCGGGAGGAAGAGTGAGTGCGGTCACCAGGCCGTAGGCGGCCAGGAGCGGGCTGAAGATGAGGGCGAAGGCGTTGTGGGTCAGCAAGACGGCGGCGTAGGCGAGGGCAACGCCGGCCAGATAGCGCCGGTCCCCTTGCCGGGCCAGCCGTCCCATGGCCCATAGCGCCAGCGGGAGGGAAGCCCAGGCCAGCGTTTCGGCCAGATTGGCCCGAAAAAGGGCATCATAGGCCAGGTAGGGGGCGTAGGCGTAGGCCACGGCCGCAACGAGCGAACTACGGGGGGAGAAGTGATCCCGCGCCAGCAGGTAGGCGGCCAGGCCAGCCGCGATGGGCGCCAGGGCGAAGGTGGCGATCAGCGCGGGCTGGAGGCCGAGTCCTACCAGACTGAGGGCCTCGGAGGCGTAGTAGGAAAGCGGCGCGTAGAAGTTGAAGAATGGGTACCCGTAGCCCAGGGCCATGTCGGGCGCCCAGCGGCCATAGAGTACCCCCTGACGGAGGAGCGCGTCGAGTTGTACCAGCCGCAGCAGGTGAAAGGCGAAGTCGTCGGAGCAGACAGGCTCCAGTTTGAACCAGGGCCGGATGGCCACCAGACACAGGGTCACGACGCTCAGGGGCGCGGCGAGGGCACGCAGGCGATCGGTGAATCGGGCCATTCTCACTCTATCTGGATCAGCGTGGGTAACAATATGCGGTCGCCTGTGTCAGTCCCCCGCTCGTCGAGGACGCGGAGCCGTTCTCCGCTCGTGGGATCGTACATCCCCACTTCCAGGACGTGCCGGCCTGGAAGAGCATCCGGGGCGACAGTGAGCGTGTAGGTGTCGCAGATGACCTCGCCTGGCAGCCAACCGGTGGTCGGACGGGTGCCAGCGGCCGGTACGTGGTCACTCTGGGCGCGGATGTGTTCGGGCTCGTCGAGGAGGTGCACGAAGGCGACGTAGCCAATCTCTGCGGTGGCCTCGGCCCGCCAGTAGAGGGTGAGCGTGAACGACTGGCCGGGTGCAAGTTTGTCGCTGTATAGTGCGTAGCCCATGAGCGTCGCTTGGCCATCCAGCGTGGCCGAGATTGAGTGCTGCACTGGCGGCAGGTCGAAACTCCGCTCTGGTGTGTGGACAGTCACGTTCAGCAGGCTGACGGCTGGCCCTACCCCCCCCGTCCCCCCCCGCGAGGGGGGGAGTTCTACCCCCCCCAGCCCCCCCTGCGAGGGGGGGAGTTCTACCCCCCCCAGCCCCCCCTGCGAGGGGGGGAGTCCTACCCTCCCCGGCCCCCCCTGCGAGGGGGGGGGCCTGAGGGGTTTGTCGGCCGCGTCCAGCAGGTCAATGCGCAGCGTATAATCACCGGCGGGCGTGGCGGCGGGAACGAGAGGGCTGCGGCCGTCGCGCACAACGTCGCCAGCGAGCCAGGCCGACGTGGGGTGGCTGGCTCGGCCAGGGGTGGCACACTCCTCGGCCACCACCGTGCCGTCAGGAGCGACGAGAGAGAGGCGGGCGGTGTAGTCGTCAGCGGGAGCGGTCACTGCCTGCCAGTAGAGGGTGAGCGGGAGGTGGTCGCCAGCGTTGACCTCATCTGGTGGTGGGTCGAAGCCGAGCAGGAGCAGCCCTCCCCCCAGGTCGGCCTGCAGGCGGCGGGCGATCTCCAGGCTGTCTGGGTCCGGCGGGTGGGTGGGGTGGGTCACCTGCACGGAGGCAAGGTGATAGGTTGTGCCAATTGGGATTCCCGTTGCGTCTCGCACGTCCAGGCTGCGGCCGGTCGTCACGTCGTAGACGCCGACCAGGAGGGTGTACTCGCCGGGCGGGGTGCCGGCCCAGACGGCCAGCCGGTGCAGGTCGCGGGCGTAGGTGTCCATTTCCCAGCGGGACGTGGGGTAGCCAGCCGGGTGCTGGCTGTCTTTCTGGCCATAACGACGGTCTTGGTCGTCTGTCAGGTGAGCGGCAATGCTGTAGTCGGTGCCGAGCGGGCGCAGGGCGCGCCAGTAGAGGGCCAGTTCAAGCACTCCATCGGCGCGGACGGCATGGCCATCTTGTGGTTCTCCCACGGCAGGAGAAGCGTGTAGGTCATAGCCCATCAGGAGCAGTTGGTCGTCGAAATTGACCTGTAGTTCTACCTGGACGCCAGCGATGCTCTGACCGTCGAAACGGGAGTGACGGAAGATGGTGTCGTGGTGATCCAGGTAGGCGGCTTTGAAGGTGAAGAGGGCCAATGCAATGAGGGCGGAGGGGAGGAGGGAGGAGGGAGAAGAGAGGGGGGAGGATGAAGGATGGAGAATGGAGAATGAAGAATGAAGGGGGGAGGATGGAAAGGGGAGGAGGGTGAGGAGCAGGGCGGCGAGGCTGAGGGCGGATGCGAGGGTGGCCCAACGGCGCAGGGGGGTATCGCCGAAACGGATGGTCAGGCGGTGGCGACCGGGGGGTACATCGGCGCCGATGAGCCCATGCTCACCCGTCGGCCGCAGTTCGAGCGGTTGCCCGTCGAGCCAGCCCAACCAGCCAGGGAAGAAGTACCAGTTGAAGGTGGCTGTGAAAGGGGATGGCACGTCTAGCAGCAGGCGGGCCTTAGTCAGGTCGTAGCGTGCCTCCACGATTTGGGCGCCGGCAGGGAGGCAGGCAGGGTCCAGGCGAGGGATGACGGGGTCAGGGCCGGCCTCCTCGTAAGCCGGAATGAGGCTCTCCGCTGGAGGCAAGCGGTGTACCCAGATGGGCAGGTAGTCTCCGGCCGAGGTGGTGCCCAGCGCACCGGTATCTTGCTCGAAGGCGTTGAGACTGAGTGGGGTGGGCTCCGGCTGCGGCGGGTAGAAGTGAGGGAACAGCCAGGTGCAGGCGAAGATGGTCACAAGAGCCAGGATGATGGGCAACCAGACCCCCCCCGCCCCCCCCTGCGAGGAGGGGGGCCTTATCCGCCCTGGGCCGGGCAGACTGGCGGCTCCCGCGCCGGCCAGGATGGCCAGAAACAGGCCCGCCGGCCCCAGGAAGCGCCAGGGGAACTGGACGAAGCGGAGCAAGGGCAGGCTATCCCATACACCGATGGAGCAGGGAAGCATCATCGCTGTGAGGGTGAGCAGCCCCAGGCTGAGCAGGGCGATGTGGAAGTGGGCCTCCCGACCTGGAAAGCGGTGCAGGTTGTAGAGGGCGATCAGCGCCAGGGCCAACTGGGGCCAGCCGAAACTGAGCGGAATCGGGGGGTTGATGAGTGCCGGGTCCACCGGCTGGGGTGCGGCAAGCAGTTGGCCCAGGTTGGTGAAGTTGTTGTGGTAGTCCAGGTCGGCTGGGGCGTAGAGTTGGTGGATCTGGACGTATTCTTTTTCCAGGAAGGCAGGTGCCCAGAAGAAGGCCGTCAGTCCCAGTCCCAGTGCCAGTGCACCGCCCAGGAGGAGGGCACGTTGGCGGCCCCGACCGTGCAGTCCCCATAGGACGGCAGCGTACAGGATGAGAAGCGGGGTGGAGATCAGCGCCAGAACGTTGTGGGTGAGGATCAGCGCGGCGTAGAAGAGGCTACTCAGGATCAGGTCGGCGCGACGGCCGTGCAGGGCCAACCTTCTGAGAGACCAGAAGGCAAAGGGCAGCCAGGCGAGCCCCCAGGCCTCGGCCAGTGCCCCCCGGTGCACAACGTTGTACATGTTGTAGGGGGCGTAGACGAAGGCGATGGCGGCGACGAACCCAGCCTGCGGGCCGAAGAGGTCGCGGCCACACAGGTAAGCGCCAATACAGGCGGCGAAAGTCGCCAGGACGAAAGCGGCGAGGAGCGCGTTCTGGGTACTCAGGCCGACCAGGTGGAGCGGTTCGGCCAGGTAATAACTCAGTGGGGCATAATAGTTGAACAGTGGAAAGCCGAAACCGAACCCCATGTCCGGCGCCCAGCGGGGAAAGAGGATGCCGTGTTGCAATGAGCGGTGGAGTTGCGCCAGGCGGTGGAAATGCAGCAGGCCGTCGGCGCTCCAGGGCAGTGTTCCTCCCAGGAGGGGTTGGACGGCCGGCAGGGCGGCGACGAGGATCAGCAGCCAGCCGCCGAGCCGTCGCAGCCAGTCGGGGGTCGCGGCCCCCCGACGAGCAGTAGACAAGGAAGAGCTGAGCACAGGCATTTTCGATCTGTTTGTTGGCCAGCCACGCCCGGAGTGCTGATTTGCCATGAATGCCTCAGGAGACGCATTTTGTCAAGTACGTGCCTCATGCTTCCTTCTCTCCCACGTCAAAGTCGGCCGTCACCGCACCCCCCGCTGCGTCGGTGACTTGTGGGGCCTCCAACACCCGGCGCACGACATAGATGGGTTTCCCTTGTGCTTCGTGGTAGGTGCGGGTGAGAATCTCGCCCAGCAATCCCATCATCAGGAACTGGACGCCCAGCACGATCAGCAGCACGGACAGCATCAGCCACGGGCTGGTGCCGATACGATAGGCGCGGTATCCCTGCACGCCGTAGAGCAGGCCGTGGACGGCTTTAGCGCCCACCAGGTATAGGAGGATAAACCCGCCCAGGCCGCTGCTGAGCAGCCCCACTGCGCCGAACAGTTGCATCGGGCGGTTGGAGTAACTGAGCAGAAAGGAGACGGTGATCAGATCGAGGATGACGCGGGGGGTGCGGGAGAGCGCGCCGTACTTCGACTTGCCGGCCTGGCGCGGGCGATCGTTGACTGGCACCTCGGCTATGCGTACTCCAATCAGGCTGGCTATCTCCGGGATGAAGCGGTGTAACTCACCGTAGAGGTGTATTTGCTTGACCAGATCGCGGCGGAAGGCCTTGAGTGAGCAGCCCCGGTCGTGCAGACGGACGTCGCTGGCGCTGGCGATGAGCCAGTTGGCGAGCATCGAGGGCAGTTTGCGGGTCAGGAAGGGCTCCCTACGGTTCTGCCGCCACCCGCTGACCAGGTCGTAGTCCCCCTCCTCCATCACCTCCAGCAGGCGGGGGATGTCGGCCGGGTCGTTCTGGCCATCGGCGTCCATCGTGATGATGATCGGGCCCTGAGCGTAGTCGAAGCCAGCGGCGAAGGCGGCGGTCTGGCCGAAGTTGCGGCGAAACTGGATGATGCGCAAGCGAGGTTCCTGCTCCTGCAGGCGACGGAGGATGGCCACGCTGTCGTCGGAACTGCCGTCGTCCACGGCGATGATCTCGTAACTGCGGCCCAATCGTCGGAGTGCGGCCGTCAGTTCGGGAATCAGGCTAGACAGGGATCCGGCCTCGTTGTAGACCGGGAGTATTACAGAAAGGCCAAGCGTGGGCTTAAGTCTGTCCATTGCGATCACGTCCTACGGAATACGCAACACGCAGTACACGATACATATCAAGTGCTGCGTGTTTCGTGTTGCGTGCATTATAACACACTGCCCCAGCGGGTCAAAGTATCGCCGGGCCGCGCAGTAGCGCTTCCATCTCCCCCCGGTCGGCCCGGGAGGTCATGTCCAGGCTCAGAGGTGCGACGGAGACGACGCGGTCCGCCGCCAGGGCGTAGATGTCAGAGTTGGGCTCGGTGCGTTCGAGGTGAGAGAGCGGCTCGTAGTCAATACTCCCCCCAGTCCCCCCTGCGAGGGGGGGGGATTTACCCCCTCCCAGTCCTCTCTGTGAGGGGGGCGGCGGCGGGATGGGGACGAAGTAGGTGTGGCGCGAGACGCGGGTCAGCCGCCAGGGGGTCTCCGGCGTGGCGTCGTCGGGCACGTCTATCTTGAGGACGTCAACGTCGAAGGGGAGCGCCACCTGCAGCATCCACCGGGCGAAAAGGTGGGTGAAGTGGATGGCGGCGGTGAAGTCCACACTGTCGGATGGGTTGGCGTGGGTCTCTTTGGGAGTCTGGAGGGAGGCAGCCAGGGCAGGGATGCCAAGGGCCGCTCCCTGCAGCGCCGCGCCGACGGTACCGGAGACGGTAACGTCGGTGCCCAGGTTCTCACCGTAGTTGATGCCGGAGATGAGAAGCGCTGGCCGGCGGGGGGCCAGTTCGAGCAGGGCGTGCGCCACGGCCAGGGCTGGGGAGGCGTCCACCTGGTAGGCCGTGATCGGTTGCCCGTCTACCTCCAGCGGGTGGCGCGAGATGTGTCCCTCGTCGCCCTGGGGCATGCTCCGGCCCGCGCCCGACCACTGCCGGGCGGGGGCGACGACGAGGACTTCCCCCAGGGGCAGAGCGGCCCACGCCGCCGCTCGCAGCCCCGGTGATGCGATGCCGTCGTCGTTGGTGATCAGGATCAGAGGATTGCGGATTGCAGAATTGGTCACGGAATAGTCACCACCGCGCTGCCCAGCAACTCCAGCGGGTGGATGTCGAAGTGCTGCACACCCCAGACCTCGACGGTGTACGTCCCGGGGTCCAGGCCGGTCAGGTCTACCGTCACCGGGTAGCCGCACATGCAGCGACACACCTGGCCCACGTTGGTCTCGACCAGCTTGATGACCTCCCCGTCCCGCCCGGCCGCCAGCGCCAGTTCTGCGCAGCAGACGTACGATAGGTTCTGCTCCACGTGAATGGCTCCACCTTGAACGGTGATCTCCACCCCTGTCCACTCGTCCAGGGTATCCAGCGGTATGGTTTCGTCGCACGGTTCCACGTCGAGTGAAAGAGAGATCGGCTCGTCAGCGGGGGTTACCTGACCGCCGGCCTTCAGTGTGCCATGCCAGACCGTGCCAGCCTGCTGGTGGAATAGAACGCTCTCGTAGTCCGGCTCCGGTATCACCGGGAAAGTCATCTCCAGGGTCCACATCCCGCTCCGCCATGCCCAGGTGGAGATCCCTACTATCCCTGACTTCGTGATGTCTTGGTGAGCCCACTCCTCCTGCTGATCCAGGCCGAAACCGGGGTACGTCTGGATCAGGTGGGCCAGGAGAAGCTGAAAGGCGGCCCCGGGGTCGCTCAGGTCGTCGGAGGCTGGCTGGCAGATGACCACGCTTTGCCCTGTCTGGTCGGTGTGAACCTCGTACTTTTTCCCCCCGGCCTGCAGAAGGAACCTGTAACCTGGGGTGATGACCTGGGCATACATCATCCCCGGCTGGGGGCAGCCCAGGCTGGTATCCGGCCACTCGACCGCTTCGGAGGAGAGGACGGTCACCTGTTCCGGGGAGACGTCGAGTTCGACAGCCAGGTAGGCCACGGCCGCGGCCGCCGCGGAATCTGCTGGGGGAGTTGGCCAGGGTGAGAGAGGGCTTACCCCTGGTTCAGGCAGGGGACTTTCGCCCGGGGCGGGCTGTGCTGGAGTCCCGGGGCCGCCCCCATTCTCAGGGGTTGGATGTGCTGGAGTCCCGGGGACAGCCTCAGGGCTTGGGTGGGGACGTGGCTCGCAGGCCACAAGCACGAGTGCCAGTAGGAGCACAAGAGCCATGTATCGCGTTTTCATTCGGCCTCCTCTTCTGCTCTTTCTCCCTCTGGCGGCTCGCTGCTTTCAGCCTTCTCCTCCGGTGGCTCAGGATGTTCGGGCGCTTCGACTGGTACCGGCGCCGGCGGGGGTGGGGTGGGGCGAGACGGGCGATGCCCTGAGCTCGTCGAAGGGGCGTAGGCTGTCGTGCCGAAGCGGGTCAGCACCACAGCGCCCAGCCCCAGGCAGCCCAGGACGAAGATCATGAGCCACCCGAATGGTGCCAGGCACAAGGCAACGCTCAATCCCATCCCGATTAGTGTGATGAGCAGCGTCCCCAGCCCGGCCGCCCACAGCGGCGCGGTCTCACGGGCGTTGAGTGCTTGCAGCAGCCGCTCCCCGACCACCGCGCCGACCCCGATCCAGCCGAACAGCCCGGCCGTGCCCAGGGCGAGTGCTGCCAGCGCCGCAACCGGTGACAGGCAGATGGTGATCGTCAGCGCGATGATGAGCACTGTGGCGGCGAATACCGTGAGCAGCCCGATCCCGAAACTGGGCCATGGTGCTTCGACCACGGCTTGCCCGACCTGCACCGTCTGCTGTGGCCAGATCAGCGCCACCACCCCCGCTACTGCGGCAACCACGAGTATCGCGACCAGGCTGCGCATGACCCTGAGCGTCCAGCCTAACACCCGTCCCGGCTCAGAGGCCCAGGAAGTAAGCGGGGAGGGCACCGGGATTAGAGTCCTGGAAAAATCACGCCAGTGCTCGAAGCGCAGGCCGCGCAGGGGGGTGCCCTCAATGATCCCTCCATCCACGCGGGCCTCCTCTTCCTGATTGAGGTCACAATTCCAACTGCATACTACGTCTCCTTCCACCTCGGCGTTATCGCCCAGGTAGATGTCCCCGTTGGAGACGACCAGGTCATTCTCGATGGCGCCTTCTACCTCGGCGCTCCCGTTCCAGACGATGACGGAACCTCCCACGCGGCTGCCGGGCTCCAGGGTCGCGTCGCCATTGAAGACGACCAGGTCACCATCCAACTGCTCCCCTTCCTCCAGCGTGTAGTCCTCGTTCCAGATGACGACGCCGTCGCCCTCTGGCGGATCGCCGTCCGCCAGGGCCGGCGTTGCCGGGAGCAACAGTCCCGCAGCCAACAGTAGGAAGAGAATTGCAAACCGCAAATTGCAGATTACAGGTTGCAGGTTGCGGATTGCGGGTTGCAAATTATGGATTGCAGATCGCCAGTTACGCATTGTCCTACCTCCGAAGGTACGCTGTCATCGAACTCCCCACTGGTGGGAGGCCTGCTAGTTGGATACCTCAATCAGCTTAACGTTGCCGACGCCTGTGGTGACCTGGATATGCAGTTCTGTCTCCGCTTCGCCGCAGGCGTCGTTGACGTAGGTGTTGCCTTGGCGTTGCAAGCCGGATACTTCTATGTTCGTCAGTCCGCCTTCCGTCTCGACCCGCACGCCCACGTCGTCGGGCAAGCGCAGGGTGAGCGAGCCGACGCCAGCTGTGATCTGCACGTCGGCTGAGTGAGGCCAGGCCCCTGTGAAGTCCAGGGTGATGTCACCTATGCCGCCCTGCACCTTCACCCGCTCCGGACCAGCGTGGCCGATTCCGATTACCTCCAGTTTTGAGGCCCCGGTATTCAGCGTGAGGTGGCTCATCTCGGTCTCATTTGGCTCGTCGAAACGCACCTCAAAATCCCCCGCGCCCAGGTTCAGGTCTAGTTCCGAGAGTTGCAGCCCGGTGAAGTCCAACTCTCCATCTCCAGCGCCGATTTCGAAGTCCATCTCGAGCGGTATCTCGGGCGAGAATTCCAGTTTCCATTCGTTGTGGATGTTTCCGGTGGGGATGCCCCAATCTTCCTTGGTGCTTCCTTGCTCGACGATTAGTACGCCGTCCTCGTAGGTCACCTCTGGTGCCCAGCGCTCGACGTTGTAGCGGAAGTGACCGGAGAAAAGCTGGTCGGAGACCCCAGCCTCGACCTCCAGTTCACCGCTGCCGAAGGCGACCTCGACGGCGGCCGATTCGGCTCCCGACAGGGGGATCGCCTGCCGTTCGTCATACATCTCCCCGACTTCGAGGGTTGGCACGTTGATTTCGATGTCTGGTACTTGTGGCAGTGATATTGCGCAACACGCAATTTGGCTGCCCAGCAGCAAGAGTGCCGCCAGTATAATTGTGATCTGTCTCATCCGTATCTCCCTTCGATCGTTAGTGCGCTGCGCGCAGGCGGCGCACCGCGCCTATCCATAAGCCGTCCAACGCCAGTGCCAGCATCAGGCTGCACAGGCCCAGGGAGGCCAGGGGGACGGCGAACTCCTTTGCCAGCACCAGCAGTGCATGTCCTACCGCTCCCAGCAGGGCCAGCAACTGGACGATGGTCTCCGGGCCACCGATGACCAGCGCTGGCGCGATGCCCGTCACGTCCAGCAGGCCGAGTAGAGCCGGGGCCAGCGCGAGCAGCGCCAGCGCCACTGTTCCTAGCGCCAGTGCCGTGCTGCCGATGATCGCCCGCCGCGCCTGCTCCCTACGGCTCAGGCGGGCCATGACCTGCACGCGCAAGCGGACCGGGGCGCGCACCATCGGCGCGGAGGCCAGCAGACCGTCGAGCGCCTGTAGCCTGTGCCACTCGGCCTGACACGCGCTACACCCAGCCAGGTGATCTTCCAGGAGGGTGATCTCTGTGCGGTCGAGGCGGTCATCCAGCCGCGCCGACATCATTTCGCCAGCCTGCTCACAACGCATCGTCCGTTTCTCCTTCTATCATCTTCGCCAGGCCACGCCGGGTGCGGTAGAGCCGCGATTTGACCGCGCTCACCGTCAGGTTCAGTGTCTCAGCGATCTCCTCGTAGGAGTAATCGTACCAGTAACGGAGCGTGATCGCTGCCCGGTCGGTGGGTGGGAGCGCTGCTAGCAGTTGCTGCATTTGTTCCTCCCGCTCTCGCCGTGTCACCACGGCCTCCGGGTTGGGGCTGTTGCTTGCCAGCTGGACTTCGGCGAGCCCAGTCGAGCCGTCTGGTACGGCAATCTCGTCTTCAAACGACAGCCAGGTGATCCGCCGCCGGCGCAACTGGTCAATGCAGTGGTGGGAGGCGATGGACAGCAGCCAGGAGCGAAACGGTCGCTGCGGGTCGTAACTGCGCAGATGCGTGTAGGCCCGCAAGAATGCCTCCTGCGCGGCTTCCTCGGCCTCGGCTGCATTGCCCAACATCCGGTAGGCCAGATTGTAAACGGGCGTCTGGTAGGCCACAACCAGCCGGCCGAACGCGTCCTGATTGCCCTCCCGTGCCAGTCTGATCCACTCTGCCTCGTTGGTCACACGTATGCTCCACTCAACCTGGACGTCTCCAGGCCCTGGCAATTCATGTTACGTATTATACCTCAGAAGGTTGCGTAGGGGTGGGCTCAGTGCCGAAAGTGGCGCACACCGGTGAGGCACATTGCCAGCCCCAGCCGGTCGGCGGCTTCGATGACCTGCTGATCGCGCACTGACCCGCCGGGCTGGACGACGGCTGTCACGCCTGCCTCGGCCGCTACCTCGACCCCGTCGGGGAAGGGGAAGAAGGCGTCGGAGGCCATTACCGCACCCTGCGCCCGCTCACCCGCCTTGGTCACCGCCAGCCGCACCGCATCCACTCGGCTGGGCAGCCCTCCGCCGATGCCCGCTGCCGCCTCGCCCTGAGCCAGCAGGATACCGTTGGACTTGACGTGGGCCACGGCCCGCCAGGCGAAGCGCAAGGCCGCCATCTCCGCCTCGGTCGGGGCGCGGCGCGTGACCACCTGCCACTCTGCCAGGTCACCCGTATCGCGCTCTTGCGACACGAACCCGCCCCGGATGCTGCGCACCTCAACTTCGTCGGGCGTTGCCTGACTCATCGCCACCAGGCGGCATCCCTTGCGGGCACTCAGCACCTCCCGTGCCTCGTCGGTGAAGGCGGGTGCGGCGATGGCCTCGACGAACAGGTCACCCAGGGCGCGGGCGGTGGGAACGTCGAAGGGTCGGTTAGCGGCGATGACCCCGCCGAAGGCGGAGACCGGGTCGCCCGCCAGGGCCAGCGGGAAGGCCTCGGCCAGGGTGTCGGCCGAGGCGATGCCGCAGGGGCTGAGGTGCTTGACGATGACGAGGGTGGTTCGCTCGAAGGCGACAGCCGCCCGCCAGGCAGCGTCCAGGTCCAGCAGGTTGTTGTACGAGAGGGGCTTGCCCTGAAGCAGTTCGCCACCCAGGGGGCCGGCCACTCCGGGGGAGGCGTACAGGGCCGCCCGCTGGTGGGGGTTCTCCCCGTAGCGCAGGTCGGTCAATTTGCGCAGGTTTAGCACCAGTCTTGCGGGCAGCAAATCCTCGTCGCCGGTCAGATAGCGCCAGATAGCAGTATCGTAGGCGGCGGTGTGATCAAAGGCCTTGATTGCCAGCCGCCGGCGTGTCTCCAGGGAGACCTTCCCCTGGGCCTCGATCTCCGCCAGGACGGGCACGTAGTCGGCGGGGTCGCATATCATCGTCACGTGGGCGAAGTTCTTGGCTGCCGCTCGCAGCAACGCCACACCGCCGATGTCAATCTGCTCAATAACTGTCTCCAGAGAAGCATGGGGGTCCGCTGCTGTCCTTTCGAAAGGGTAGAGATTGACCACGACCAGGTCAATCTCCCCCCAGCCCAGGCCGCCGAGTTGGTCCTGGTCAGCAGGGGTGCGGCGGGAGAGGATACCGCCGTGGATGGCAGGATGGAGCGTCTTTACTCGCCCACCCAGGATCTCCGGGGAGCCGGTCACCTCGCTGACCGCCTGCACCGTCAGCCCAGCCTGGCGCAGGACGCGGGCAGTGCCGCCGCTGGCGATGAGTTCCACTCCCTGCCTGGCTAATGCCTGTGCAAAGTCTACCAGGCTGGTCTTATCGTAGACGCTGAAGAGGGAGCGTTGGATTTTCATGGCTCCTCCGGTTGTTCTGTCGGTAGACTTTGTTCTTGATCTGAGTGCTCGCTTCGTTTCATCTGACGTGGATTCAGTATAGCGCAGTCCTGCGCGGAAGTCAAAAAACCTACATAGCCGAAACAAGTATCGTCTACACACAATTTGACTATTGACAAATTGCATATAGTGTGGTATACTACAGCCGTTTGAGACCAGGTTGGTGGGGGTGTCAGAATGCGAGGACGGGGTCGCGGGTGGCGATGGCGAGGATGTTCCCGCCGGGCGGTGCGGTTCCTGGAGCCGACGCTGCTGCTATTCCTGCACCATAGCCCGGCCCACGGCTATACTCTCCTGGAGCGGCTGGGGGAATTTGGCCTGGGGGACATCAATCCCAGTGTCGTCTACCGGGCGTTGCGGGATATGGAAAGCCGGGGATGGGTCACCTCCACCTGGGACGAGGAGCAGACGCAGGGACCGCCCCGGCGGGTCTACCGCCTCACCTCTCAGGGGCACGAGGCGCTGGGCCTGTGGACACAGGATTTGCAAGAGACGCGCGGGCTGATAGATCACCTCGTGGGTGCCTACAGCCAACACATGGAGGAAGGCAAGGGTGAATATCATTGAGGCGCTATTGGGGAGCCTGCGGGCTGATACACCGGTGCGCCAGGTGTTAGTGGGGTCCTTTTGGACGGCGGTGGTGCTGGATAGCGACCCGCCTCGCTGTGGTCTGGCCTCGACGCTGCGTCCGGTCACTCACCCTGGCGGCCCGCCAGTGCCTCACGCCGGGCGTCTGCTGGAGCGCAGCGGGCGGGAACTGGCGGCGCTGCTCCGCTCGTCCAGCACGCTGGAGGCCAGCATTGGGATGGCGGCGTTCAACGCGCTGCTGGAGCCATGTCCTGAGCTTGCCCTGAGCGCAGCCGAAGGGCTTGCCGAAGGGGTGGACGAGGTAACCTGCACCGAGGTCAACGCCGAAAAGGTGATCCTGGAGCGGGGGACGGGCCGGCGGGTGGTCATCGTGGGCCACTTCCCCTTCGTCGAGCGGGTGCGGCGGGCAGCGGCCGAATGTTGGGTGGT
>CAZZEX010000011.1:0-73990 GCA_964653285.1 uncultured Anaerolineales bacterium
CTTCTTCGACCATGCGAATGCAGAGGCGGGGATCATCCCGCGAGAGTTCCTCGCCGGCCTTCTTGATGACCTTCGCATTGACGGGGCAGACCGACGCGCAGATGCCACAGCCCTTGCAGAAATCGAGGTAGAAGCCGGCCATCTTCTCGTTCTCGGCATCCACCAGGATGCTGGAATCAGGACAGAACAGCCAGCATTGCATGCAGTGGATACATTCGGCCTCGCCGAAGACCGGGCGGAAGGCTCGCCACCCGCCGGTCTTGTACTCGACGGAGTTACCAGCCTCCAGGATCATCCCGCCGATAGGTATGTCTTTCCATCCAGTTGCTTTCATCTACGTTCCTCCTTACCCCTCTGCGACCTCTCCGGCCGCGCGGCGCATCGCCCGGACGTTGGCCTCAATGGCCTCTGCCGCAATCTTCTTGCCAAACCAGGCACGCAACTGCTCGGCCAGGGCCTCTATGTCGAAAAGGCCCGTCGCACGGGCGAACGCCCCCAGCATCGGCGTGTTGGTGATCTCCCGCCCCATCTCCTCAATGGCGATGTGGCTGGCGTCCACGGTACAGACCTTGCCGGTGTGAAAACCAGTGACCTCGCGCACTTCGGCTGGACTCATCGAAGTGTTGACCAGCAGGGTGCCATCCTCCTCAAGCCCTTCCGCCACCGGCACCGTCCCCAGCAACGTGGGGTCGAGCACCAGCACCACGTTTGGCTCTTCGATCTGGGAGTGGATGGTGATGGGTTTGGAACTGAGGCGGGTGTAGGCGCGGATCGGCGCGCCCATCCGCTCCGGCCCGTAGTCGGGGAAGGCCTGGAAATACTGGCCAGTGCCCATAGCGGTCTCGGCCAGCAATTTGCCAGCCGTGACCACGCCCTGCCCCCCTCGACCGTGCCACCGTATCTCGGTCAATTCTGCCATAGCGTCTCTCCTTCCCAATATGAATACAGATACGCGAAATCAGGAGCCGGTTGGCTCCATCTCCTTATTTTGCCACAGAACTGCGATTTGCGCCAGTGAGGAAGGCGCTACTTCGCGTGTGACGTTTGTCACCTTACCCCCATCCCCGTCCCTCCACCAACAGCGCCAGCGAGATGCCGACGTGGGGAAAGCCGTGGGCGAAGTTGTTGGTGCCGTCCAAGGGGTCAATCAGCCACAAGGGCCGCCCGTTGCTGGCGCCTCCGCCCTCTGGTACGCCCCCGGGGGCGGGGGCTGGGAGCGTTTTGAGAATCCCCTCGTCCCCGCCGCCCTCCTCAGCCAGGATGCGGTGGTCAGGGAAGGCAGCCCGTAGGCGGGCGACGATCAACCCCTCGGCGGCGGTGTCGGTCTCGGTCACGGGATTGACCGCTCCCTTAAAGCCAATGTGGGCCAGCGCGGTGGACGGGAAGGCTTCTCGCACGACAGCGCCGGCCTCGCGGGCGATGGAGATGGCGGTCTGATCATTTACTCATTTACTCGTTCCTCGTATACTCGATACGCCTCCGGACGGCGATCCTCGTAGACGGTGAGATACCGCCGGGCCTTGCGCACCTCCCACAGGTCAGCCTGGGCAATCAACAGCCGCTCCTGGTCATCCCCTTCCACCAGCGCGTGCCCCCAGGGGTCCACCACGCACGAACGGCCGGGGAAAGTGACCTCCTCATCGTCCCCTACGCGGTTGCAGGCGGCGACGACCAGTTCGTTCTCCATGGCGCGGGCGCGGGCCAGGAGGAGCCAGGCCTCGATGCGCCTCACCGGCCACTGGGCCGGCACCAGGAACAGCACCGCCCCCGCCAGCGCCATGGCGCGGAAGAGTTCGGGGAAGCGCAGGTCGTAGCAGATGGCCAGGCCCACCGGTCCCCAGGGAGTGGGACAGAGAGTGGCATGGTCGCCGGGGGCCAGGTAACGGGGCTCCTGCATCGGGCGGAAGAGGTGGATCTTGCGGTAGGCCCCCAGGAGCGCGCCGTCGGGTCCGTAGAGGACGGCGGTGTTGGAGACACCACCATCGTGCTGCTCCAGAAGCGATCCGGCCAGGTGCAGGCCAAACTCGCGGGCCAGCGCGGCCATGTGGGCAAAGCCCCCCTCCCCCAGCGGCGCGGCCCACTCCTCGGCCCGCTCCAGGTCATAGCCATGGAGCCACAGTTCGGGCAGCAGCAGCAGGTCGGCGCCAGCCTCCCGGGCCTGGGTGGCAAAGTCCCGCACCCGGGCCAGGTTGGCCTCCGGCCGGCCGGTAGGAACGTCCATTTGGGCCAGAGCAATGGTGAGCCTGGTAGATTCCAATCTTGGTATCTCAGTGTTATGCTGAGAATGCACGGCAAGTCTCGTTACACAGGGGTCAGCAAGCGTGATCGGTGTCCATCTGCGGCCTATATTCCGGCACAATGTCCTGCATCTTGGCACGAATGCGTGCGGCTTCTTCCTCTCTCGCCAGCACCTCTAACTCCTGCAAGTGGCGAGACAGCGTCTCGCTATCCCAGGTGTTATTTCCGTATGCGACCAGGATTTTTTCGTGCTGCGTGGGACGGGGTTCCTCGCCCTCAGCGAACAACGACTCGCTCAATTTCTCTCCCGGACGAGGGCCGGTGAAGATAATCTCAATGTCGCGTCCGGCCTCCAATCCGGAGAGACGGATCAACTCCGTCGCCAGGTCTATGACGCGCACCTGCTCGCCCATATCCAGGACGAAAATCTCCCCCCCGTGCCCTAGCGCCGCCGCCTGGATGACGAGTTGCACTGCCTCAGGAATAGTCATGAAGTAACGCTGCATCTCTGGATGGGTCACTGTGACCGGCCCCCCGGCGGCGATCTGGTGTTGGAAGAGAGGCACCACGCTGCCCCGGCTGCCCAGCACGTTGCCAAAGCGCACGACCACGTAGGCTCGCTTGGTACGCCGGGCAGCGTCCTGCACCAACAACTCGGCCAGCCGCTTGGTGGCTCCCATCACATTCACCGGATTGACCGCCTTATCCGTGGAGACAAGGACAAAGCGGGCGACGCCATAGACCCCAGCAGCCCACAACAGACCCCGGGTGCCGAAGACGTTGTTCATCACCGCTTCGGCCACGTTGGTCTCCATCAGCGGTACGTGCTTGTGAGCCGCGGCGTGAAAGATCACCTCAGGTCTGTAACGGCTGAAGATCGCCGTCAGCCGTTCGTAGTCACGAACGTCGGCAATAAGCGGCTGTACAGCCAGACGGGGGAACTTCTCCCGCAACTCCAGCAAGATGTGATAGACGCTGTTTTCGCCGTGGCCGAGCAGGAGCAACTGCCTGGGATGACACGAGGCAATCTGCCGGCACAACTCCGAGCCGATGGAACCACCCGCCCCGGTGACCAATACCATGGCCTCGGTGAGATAGCGCCCTGCTTCGGTCCCGTCAATCCGCACCGGATCGCGCCGCAAGAGGTCCTCGATGCGCACCTCGCGCACCTGCCTGACGCTCACCTGGCCGGAGATCAGTTCGTAGATGCCCGGCACGGTTTTACAGGCCACGCCAGCCTCCTGGCAAATAGCGACGACCTCGCGAATAGCCCGCCCCGGCGCGGTGGGCATGGCGATGATCAATTCGTCTATCTGCTCCTCATAAACCAGCCGGGGGATGTCTTCCCGCGTGCCCCGCACGAGCACGCCGTGGATCGTCATACCGACCTTGGCGCGGTTATCATCCAGCAGGCCGACCGGCACGAGACCCAGGCCCGGGTTGGCCTGCATCTCGCGCACGATCATCGCGCCGGCGTCGCCGGCCCCCATGACCAATACCGGCGACGAGTGATCACTATTCTGGTTGCGGTGCTCATAACGAACAGCCGAGCGCACAGCCAACCGGGGCCCGGCGGTTGCAGCCAAGGCCAGCAACAGGAAGATGAGGGGGACGGAACGGGGCAGAACGAAGTCATCAGGTAACCCAGGTAAAAGACAGACTGTTCCCAGGCCAATGCCGCCAGCCAATACTACCGCCACAGTGACAGAGCCAATCAGCAGCAGTAATTCCTCTACTGAAGCGTAGCGCCAGTAGCGAGCGTAGACGCCAGCCCAGCGAAAGACCAAGGATATGATCAACGAGACCAGCCCGGCGAAGAAGACAAAACCGGTCCAATAGCCAGTCAGGTCAAAGGTCTCCAGCCGCAGCACGTAGCTGAGATAAGCAGCCAAGACTAGCAGGATGATGTCGCTGGCGAAGAAATACCGATTGCGGACCGGCGGAAGCTTGCGGGGCGAAGCGGCGTGGTTCATTGCAATGCGTAATGCGTAATGCTAAGTAGGTGTCGTTGAGTACTCATTACATCCACGAAACTGCCATCGCTCAGAATAATGCGCAGTTCGTTGATGTCAGGAACAAACGCCTCTATCACAATATCCGCAAATTCAACCTCGGCGATTTCGCGCAGCCGTTCTACATCCACCAGGCTCATGCTACAGCCTCAATGAGTTGCAGCAGACGATCCCGCTTGTACTCCAGATGGTCCAGGCGCTGCAAGTCTCGCCAGGAATCAGTCTCTTCCAGTGTGCCTTCTCGATAGCGGGCTTCCATCTCCTCTACAGAGGACACGCCATAGTGACCAGTGAGCTCAAGAATCTGGGCTCTAATTTCGCGCCGTCGGCGCTCCAGCAAAGCGCGCAGTCCCTGCCTCAGCAAATCATCCTCCGAGACATGCAGTTCTTGGGCCACCGTGCCAAGAATCGCATTGGTTGTTAAAGCGTGAGCGGTCAGTGTGGTCATACCGGCCCCCTTCTGTGTCTGGGCTCCAGGGAAATCACATAACTTCAGGCTACTGGCTGCATCAAGTATACCACTATAGACACTTCGTGTCCACCCTTCGTGTCCGTTTCTCTCTCTATCCTTCCCCTCTCCCCCTCCGATTTCAGACACAGATCGCTGCCTTCAGCGCCCGACACACATAGTCCACCTGCTCCTCCGTCATCACGCTGGAGAAAAGCAACGCCAGGCAGGTATCCCACGCTTGCTCCGTGACCGGAAAGCCGCCCCGCTGCCAGCCAACCTGCATACCTTCATAACAGCCTCGGCCTCACCGGGCGCGAGCAACAGCATACAGGACCTTATGCGTTGTGACCGGAGACTCGGAGGAAATAGGTATGGGGTGGGAAACCTCAACCATCCCTGCTTCGATCTCGCCCGGAAGCGGTGTCAACTTGCCATAGAATATCCGCTTGTAACGCTCCTTGCCCTTCATCGTCTTGGGCATCAAGTTCAGCGAGGCCGCCATCTTGCGTATCAGCGCCACCACTTTCGGCCTGGCCCCCGTCGCAGCCACGGGGAAATCGGCCAGCAACTCTACGTCAAACCCCCGCTGGTTCAACAGCGCGCGCAGCTCTGGAGCCGAAAAGTAGCGGGTGCTGAATGGGCTGGGAGCAAACCCCGACCAATCCTTGTTCGCTGTAACGATTAGAACGACTCCGCCTGGCCTCATGACCCGCCGGCACTCGTCCAGAAACCTACCCGGGTCGGGCAAATAATAGATCGCTTCATGGAGGAGCAGCACGTCAAAGCAACCTGTCTCAAAGGGCAGCGCCTGTCCATCCAGGCGTGCCAGGGGTACCCGTCCCTGGTAATGCGTTTGAGCAAACCTGATCAGGTTCTCAGTATAGTCACCACCGACAACCCATCTTGCCTTTTTGGCCAGATAGCCCAATCCCTGCCCGCTGCCGCACGCTACTTCGAGCACGTCTTTGCCTTCACAAAATGACGCGGCAAAGTAATAACGATTGCACATCCTGAACAACTGATCGTGGGTGATCGGGTTGCCGGTTTTTTCTGTGACGGTCGTGTAGTCTGTTGTCATCTCGCTCCCTACTCCGAGCGCTATGAGCGTATGAGTCTTCGCAGGCGCAGGGCTGCTTCACTCATCGTGCCCTCCTGCTTGGCGAAGTTGAAACGCACCCGCGAGGTGCCCTGGTTGTCGCCGGCATAGAAGCTTGACCCAGGCACCACCGCTACACCAATCTCACGAGCAATGTACTCGGCAAAGGCACGATCAACAGTCCAGTCCGAGCGGGAGAAAACATCCCGCTCCCATTTCAGGGCTCCAAAGTCTGCCATCACATAATAGGCCCCTTCTGGTTGGCAGTAGGGCATTTCCACGGAGTCGAGCGCGCTCAACAATAACGCCCGACGAGTCGCATATTGGACACGCATCTCTTCGTAATAGCAATTGGGCAAGTTCAGTGCAACTATCCCCGCATCCTGAAAGGGCGCCGGAGCACAGACCGTCAGATAGTCGTGAACCTTGCGGATCACAGCGGTTAGTGGCGGCGCGGCGATAGCCCATCCCACCCGCCAACCGGTAACGGCGTAACTCTTGCCCAGGCCGCTAATCGTAACCGTACGGTCGTGCATTCCCTCCAGGCTGCCAACGCTCACATGTTCACGGCCGTCATAGAGAATGTGTTCGTAGATTTCGTCCGTGACGGCAATCACATCGAACTCCTGACACAATGTGGCGATAGCGTGCAGCTCTGCACGGCTGAACACGCGTCCGGTAGGATTGTGTGGGGTGTTGACGAGGATCAACCGGGTACGCTCATTGAAAGCGCCCCGCAGTTCATCAGGATCGAATGTATACTCAGGTTCACGCAGAGGAACAAACCGTGGCTGCGCTCCAGCCATCTGGCAGTCGGGAACGTAGTTCTCGTACCAAGGTTCCAGAACAATCACTTCGTCGCCAGGATCAGTCAACGCCAGAATCGTAGCCATTATGGCCTCGCTGACGCCACAGGTAACGGTCACCTCAGTCTCGGGGTCGGCGGGGACGTGGTTATAACGAGCAGACTTGGCCGCTATCGCCTCGCGGAAAGCCGGTGTGCCAAAAGGGAAGGTATATTGATTGTCGCCGCCTTGAATCGCGGCTACGGCGGCCTCTAACACCTCAGCCGGAGGATCAAAGTCGGGCAGGCCCTGAGAGAGGTTGATGGCACCAGCCTCGTCACCCAGACGCGTCATCTCCCGAATGACGGACTCCTGAAAACGAGCAGTACGAGTGGCGATTCTAGGATGCATCAACCCGCTGTTTCGGCGCAACGCCATGTACGTCCTCCTTGTAACATGAGCAGATCTACGCAAAGAAGTCTCGGATACACGAAACTACGTACTCCGCTTGCTCCTCGGTGGTCTCTGCGCTCATCGGCAGCGAGATAACCTGGCGGCAAATACTTTCAGTCTCCGGGAGACTGTGTTTGCCAAGTTCCAACCCCTTGTGCTCCCATACAGGCTTGGGCCAATGCACCAGCGTCTCCACCCCGTTTTCCTTCAAATAGCCCCTCAACTCATCACGTTTCTCAGTTCTAACCACATAGTTCTGAAAGACATCGAAGTACTGGTCCCCGTCAAAGTGCGGCACAACCAGATCGCCGATGCCAGATAGACCTTCACGATAAAGGGCCGCGATGTGCCGCCGCCATTCAATCCACTCCGGAAGATACTTCAGTTTCACGTCCAAGACCGCGGCCTGAACGTTGTCCAGGAGAGCGGTATAGCCATGGTAGTGGTACTCGCCCGTCTCTCTATCCTCACCGTTGTACCTCAAGAGGGACACTATCCGGGCCACCTGGGGATCATTAGTCGTGACCACGCCGCCATCGCCAAAGCCCCCCAGAACCTTGAACGGATAATGGCTGAAACACCCGGCCAATCCGAACGATCCGGCGACCCGGCCGTTATACCTGGCTCCGAGCGCCTGCGCCGCATCCTCGATCACGATCAGGTTGTGCTCCTTGGCAATAGCCATCAGCCGCTCCATGTCGCATATTCGGCCATTCAGGTGGACCGGCAGCACGGCCTTGGTTCTGGGCGTGATGGCCCGCTCGAGTGCATCCATATCCATATTGTAGTCTTTGCCCACGTCAACCAGGACAGGCGTTGCGCCAGCGTGAACGATCGCCGATATGGTAGCGACGAAGGTGTGGGCGACAGTGATGACCTCGTCACCTGGCCCGAGGCCAGCGGCTATCAAGGACAGGTGCAGCGCATGGTATCCGCTGCTCACACCGACCGCATACCTGGTTCCAACGAACGCGGCCAGGTGCTCCTCATATTCCTTGAGCTGCCCTCTCATGATCAAGTCACCATGGGAAAGGCAGTCTGTGATGGCTGCGTCAATCTCGTCTTTCAGATTGCGATAGTGCTGGCGGGGGTCCACGAACGGTACTTTGTAGGCCATGCTCGATCCTCCTCAAGGTTTCAGTTTTCAATCATATCCCGCGCGGCGGCGACAATGTCGTCGGCGCCGTGGAAATAGGCCTGTTCCAGGGTGGAAGACATAGGCGCTGGCGCTGGTGGCAAGGCAACCCGCCTCACGGGCGCTTTGAGGTGGTTGATCGCATCGCTCTCAGCCACAACTGCCGCCACCTCAGCAGAGACCCCACAGGCAGCCCATCCACCGTCAGCGACGATCAGCCGGCCTGTCTTTTTGACAGACTTGACAACAGTCTGCGCGTCAACGGGCTTGATCGTCCGCAGGTCAATGACCTCTGCATCAATGCCGACCTGCTCCAACGATGCTGCCGCTCGCTCTGCCTCAGCCGCGAGATGGGATGTCCCGACGATGGTCACGTCCTGGCCATCTCTGCGCACAGCCGCCTTCCCTATGGAGACAGTGTACATCTCTTCCGGTACCGGTCCAATGTCCTGATAGAGCCAGCGGTCGTCCAGGAACACCACCGGGTTGTCATCCCGGACGCTGGCGATCAAAAGGCCCTTGACGTCATAAGGCGTGCTGGGCATGACCACTGTGAGTCCCGGGACGTGAGCGAAGTGCGCTTGCAGGCTCTGCGAGTGCTGCGCGGCCTGCTCGCCCCCCCGGTTGACAATTAGCCAGGCAGTCATTGGAACCCGCACCTTCCCCCCCGACATGTAATGCCAGTTAGCCACCTGCCCCACCAGTTGCTCCATCGCCAACAACGCAAAGTCCATGCGCGGGTGGACAACGATGGGCCGCATTCCGGCTATCGCGGCGCCAGCCGCTACACCGGTGGTCGAGTCTTCGCAGATAGGCGTGTCTACAACCCGATCAGACCCAAATTGGTCAGACAACCCCCTGGTGGAAGTGCCAACGTACCACGGGCTGTTCACCCCCTGCCCGATCAGAAAAACCCGCTCATCTGCCTCCAGCAACTGCCGGAGGGCTTCGTTTAGTGCCTGGACGTAAGAGAGTTCTCTCATCGCCCTAATCCCCCCTCCTATCCACGTGTACAAAAGCCAGTAGTTCGGCCGGATCAGGCAACGGACTGCCTTTGGCAAAAGCCCAGGCATCCTCAACCGCCTGGTCAACCCGGAACCGGATGGCAGCCAGGTTCTCTTTGGTCTGAATGCCGCTGGCAACCAACGCCTCGCCCAGTCGTTTGATCGGACACCTGGCCTGCCAGGCAGCCAACTCCTCCGGCTGGCGAATGCCCTTGTCCAGGTCATAGTTGGGGCCAACGTGGCCTCGCCAGCGGTAGGTGAGGCACTCAATCAACGTCGGCCCGCCACCGCCCCGTGCTCGCTCGACCGCTTCCTGGGCAGCCCGGTAGACCACACATACGTCATTCCCATCTACTTGAACGCCTGGCATGGCAAAGGGTTCGGCGTGCTTATAGATATCCGCGTTCCGCTGTCTGGCCTCCAACCGCACGTGGCTGGCGTAGAGGTTGTTCTCGCAGACAAAGAGTACCGGCAATTGATACAACGAAGCCAGGTTAAGCGACTCGTAAAAGCGCCCCTCCTCGACCGCGCCGTCGCCAAAGAAACTCACCGCCACGCCGCCATTCTGCTTTCTGGTGGCTGCCAGGGCAGCCCCAACAGCATTTGATATCGTCGCCGCCACGATCGGCGTGGCGTAGACGTGCAGGTCGGGATCAACCACGTGCATGGACCCCCCCCGCCCCCTGGCGCAGCCGGTCGTCCGGCCATAGATCTCGGCGATCATAGTGTTCAGATCCCCCCCCTTGGCCAGGTAATGACCATGCGAGCGGTGTGTCCCGAATACGTAGTCGTCCTGGTTCAGGTGGGCGCATACACCGGCGGCCACCGCCTCCTCGCCCGTATACAGGTGAACCGGGCAGCGGATCTCCCCGGCCACCAGCGCCTCGGCCAGCCGCTCTTCCGTCTGGCGAATAGTCAGCATCATCTGGTAAAGTTCCACCAACGTTTCGGGTGGAATACCGCTGAGCGAAACGTCTCCACCGCCTGGACTATGCGCTATCAATGGTGACCTCCTTGCCTCGAATTGGCGGCGCTCCTCCTGTGACAGGCTGACGCCGCAAAACAACCGCCTCGAGCGTTTTCAGGATGATTTGCAGGTCAACCCCAAATGAGCGCTCTCTGACGTACTTGAGTTGCAGCCTGAGCTTGGTGGGCCGGATCAACTCCATGTAGGCCTGCTCCGGGTCTTCGGCCCCGGCCAGAATCGCGCCCTCGTCCGAATTCCACAGAGAGGCCCAATCGGTGACCCCAGGACGAACGCTAAGGATAGCCTTCTCCTCTTCAGTGAACATATCCACGTAATGCTGGACCTCAGGCCTGGGGCCCACCAGACTCATGTCTCCTCTGAGGACATTGATCAATTGTGGCAACTCATCCAGCTTGTAGTTGCGCAGGAACCGTCCCACCCGCGTGACGCGCGGATCATCATCAGCCGTCGAGGGGCCGCCGATCTTGTCGGCGTTGACGACCATCGTGCGGAACTTGAGCATCTTGAAAGGCTTCCCCCACAGTCCCACGCGCGTTCCTCGATACAGCGCCGGGCCAGGCGAGTCCAGCCGGATCAACAGGGCTATGACGGTCAACAGAGGCGAAAGAATGACCAACCCAAGAAAAGAGAACACGATATCAAATAACCGTTTGATGAGTGGGTACAACTTTATTCTCCCATTTCATTGGCCCGCGATCCTCTCAATACGGTTTGCCCGGTACCCATATAGGGAAACATGCCCTCCTATTCATCTCTGCATAATCCATGACGCTCTGAAATTGCGGTACCCAGCCGCTTATATAAAGCCAGGCCTTCTCCTCCTTTTCACCAGCAGTTGCGCCGGACCCCATTGGACTGGCAAAAATGGAGTAACTGATCAATCCTACATGAAAAACGACGCCGGCCAACATAACCAGGCCCGGAAGCGTATGACCAAACCCTTGCCCAATAGATATCGACTCGGTCTCCAACCGGGTAAAGTAGGCTAACCATCGCTTTCTTCCCTGCTGGCGCTGTTCCCGGTACCAGGCGATTGTCCGCCGCAGCCCGGCTTCAAAATCCACTTTCGCCTGGAATCCAAATTCCTCTTCGGCACGGCTGGTGTCCAACCTGCGCCGGGGCTGCCCATTCGGTTTAGTCGTATCCCAGGTAATACATCCGGTAAAACCGGTTTCCCGTGCAATGATCCGCGCCAGATCACGAATCGAGATCTCGAAAGCCGATCCCAGGTTCATCGGTTCGCTTTTGTTAAACCGTTCCGCAGCCAGAACGATCCCCTCTGCCGCATCCTCCACGTACAAGAACTCGCGGGTCGGACTGCCGTCGCCCCATACGACAATCTCTTCAGCGCCCGTCTCGATCGCGTCAAAGCATTTTTTGATCAATGCTGGAATCATATGTGAAGAACGTGGATCAAAATTATCGCCGGGTCCGTACAAATTGACCGGGAGCAGGAAGATGGAATTGAAGTTGTATTGCTGCCGGTAGGCTTGCGACTGCACCAGCAGCATCTTCTTGGCCAATTCATAGGGCGCATTGGTTTCTTCGGGATAGCCATTCCACAAGTTATCTTCGTGGAAAGGCACCGGCGTAAACTTGGGGTAAGCGCATACCATGCCCACCGCCACGAACTTCTCGACTCCGGCTTTGTATGCTTCGTGCAGGAGTTGTACCCCCATCATGAGACTGTCATAGAAAAACTCGGCGGGTCGCTCACGATTGGCGCCGATGCCACCCACAACCGCCGCCAGATGAATTACGACGAATTGGGCAGTATGGGAGGAAGAGCCAACCACATGATTGAAGAGCCGACGGATAGCATCGACATCTCGCAGGTCGTACTCCCGACTGCGGGGGGACGATCACCTCAGCCGCGCCTCGTGCGTGCAAATTCTTCACCACGTAAGTGCCAAGAAACCCGGCTCCGCCCGTGACAACAACTCGCCTATTGCGCCAAAATTCTCCGCTATCTGCCCAGACAAACTGGGGGGTTGAGGTTTGTAGGTTGGACATCTATTCTCTGTCTCCTTTCCGCTTGAAAGCCCTGCAGCCGGGGGTTCACTATAGTTTTCCTCGAATAGTCTGCGCGCGGCCATGTCTCGGATCTGCCAAGACGTACCTTAACACACCGGCATGGTTTTGTCAAACCGCCTGCGATCACTTGGGCCGGGCACGAGGCGCTGTTTGAACCGAGCGACGCGGTCTGACCGGCCCCGTCCCTGAACTCTTCTGTGGAATCGTCCGCCTGTCGATCGTTCACCGGCGCTAGTCGAGCGCCTACGAAAATGCCTCAACGATTTGCTCAATCGTCTTCCCGTGCAGTTCAGGGTAGAGGGGCAACGACAGTACCTCTTGGGCCGCTTTCTCGGTATGAGGCAAGTCGCCCGGCTTGTACTCCAGATAGCGACATGCAGGTTGTAAGTGGAGTGGAATGGGGTAGTGAATGCCAGTGGCAACCCCCAACTGCTTCAACCTTGCTTGCAACCCTGGTCTATCGCTCACCCGAACCACGTAGAGATGCCAGACAGGTTCCGCCCACGCCGGCACGAACGGGGTGACAATGTCCTCCTGGGTTGATAAGAGAGCAGTATACTTCGCCGCTAACTCGCGCCGCCGCGCGTTCCAGCCTTCCAGGCGAGTCAACTTCACCCTCAAGATAGCGGCCTGGAGTGCGTCCAGGCGGTTGCCAAAGCCCAACTCCAGGTGTTCGTATTTCTCCCGCCGGCCATGATTGCGCAGCAAGCGCACGCGCGCTGCGATCTCATCGTCGTTGGTCACAACCGCCCCGCCATCCCCGTAAGCGCCCAGGTTCTTGCCGGGATAGAAACTGAAGCATGCCACATCCCCCAGGCCTCCAACCCGCTTCCCCTTATACCGTGCGCCGTGGGCCTGGGCGGCATCTTCGATGACGCATAACCCACACCGTTGAGCGATGTCCAGGATTGGGTCCATATCTGCGGGTTGGCCGTACAAATGCACCGGCACGATCGCCCGCGTGCGCGATGTGACGTGTGGTTCAATCTGACTGGGATTTAGATTGTAGGTGCGCGGGTCAATGTCTACGAACACTGGCCGCGCTCCACACATCGTGATGGCTTCGGCCGTGGCAATGAACGTGTGGGGCGTGGTAATCACCTCATCTCCCGGCCCCACCCCGCACGCCAGCAGGGCCAGATGCAGCGCGTCGGTGCCTGAACTGACGCCAATCGCATGCCTTGCCTCGCAGAAAGCGGCTAACTCCCTCTCAAAAGCCTTCACCTCCGGGCCAAGGATAAAACCGGTGCTCTCGAGCACATGCCGTATTGCCGCGTCAATTTCCGGCTGGATGGTATCATACTGCGCTTTCAAATCAACGAGTGGAATTTGCATGTACCTCGTTCCCTTCACTTAGCCTCTGATAGGCATCTATCTCTGCGATGCTTCTGACAATGCGAGCTGGGTTACCAACCACTACAGCGCCGTCCGGTACATCATGGACGACGACCGCCCCAGCGCCTACGAGAGCATCGCGACCAACTGTAACACCCGGCAACAACACGGCGCCCGCCCCGATCTTGGCGCCGCTTCGTACAACCGGCCCACGCAGTGTCTCCTTGACGCCCAATGAACGCGGGTAACGCGCGTTGGTAAAGACAGCGCAGGGGCCCACCCAACACCCCGACTCCAGCACAGAATACTCGGGGATAAAGACATTAGAATGAATCCGTGCCTGGTCCCCAATTTCCACGTGATGCTCAATGACGCTGTGGCTACCGATGCTTACATTGTTGCCAATCATATTCTCTTCACGGACCAACACCCCATGCCCAGTCTGGAAATTCTCGCCGATGACATTCCCTGCATAGATGACCGTATGCGAACGAATCACCGCTTTCGCCCCAATGCGAGTGGGCAACTCACCTGCCATCTTCCCACGTGGCGGTTCGCCAATAACGACGAAAGGGCCTAGGACGACATCGTTGCCTAACGTCACATCCGGATATACCACTTGGCTGACACTCATTCGCCCCCACTCCAGATCCCATTGGTCATATCCACTGCCTTTCCGATACGCGCCGATGCGTATATGGCCAAAACTAGGGCTAAAGATTTGCGTGCCTCTGTCGCGTTGGCGGAAGGTTCCCGATCTTCCTGAATCGCCGCCATCATCTCAGCGATGACCGCCTTATGGCTGTAGCCGTAGACCGAAGGCGGATCAACCTGCTCGCGGGTCAACATTTCGCGCTCGTGCTCCAGCTCACCTTTAACCTTCCAAAGCACTTTGCGGTTTAGAGCCGTCCCCCCGACCTTTACCGACCCGTGCTCGCCGAATAGAGCTAGCGATCCTTCAAGGTTCTCAGGATAAGTAATCGTAGAGCCTTCCACCACGCCCAAAGCCCCGCCCTTGAAACGGAGCACCGCTACTCCCGTGTCTTCGGCTTCCATCCGGTGGGCCAGGGTGGCAGTGTAGGCAAACACGCTCTCCACTTCGCCCATCAGCCACTGCAAGGCGTCAATGTGGTGGATAGATTGGTTCATGAGCGCGCCCCCGTCCATCGCCCACGTCCCATGCCAGCCATCCTCATAGTACTCCTGCGGGCGGTACCAGCGCACGGTGGCATTGCCTAAAAGCAGCCGGCCAAGTTTGCCCGAGTCGACGAGCCGCTTGAGGTCTTGCATCGGCGGGTTGAAGCGGTTTTGCAGCACCACTGTCAGTTTGACTTTCGCGGCGTCACAAGCAGCGGTCAGCGTGTCAGCGTCGGTCAGCGATAGCGCAATCGGCTTCTCGACAATCACGTGCTTTCCCGCCTGCGCCGCTTCAATGCCAATGCGGGCATGCAGGCCGCTTGGCACGCATACGCAGACAACGTCAATATCCTTGCGGTCGAGCAGGCGACGGTAATCGGTCTCGGCCTCTGCACCGTACTTTTTGGCGAGATTCTGCGCGCGCGACTCGATGATATCAGCGACGGCTACGAGTTTGGCATGGGGCTGCAGATCCTGTATAGACTGGGCATGGCGCGGCGCAATTCGGCCGCAACCGATAATCGCAAAGCCAAGTCCATTCATGGGTGTGCTCCTTGGATTCTCAGCGAACGGCGTTGTGCCAGCACAGGGTTTGCCGTTAGCTGGTAGATGTTCTTGAACGGTACGGCTCGTCATGGCTTGGACGAAGCCGAGGCAATTTTCTCGATATGGTCGGCAAACGCTTTGTAGATTTTGTCGGCATCAAGCCTCTCATCATAAAGCACTCGCACATTTTTTGACATTTCCGCCAGATGGTCTGGGTGATCTCTCATCTGTTTGAGTAGCTCGGCCAGACGCCGATAGTCGTTTGGTTCAAAGTGAAATCCTATTCGATATTGGGATAGCAGGTCTTTCAAATCGCCCTCGACGGATGCAATCACGGGCAGGCCAGCGCTGAGGTAAGTGAAAGACTTGATCGGAAAGGCGTATGCGACCTCGCTCCACGGGATGACCCCTACGGAAGAGGTCGCCAACAGGGAGGCCACGTTTTCGCCATCAAGCCAGCCCGGCAGCACGATGTTGTTTAATCCCTTGGCCTCGCTTACCGTTGCCTCATACAGCACGCCGTTACCCGCGATCACAAAGACATAGTTGTTATCGGGACCGATCATTTCGTTCAGATGCCGTGCTGCCCTGACCAGCACCAGGGGATTGTTGTAGGTGCCGAACGTCCCGATGTAAGTGACCACAAACTTGCCTTTCAGCCGATCCAGTACGCCCGAGAACTCATCTGCGGCTGTCTCTCGCGGTGCCGGTGGTTTTGGCGCTCCCAGGTAAAAGACTTTATCTTTCCACGTCGCCTCCCGTTCGGCATACTCCAACCCCCAGTCCAACAGATTGCTGACCATAGAGGTAAGGCTGTCGGCCATCTTCAGCAATGTGCGCAGTTTTCTAAAATCATCCCACAGTGCCACTCTGGCGACAGGCACAAGCCACCTCGGGATCACCTCCAGAAAGGTATCGGGCCATTGATCGCGGATGTCCACCACGACGGGTATGTTTTCCCGGCGCGCCAACATGACAGCCTCGTAAGCCAGGTGGTAATCAGGCGTGGCTGCCACGATGACATCGGGTCTGGGCAGTCTCGGTGCCAGCCGGCGGAACTTCTGGGCGATGATGCGATGATCCACATACCGCCTGATCGAAACGTTGCGCTGATAAGGGATCCCTTTGAGGGCCTTGATGACCAACTTCGGATGAACCTGGACATCCGTGTCTTTCGCGAAGAGCATCTCCTTGCGCGTGTGATCAAGGGCGCTGGCCCACCAAAGGACATCGTGGCCCCGGCCGGTGAGTTTGTCGGCCAAAAGAGCAGTCCGCAGTTTTCTGACTTTGGCGTCCAGGGGCAGCGGTTCACCCGTTTGTAAGAGCCAAATCTTCATTCTGCTCTTGCCTTATGTCTTGCTCCCTTCATTAAGACTACGGTAAACTTGTAACAAGACTTCCTCCTCCTTATGCCAGCCGATAGTATGCCGGTATCGCTGCGCGTTGCTCCGCTTATCAAGCACATCATCCCAAGATATGGCTGTGATTAGAGAAAGCAGTGCATCTCTATCTACAGCCACTTTCCACCCACATCTTGCATCATCAACAACGCGTCCCATCTCCGGAAAATCGCTCACAATCACAGGCAACCCACTCATAATGTACTCAAAAATCTTGTTGGGCAAAGAGAGGAAGTGATTCAAACAAACGTTCTCCATCGGGTAAATACCTACGTCAGCGCCGCTAGTATACCGGCACACCTCCTGCGGGCGTACGGCATCCTGGAGATGTATATTGGGATACGTCCGCTCGTACTCCTTTATTATACTTTCCCACTCTCCAAATCCCATAAACACGATGTGCTTCCGACGGTCCACCTTTGCGAAAACATCCAAAAGAATCCCGATTCCTCTCCCATGGCCGAAAGCGCCTTGATATATAAAGAGAATCTCATCGTCGTCAATTCCAAATTTACTCTTCAGGATACTTACCCCACTGACTGCTCCCCCATCTTGTTGGTAAGGAATATTGCGAACGGTGGTGACATTCTTCAATCCATATTCATTCCTGTACCACTGGGCAATAGATTCATTCACTGTGATGACCGCGTCCACAAAATGTATCAAGAGCCTCTCGACCAGTTTCGATAACGACCGTCTTATTCCAACTGCGCCCGCGGTCTCGGTCTCAATCTCATGGGTATCGTACACAAGGATTGACTTCGAGAACATCTTGAACAAGAGTCCAATAGGCAAAACCGGTAGCGAATGGCAGTTAACACACCTGACACAACTAGCGCGGAATCTCAAAAAAATCCTGGCCTGCCATTCCATATAGCGCATTACTTTGAGAACGAGGCCGGATTGCTGACTATCGATTCTCAATCGAACCCGCCAAACCTGCCTTTTTTCGTCAAGGCGTTCATGTTGTTCTAAACCATCCTCCCATATAGCAGCAATGTAAACCTGATCGAAGAGATCAGCGTCTGCCACGCTCTTGGTTTCCTTCAGCATGCGGCTCTCGTGTTTGAAGGTACTTGGATAAATGTGCAGATTAACGCCGTTCACGCTACTTTGTCCTAACCTGCTTACCGATCACACATTGCCAATAGCCCGCCGCCTGGCAAACCTGACCACAGAAGCAAATCTACGCCACAAGTGGGCGTTATTTGGATAGTCGGAAACCGACTGGACTGGGGCGGCCATTATCCTCAAGAACTCATCGTAACTGAGCCCCAGCTTCTTCATCACATACTCCCCATCCTCTTCCAACTGATCTGAAGGACAAGGTGGCTCTTCCATCTCTGCCAACGCCTCATCCCGGGTCATTTGCCCTGACAAAATCAAGTTAGATAGATGAGCCCTACGTTTGTCTATGTTAAACTTCCTTGGAAGAAGATAGGATTGAAAAAATCGGGTGTAGATAGATTCGTAGTGTTTGCCCCCATAGTCTCGCCATCCCAGCTCATCGCTTAGCATCTGCTTGGCATCTTCCTTTACATACGGAACATAGTTTAGAATCGGGAAATACTTGATGCCCTTCACAAAAATATAGTAGGCAAAACGTAAGAGGCTGATTTGGGGATACGCTTGCAACTTGACCCGCCCGAACTTGCGATGCACGGCCTTGATGAGCCGCAAATCCCTGTTATCATACATCCAGCAATCGGGCATGATGGCTTCAGTCACGATGTTGGCACCAGTAATGATGTAAGGAATATTCCTCTCGGCCGCCGTTCGAAACAGGATGGCAATGATGGCGTGATCTGTGGGAATCTCAGCGTTTGCTATCGAGGCTTTCAAGAACGAAACCTGAAGGTCCTTGAACTCCTCCCAATCCAGTACGTAGGTGTACAAATCAATATCCAATCGCTTCAAGACCTGTTCCACATTGTTGACGGCCAGTTCTGCATCCCACCCATTATCCAAATGAACGGCCAGCGGCCGCAAGCCAAATCGTTCCTTCACAAGATAAGCCACGTACGTGCTGTCTACCCCGCCGCTCACTCCGATCAGGCAATCATAGTCACGGTGAGCACCTTTTCGCTTGCTCTCTGCGATCAGTGACTGAAGTCTTTCCTGTCCGGCTTTGTCATAATGGAGTTCACTTCGTATCCGCTCTTCATATTGCTTGCAATAATTACACACGCCCTCGTCGTCGAACTGGATATCGGGAACCGTGATGTCCATAATACATTGCGTACATACTCGGTAACTCTGCGTCACTTTGCCCTCCTATCCGGCCCAGACTCTCCAAAGACTTCCCGCAGTTCTTCAGAAGTGGGGTAACTGATCAACACAGCGCGGTGTCGCCCCTGAAAAACGAACATGCTGCCGGCTGCCACGGCCGAGGCCGCGCCTTGCTTGACAGCATCCCCCAGATCGTTTACGCTGCCCGCTCCGCCGCAAGCCACGACCGGAACGCTGACGGCTTCTGACACCCTCTTGATCAGCTCAATATCGTAACCCTGCATTGTGCCATCTCTATCAATGGAGTTCAAGAATAATTCCCCCGCGCCCACGGCCTCCATTTCCATTGCAAATCCGACCGGATCAAGACCGGTGTTTTTCCTCCCACTATGCGTGAAAACCCTGTAATTACCTAAAAGATTCCTCTTAACATCAATGGAAACTACAATGCTTTGACTTCCAAACAAATCAGCCGCGGTTCTGATAAAAGATGGGTTTTCGACAGCGTAACTGTTGATAGAGACTTTTTCAAACCCCAAACTCAATACCTTCCTGGCATGATCTACGCTGCGGATGCCTCCGCCGTATCCTAGCGGCATAAAGCATTCCGTCGCTATCTTGGAGATCAACTCAAAGGCCGGTTCTCTGTGTTCAACAGTAGCCGTGATATCAAGAAAAAGCAGCTCGTCCACTTCCTTGTCATTGAAGATTCTCACGACGTTGATGGGATCACCCAGATAAACGGGGGCCTTAAACCTCGTAGTTTTGACCAATCCCTTATCCTTGAGCAATAAGCATGGAATGACCCTCGGTCTCATCATCATCAGAAACGCTCCGCAAAATTCTTCAGCAGTTTCATGCCAAACTTATGACTTTTTTCGGGATGAAACTGCGTGCCGACGATGTTTCCCTTGATTACAGCAGAAGTGAATTCGTATCCATAAACGGCTGTGGCCAGGACATTGTCATCATTATGGCACACCACGTGAAAAGAATGCACAAAATAGAACCGCGTCTCTTCTGCATCCAAATCCTTCCATATCGGGCTCGGTTGCTTTATCCTTATGAAGTTCCATCCCATGTGCGGGACCTTCAAGCCGGGCTGCATCTGGTCGAACCGAAACCGAATCGTATCCGCCTCAATCCAGCCCAAGCCAGGCAAAGTTCCCTCTTCACTCCGGAGAGTGAGCAAGTGCATTCCGAGGCATAATCCCAAAATAGGCGTCTTGCGCCGCAGGACCTTGTCACTTAGAACAGGGATGAGCCCCAGATCGTTCAGGTTTTTCATGCCATTGTCAAACGCGCCCACCCCCGGCAAGATCAGCTTGTCGGCCCGTTCGATATCAGCAATATCTGAAGAAACTATCGCCTTGGCCCTGACTTTCTTGAGCATATTGGCGATGGATCCTAGATTTCCTACGCCATAGTCAATCACTACGATCATACGGATTATGTCCTCTCTGTGTAGCAGATGGAAAATTCTTGCCCATGTCCCTTGGTGTGGGAAATCAGCGGACTGTGGCAGATATCGCCGCCACCATTCCGTCAAAGGCCCAGGGGCTAATTCTATCTGGATAGCTCACTGTCCAGAATCGCCCCACAGGAGGCTTTCGAACGCATCAAAGATACACTCAATGATCGCAGCAGCAGAATAGCGAGAACCGTTCCGATTGCTGGAACGAGCCAAAGGAATACGGGTGTAATGCTACCGACAAACTCCCCCTTTATCAAAAACATCACCATTTGGATTACCACAAACGAGTAGACAAGCTGTATCCAATGATCTTGTCTGGTGATCATCCACCTATATAAATGACCAGAAAGAACGCCAAACAAGAACATCCCCCCAATGATTCCGGGTAACCCAAAGTTTAGATAGAACTCACCCAGGATGGTCGGGGGTGTAGAGCCACTCTGCCCTTCATACCATATATCTCTCAACAGTGTAGCCGCAGCGATAGCACCGGAAGTGGATTGGTTTGAAACACTCGCCTGGATCAGATTAAACATGAACAGAAATGTCCCGCCATATTGGAACGGAATCTCGTCCGGCACACCGTCTATGATTTGAGCCAGTATGCTGATATCAGTAATATTCCTTTTTTCGATGATTTCTTCAGTGAATCCTTGTACACTGAATCTCTTAGCTATGAACTCTCCAGCCTGTCCAGTTTGTCGAGTTTCTATCGCATACCGAAACCCAGATACTGCTACCCCCAACACGAGAACAGCGATCAACACCATAGCATACGTGCCGCGCTTGGTCTTTCGCCCAGAGGCCGAATAGCGATACCTGATTATCGTGGACAACAAGAAGGTGATCATCATCGAACCAATACGTCCAGATGAAAACACGACTATTGCTGTGACTGCAAAGTGTAAACAGAAGAGGGACCTTCCTTTCCAACTTTCCAGAGCATACGGGAACCACAATAGGTTGGCAGCGATAATTAACCAACCACCAAGCCAGGATGCGCCTCTATCCGCTTCCCATTGTGCAAGTAGGGAGGTATTCAAGTATCCGAAAACTATGTCCAGTCCCCCCAACGGGCGGACGTAAAAGAAGTAAAATGTCAAGGCACCTGCTACAGCATAGGCGATAATAAACCAGTATATCTCCGGCCTGAGGTCGCGTTGCGCCTTGGGAGGACGAGACAACTCGTACCGGGCATTGATTCTCTTAGTGGCCCAATAATAACCAAGATAGTATAAGACCAGTCCCAGGATAAGGTATAGTAGTGTACGGCTCAGCAGCCACGCTCCTGCGCTGCCTGAAATCTTCAGGCCAATCAAGCTACTTCCAATCCTGTCCTGGACAAATGTCATATTATTCGATATGCTGTATATCGCTCCAAGCACAAACCCCAAATACATCCCCGTAGCCAAAGTTACCGGGGCAAAGATATCAAATCTTTTTGTGAGCAGAGGTACGGTCATTAACATAACCAGAACCAACACGTACAGGCTCGGTAAATGCATGATCCCGCCTGGTACGAGTTGGCTGACCAACATTCCTATTGAAGTCAAGATTCCTGATAAAAGCACAAGCGCAAACTGCAGTTTTGTCACTAGAACTCACCTGCACGCAACGGGAACGAACAATACGTCGTTGAAGCACACTGATCCATTCGACAAATTGTTCAACAAACGCAAGCGGACGCTCTGCGAGCCAGGCACGGGAATCGCCAAACGCACATAGTGTGTCCAATCCAACGGGTTGACTTGACCGGCCGCATAATCATAGTCGAGTTCTACCAGCGCGTCGCCTAGCCACGCATATCCCATGTAAGCGTTCCCTCCACCAGAGCTCTTTATCCAGCCAGCCTGAAGGTAGCAAGTGGCATTGACAGAAATGGGGCGTGTGTAAAACCCGGTCTTGTCCCACCTGTTATTCAACAACTGGGCACAGACAATGGTCTGCCCACCACGTTGATCGTGAACCAGAGCATGAGCGGTCAAAGCAGGGCTTCCCCAGCTCAAATCCTGGTACCCTCGTGGCATCATCGCCTTGCCGGTTGTCTGATCCCATACGAAACGTGCGTTCGGCGCCAGGTTCCGGATCCGCTCACGAGCGATCCACCACTCACCCATCTGAAACCATCCCGATAAGGGCGGCGCATTCTCCTGTGAGCCAGACCAAAATGCATGCATCTCAATGTCTACTCCGTGACTAAACTCATACAGGTCCTCATCCAACGTGTACCCACACAGAACAAATGCTCCCGGTTCCCCTCTGGTAACCCCATACGTCCATCCTGGCGCTTCGAGTCGGCGCATCTGGCCATCCGTGAGGCCCTGCAATTGGTCACCAACCAGTTGCCAGGCCCCCACCAGCGCTGTGGGTTCGTCGGCATCAAGCCTTAAGGACGCTTGATACCAGCGTAGGGCGCTCCCAGTATCACCTATGCGATAATGATATAGACGAGCGATCTCGCGGCAAAGCAAGGCTGAATCAGGAAGCACATCAAAAGCACGGAGGTAAGTGTCTAACGCTGCCTTGACATCACCCTCGTGCAACCACGCCTGCGCCAAGTAGTAATATCCAAATAATTGACCCGGGTATCGCTCTATGCTAGCGCCAGCCACACTCTTAACCAAACGCCACTTATTGGACCATGTCCACATAGATAAGAAGAGGTCCAGTTCTTCCGCGGTCAAGTCACCTTCAACAACGACAAACTGCCCCCACTCTTCGTCTGTGGTCTCCTCATTGTTCCAATGCGCCGAGCCACCTGAACAAGGGAGTTGCCCGGACATGAAAAGAATGCGATCAAGATAGCGCTGTGCCAGAGTGGGCATGTCCGCATCAAGCGCTCGCTGCCCGAATCTCATTTCGCGATCGAGCATCCAGGAGCAATCGAGATGAGGCGCATGGCGGTCGCTCAAAAGGGCGTCACGGTTGATCAGCGCGTACACAACTATGGCATTTCCCTTAAAGATAGCCAGCATGATCAAGAGCACCAGCAAGACAGGGAGTCTGTTCGGTTTATGCGCGCGCATCACGAGCGATTTGATATTCTGCATTTGCCACTTGAATGACGAATTTACCGAGTTCCAGGTAATGTTTCCAAGGACAAGGAATAGAGGACTCTTACCTCTTCTGAATTCAGAGGTCGATCAAGAGCAACCAACTCGCTCATCATACAATCACATGGAAAGGATCCACTCCAATTATTCCCCAGGATTATGGCTTCTCCAACCGCAGTTTTGCCGCTCTGGCCGCTCTGTTTGCCATTCACATATATGCGTGTCTCCCTTTCATCCCAAGCTAGCACAATGTGTAACCACTCGCCGGACTTGAAGGACTGCGGACTGCTTTGACCACCGCGCCATACGAACGAATCATTCAGATAATCGTAGTACAAATACAAAAGCCGGTCGTCCCCGTTCGCCCGAGTATCCAGAATGTAGTGATGAGCTTCACCTCCCGCATCCCACTGCGGAGAGAACCAAAATGCCAGGCTGCCTGCAGGTGGATCAAAAATATCTTGGGACGGCGTGGTAAATGGAGTACTAACAAATGCCAATATCTGTTCACTATCCTGTGGCGCGTCGCCAACTCGTGACACGCCCTCAAAATTGCCCAGTCTCGCCGCAGTGTCAGCTACAGCATCGTGGTAAAACGCGCCCGCCATGTCGCGAAAGTAGTCATCTCTGGTAATATCGTACAAGTTCGAGAGTTCCCGTATATGGATGATATGGTAGCCTCGAGATTGAACGGGATTCACTAATGGAATTAGAGAATACAGACTGATTCCCTTTTCAACACGATACTCAGGCAAATAATGCCGAATTGTTGTGATCGTGGCCTGCAAAATCGCCTTGCTCTCAGCATCCTTTTTCACCATGTAATAATCGTATAAACCTGTGACAACCGCTTCCATAAAACCATTTAATGTGTGATCCCAAGGCTGCATCGGATATTCTTCGATCCAATAATAACCACGCTCATCTACACCCGCGACCCAAACCGGGTCTCCCGGTTGAGTGTCGAGGCTCTCAAACACCTGTTCCGCAATGTCCATATACTCGACTTTGTCAGTGATATCGTAAAGACGTGCATACACCGATAACCACATCCCCTGCGCCATTCCAGAGTACCAGAGGGCCCTGAAGATCATCTCATTCTCAACATACACCATACAATCAAACTTGTACGGAAAAAAGATAGCGTCGTCCACGACATCTGTCTTTTGCAACATGTTTTTTGCAAAAAGCTCGGCCGCAGAAAGATACCTCTTATCATTCTCCGACATATAGGTGGCCAGGAGTGACAAAACGATTGTAGCATTGCGCACTGGATGAACATAGTAGCGGTTGACTCCATCAAAATCAGTCCAAAGCGTAACAGGTACTCCATCTATGAAAGGTATTTTGTTACAGTCGTAAAAAGACCAATTTAGCGCCCAATTGTAGTTAAACGGCCGTTGGTCATAGGACAATTCGTGTATCGTAAAAGGTTCAATGATGCTGCGCGCCCAGATTCGCTCCTCGGATACCTCGCGGGTGGAACCGGGCATTGGCGTGGGGATGGGCGAGGCCACAATTGTGGGCGTCGGCGTGGCGCTCGGCGCGGTCGGCGCAGGCATTGGCGTGGAAGTCGGCACAGCTAGCGCAGCCGCGACTACGGCCGACTCCAGCGAGATGTTCCCGCTGCTCGCAACGTTATCCATGACGCTCACCTGTGTCGTGGTGACACAATAGGCGGTCGACTGCACGCTGATGAGGTATGGGCCGGTCGGGAGGGCAGCAACTTCGTATTTGCCATCGTCGCCAGTCGCCAGGGTGAGGACTCCTACCCGACCGGCAATGGTCACCTGCGCGCCAGGCACAGGCGCGCCAGTGCTTGCATCAGAGACGATTCCTTCCACGCTGCCGACAGGTATCGGAGTAGGAGGAGACGGCGTAGGCACAGCGCATCCTGTCGTTGCCGATAATCCGACCATCACGATGATTGTGCAGATAATCTTGAAAGTGTTCATGCTCATGATACTTTTACCATCGTGTCAATTCCAAAGGGTTGGAGGTGATTCGACCGAACTACCAGCACCCTGGAGAGCGTGCGCCATGCCTGCCAGCGCGTTCCACCTTACCCACTCAGAGGGTGCTTGGAGGTTTTGCCCGTGTCCAGAAGACAGTGCAGAATCGTCCCGTGCCCTAATTCCACATATCCGTAATGTCGTGCCGGCACGAAGAAATTGATATCGCCCCAACGCCGCAGACGATTGTCAGCCCCAAAGCCTGATAGTGTGACCACAGCACATTCTTTCTCCCGTGCTGCCGTCACCCCGTTGAGGATATTGATCGAATTACCCGAACTGCTGATGGCCACCAGCACGTCGCCTGGTTCAGCAAACATTCTTACGGGCATGGCAAAGACCTGCTCATACCCATGGTCGTTACTCAGGCAGGTCAATTGCGGACCATCGTTGAAAGCCATGGAGCGCATCCCACCTGCGTGCCAGTAGTCCAGAGCAAAGTGGCTGGCGATAGCAGCGCTCCCGCCATTCCCGATGAACATGAGTTTACCGCCCTGGGTTGTATGCTCGCGCAGCAGTTCAATCGTCTTACGCATACCCGCAGCAAACGGCATGCCCTGCTCCTGGTCATCAGTAACCTCGATGCTATGCAGCAGACGGGTATACTCGTCTAGATAGCGTTCAACTTCGCGTTCCACACCCCCTCCTATTTGAGCAGCGTGTTGATAAACTTGAACAGTGACGCTGGCTCGACGGATTCCCGATTGCCAACGATGCGCACCGCGAGAGCACCGACGCAGTTGCCGATGAAGCCAACCAACTCTGGGGCGTAGCCCGCTTTTGCGCACAGGGCAGTCAGAGAAAGATAGGCATCTCCTGCTCCCACACTGTCTACCACATCGGTCGAAAAGACTGGCGTCTGGACGCTTTCCCGTTCTGGGGCCCAGGTCAGCGAGCCCTCACTGCCCTGTGTGACGGATGCTAACCGGCATCCCATGCGCCGGGCTGTCTGAGCCATCAAGTCACTCAATGCGGCGTGGTGGCTAGAATTGGCTAAACGCATCTCTTCTTCGTCAATACAGATATAGTCCGCCCGTGGATACTTGGTGATCAGGTTATATCCGGTGTTGGCGCTGTTGGTTTGAGCGCTCACTGCCAGGAAAACCTGCTGGGTAGTCAGCCACTCGATGGTGCGGCTACCCACGTTGCCGTGGCCAAAGTCGGCCATAATCACCAGATCACACTGCGGCACCAGATCGGTCAGGCGAGCCAGCAGGTCATCTTCAGCAGCCGGCAGAGGTTCTTCGCCATCCAACCACATCACCTCAAACATCTTGCTGATCTGGAATGGATCAACGTAACGTCGCTTCACCACGATAGGTCGTCCCGGTTGTCGAACCAGGTGTGCCTGGACATTCGGTTTCAGGTGGCCCCGCACAAAGGCTTCGTCCCCCTCCGGGTCGCCCAGGTAGGTCAGGAGATGCACTTCGCCAGCATAACCGGCCGCGTGGTTAGCCACCGCTAACACTCCCCCGGCGTGGCGCTCCGCAGACAGGAAACGAGCGGTCAGTGTGGCCGACTTGGATGCTTTGCCTATCGCTTTGCAGTAATGATACTCGTCAATGATAATGTCGCCCATTACTAACACTCGTAACGGTTGCAGGGCTTTAAGCGAAGCGATTACTTGCTCAGCGTTGTAATCTCGGCGAAAACGACGCAGGTATTCATCAGCCTCCGGGCTGAAGACGGCAAAATAGTTGTTGAGCAGGTTGGTCGAGCTAAAGGTGACGTCGTCGGTAAAGTAGATCTGTCCACCGACTGAGCGTATAGCCCCCTCTTCATCGGTGACCTTGCCGGTCAAGTCATCTTCTTCAGGGTCGGTATATTCGTTTCCCTTAACGTAAAAATCGGGGCGCAGTTTGCGAATGGCCTCTGCCGCTGTGGGTGACTCAATCACGGCCACATAATCCACCGCCTGGAGTGCAGCAACGGACTCGGCCCGCAAACGCTGATTGAAAACCGGGCGTCCTGGCCCTTTGCCAACGTACTCGTCTGCTGTCAAGGTAACCACAAGTACATCGGCCACACGGCGTGCTGCCTCGAAGTGGCGAATGTGACCGGGATGCAGCAGGTCAAAGACACCGTGACACTGAGCCACGCGCAGCCCGTGCGACTTGGCCTGTGCGACTATATGGGAAAGTCCATCCAGGCTCTTGATCTTGAGCGTGCTATCAGACATATCAGACATGTGATTCTTGTCCCAAATATTGGAACCAGTCTCGCGTCGCTGCGGCGATCTTTTCCGGCGTCCACACTGGCGCATGGCGCCAGTACTCGATGTTCTCCAGCATGATCCCCACACCATCTTCAAAGGAGACCTGAGGCTGCCAGCCCAACAAGCGTCGGATTCTGCTGGTGTCGGCAAAAGTACAGTCGGGTTCCCCAGGTCGTTTCGGAATATGGGTGACCGCGCCTCCCAGCAACTCGACCAGGCGGTTCACGCTGTAAGTATGCCCGCTGCCCACGTTCATGACCTCGCCCTTCAGGTCTGACTGGGCGGCCATGACACAGGCATTGACCACATCGGTCACAAAGGTAAAGTCGCGGGTTTGCGTGCCGTCGCCCACCACGGTGAACGGTGCGCCGGTCAGTTTCTGTGCCAGGAATACGCCGAACACTGCCCCATAGGTGCCAGACGTACGCGCACGCGGGCCGTATACGTTGAAGAAGCGCAGCGAGACCGCCGGCAGGCCATAAACCCGATGCCAGTGCAGTACCGCCAGTTCTCCCAGGTACTTGGTCAAAGCATACGGATACTGCGGACGAATGGGCGCGGTTTCTGGCGTCGGATACACGCCGGGAATGCCATAGCAGGATGAAGATGCCGCGTACACGAAACGCTTGACTCCGGCTGCTCGCGCCGCTTCCAGCACGCTGACCGTGCCATCCACATTAGCGTGATGGTAATCCAGCGGCCTCTGTATGGAAGGCACAATATCCGCCAGGGCCGCCACGTGAAAGACCCAGTCCACACCGGCAGTATAGCCACGAACGGCCGGGGCATCGGCCACGTCCACCTGATAGACTCGCAACCGGGGGTTGTCCGCATGATGCGCGAGATTGTCGGGCCGGCCGGTCGAAAAGTTGTCCAACACAATCACCTCGTGTCCATCCCCCAACAGGCGGTCAACCAGGTGGCTGCCAATGAAACCCGCCCCACCTGTAACCAGACACTTTCGGAGTTCTGCCGCCATGCCCTGACTCCTTACGCTTTTCCCAAGGCTGTGCGCACCTGTTGTACTGTTTCACTGAGAGGGCGGCGGGCCAGCAGCACAAACACTATTGACGGGAGTATCGTGCTCACCACTATCATTATCCAGGTTGGCCAGGCGGCTGCTTCAGCGACCAATCGACTTGCTACCAAGACCAAACCCATGACCGCCGTTGTGCCGACCAAAGACCTGAGACTGCGCCAACTTTCCGCCCAGCTCAAGTGGATCTGCTTATAAAGGTACCCTATCAGGAAGGGCGCCTGCACCCCCCAGATGATGACTAGAACAATCGACGTTGTCAGAATGCCCGCTCCGCTAAATCCCAGGTAAAGCAACGTTGGCAGAGTCGCCACTACACGAAAGACATTGAAAGCCAGGTTTGCCTGCACGCGGTTGATGGCCAACAATCCTGCCGATACCAGCGACGCAACCCCGCGAACAAAGGCATAGGCCGCAAAAACCTGCAACGCGGGCACGGCCGGGTGCCACTGCTCGCCGAATATCCACGGCACCAGAGGATCGGCCAACCCTATGATTAGAACGTGCAGCGGGAAGATAACTAGACACATAGAGTACGTCCCTTGCAAGAAAGCCTGGCGCAGGCGCTCGAGATCATCCTGAATGCGGCTGAAAGCCGGAAAGGTTACATTATGAATCTGCGCCAACACCAAGTCAAACGGTTGACGCGACCGTTCATAGGCGAAGCGATACCGTCCAAAATCAGCCGGCGACCAAAAGCGCCCCATAATCAAAGAGTCCCCGGTATCGGCAAAGTACTGGACCAAGTTAGATCCAAGTAGCGAAGCCCCAAAGGTGCTGACCTTTCCAAGCTCGCTCCAACGGAAGGCCCAAGCCGGGCGGTACCCGGAAAGCCAGAATGCGCATACCGCGATAAACAGCGCCGTACCAACGACAGGCATGATCAAGGCCCAATAGCCGTATCCTAACCAGGCGAACCCGATCCCCAGAAGAGCGGACAGCACTCCGCCCGCCATGCCGATCACATTGATCTCTCGAAAACGCATGGCTCGTTGCAGCAGAGCGTTGGGCACGGCGCCGATCATGCTGGACACCAGGCCCGCTGCCAGCACCCACATCACCGGCGCCAGGGCCGGTTGGTTATAGAATCGGGCTAACCAGGGAGCAGAGGCGAGTGTAAGCCCACCAACCCCCAGTCCTGCTACGGCCATGAGCCAGAATACAGAATGACAGGTGAGTTCGGTCAAATCCTGACGCTGGACGAGTGCTTGCGTAAACCCCTGGGCTGACAACGTGACAAAGATGCCCATAACGGCAGTTGCCAGGCCCGCCACTGCATAGTCCGAAGGCGAGAGCAGGCGCGCAACAATGATCGTCGCACCCAACACTAAACCCTTTTGAGCCACTGCTCCTACAACGTTCCAGGCTGCACCCCGCACCACTTGGGTAGTCAGTGACGGATTCACCGAGTGGGACGGAACGATCGGGGTAGGGTCTGGTCCGGGAGTCCCAGGCGCACTGCTCAACGGCGAATCGCCCACGCGACACCTTTCCGCCATTGCTTTTCATACCAGTCAAACTGTTCTCGATGGGCAGCCTGAAACTCTCGCCATACGTCAATCAGTTGATAACTCTCTGGGCCAATATCATCAAAGATCTGTATACCACCTGGTGCAACCAGGTCGGCGACGTTCTGCAAATCTACGCGTGCAACTTCCCGCTCGTGTCCTCCATCTACGAGAACATAATCGAAGCGGGCTTGTGGGTGTTTTTGTTTGTAGCCGGGAACTGTTTTGAGCGAGTCTCCACCGATAAACTCGATCATGTTTGTTGGGATGTTCATTCGTTTCAAGTTACGACGCACAGAGCGAGGATTCCCGACCTCTCGCCAAAGGTCAAAACACACAATCTGCACGTCATCGTAGCGGTGGTACATGCTTAGCAACTGGACCAGGCTGCCGCCATTCCGTGTTCCGATCTCCATAATCCGCTTTGGTCGAAGGCGCAACCCTGCCCAGGCGATTACCTGATACGTCTCAAAGAAATAGTCACGATCTGCAAGTTGCATGATCTCGGCATAGTAGTGATCCCTGCGGTTGTGAGGGGCAAGGATTCTGATGTTATTCAGCACAACTTGCTTCAGCAACTCCATTTCGGCCAGCATAACGTTTGCATCCAATGCCATGGTCCCTATGCCTCCCAATCGACCCCGGATTTGAGAACTCTTGTTGGATTGCCGCCTACGATGGCGTGAGCGGGAACATCTTCGACGACAACAGACCTGGCTGCAATGACCGCTCCCGTACCTATTCTCACTCCCTTTAGGACCACCGCGCCATATCCAATCCATACGTGATCTTCGATGCACACAGGCGCAATGCCCTCAGCACCGTGCAGCTTGTGACCATCGTTGTCGCGAATATGCACACCCTGGGCAATCACGCAACCACTTCCAATCGCGACCTTCTGTTTTACATTGATATTGGTTTGCATATTGATGTAGGTTTTGTCTCCAATGCATAACGCCGCGCCAGGTTCCACGCGGATGATGTTGTCGCCGTAAAAACAGGCGCAACCGTTGACTGTGATCGTTCCCCCTGGGCCTACGCTGACAAACGTCGGGGCCAACGTCCAAAGCCCATAATGCTCTCCCAGGCATAGTTTTCCGTCAATGGTGCCGTCAATTTTCAGCACTACTGGCCCTTTGCACTGAATGTGCCTCCTGTAATACAGAGACTTAATGGGCCGAAGAAACCGCCTGGCGATAGAACGAACAGATGGCATCCACAACTCCTTGGTGCTGTGGCTCTGTCAACTCTGGATACACTGGCAAGCTTAGGATATGTTTTGCCTGACGCTCGGCTATGGGGAAGCGGCCACAATGATAACCTAGATCTCTAGCCGCCTCTTGCAAGTGGATGGGAATCGGATAATGCACCTTGGTTTCGACTCCGGACTCTAACAGATAGCCTTGCAGTTCATCCCGGTGTTCGGCCTGGATAATAAAAGTATGATAGACAGCATATTCGTGCGGCTTGTCTTCTGGCACCTGCACCATGTCGCGCAGGTGCTCCTGGTAGAACCCGGCGTTAGCCCGGCGCGCTTCGGTCCATTGATCCAGGTAGTCCATCTTCACCAGTAACATGGCGGCCTGAATGGTGTCTAGCCGACAATTGTGACTCCAGAACTCGCACTCGTCCCGATTGCGCAGGCCATGGTTACGCGCCTGGCGCAGCCTCTCGTACAGGACGAGGTCGTTGGTGGTGATGACGCCACCGTCTCCGATCGCATTCAGAGTCTTGAGCGGATGCAGGCTGAAGCAGCCTGCATCGCCAAAGCTACCTACCCCCTGACCGTGATAACGCGCGCCCACTGCCTGGGCACAGTCCTCCACGACATACAACCCGTGGCGATCGGCGATGTCCAGGATGGGGTTCATATCCGCCGGGCGTCCGGTCAGGTGTACCGGCAAAATGGCTCTGGTGCGCGGCGTAATGGCATCTGCCAGCAGGTTGGGGTCAAGGTTATAGTCGTCACGCACGTCCACAAAAACAGGGCGCGCACCTACCAGGGCAATGCAAGAAGCCGAAGCCAGGAAAGAGTTAGGGGCCGTAATCACCTCGTCGCCAGGGCCGATTCCCAGGGCTTGCAAAACCAGAAACAATGCGCTGGTGCCATTGTCTACCCCCACTGCATAACGAGTACCACAAAAAGCGGCAAAGCGTTCCTCAAACGCGGTGACCTCGGGCCCCAGGATGAAACCGCCGTGCTCTAAGACCCTTTCCACTGCTGCCAGCAGTTGTGATTTGATGGGCTCATGCTGTAAGGGCAGGTTGACATAGGGAACCTTACTATTCATTGCAAGTTGAGCTCCTGCATACGTTTGATGTTGAAGTAGCGCGGGTCCGCCATTGAGTTCGGCAGCCGCCCGTCAGCAAAGGCCTGCACCAGGTCATGCACAGCCTCTTCGATTGTGTGCTGGGGGTGAAAACCCAATTCGCGCGCAATTTTCTCCGACGAGATGTGGTAGGAACGATGATCGTCGGTCGGCACAGTGACCAGCTCTACCTCCTCCGGCCCAACCACACCTTGCACCATCTCGGCCAACTGGTGCACGGCGCGATTTTCATAGCCAGCATTGTAAATTTGCCCGGCAATCTGTTCGTCCGGCAGTTCCAACAGAAGCAGATAGACACCAACCATATCTTGAATGTGGATGTTCGGACGTTGTTGCTCACCACCGAACACTTTGATTCGACCATTGTTAACAGCATGGTTCGTCAAGATGTTGACAATGACATCCAGGCGCTGGCGCGGTGAATAACCACACACCGTGGCCGGACGTAAGACCACCGTGGTGAAGTCTGGCGACTGGTAGCGCAGCAAGATTTCCTCACACAGTGCCTTATACTTGGAATAGTCCGTCAGCGGCTCCAAAGACATAGCCTCATCTACATTCTCTACATCTTTGACGCCATAGACGCTGGAAGATGAAGCGTAAATGAACCGCTGTACGCCGCTGGCCTTGCTGATTTCCACCAGGGGCGTGAACGCGTCGTAGTTGATCGATTTGCCCAGGTCAGGATTCAATTCAAAGCTGGGATCGTTGGAGATACAGGCCAGGTGGATCACGGCATCACAACCAGGTAGTATCTGCTTTAGCAACTCCTGGTCACGGATATCTCCTTTGATCTGTTCCAGATGGGGATGATCTTTGACGCTATCCAAAACGCCTTCGCCGTAAATGTATAGGTCCAGAACTCTGACCTGGTAGCCACGTTCCAGCATTTGGGGTACCAGTACGGCGCCTACGTAGCCCGCGCCACCGGTGACAAGAACCGTTTTTGACATCCTATACCTCCATCCACTCCTTGCCCTGCAACTAATAAACGCCTCACTGTGCATGACCTACAGAGCGCCCGTCCCAGCCACCCCGCGATGGCTTTAGCAATTACCCCTCAACGGGACTGCTCATCCCGCTCTATTGGCATCTAATACTGTCATACGACGATGAAGTTACATCTACATACCCATCGAAGCCTAGTTTTAATGTCTCTTGACACAGCCTTTCAGGGTTGATACGAGCAAGAGAAGCCTCATCAAAAAGCGCCTTGCTGTACTTCTCGTAACCGAAGTATACAGCGCGCTCGCATGTATTTGAGGGCAACCCAAATAAAGCCGGGCGTTCACTAACTGCAGGTATTACAAATGGGCGCCTCTCGCACAGTCCGTCTGTATCCCAAAAATCGGTTTCCTGTTTAGCAATGTAGACCAAAAAGCTCTTGGTACTGGCATCTGTGCTGATTTCTTGTAGTTGTCTGACGTATCCGGTAGCGGGCGTGGTTGCACTCACCACATCTATTTGATTATAAAGCGCTTCAACCACATCCTTCAAATACGGAACGCCGTAATAGAAACTACCGGAAATTCCAAGGGCAAAGATACTCACCATGATGATTGCAGCTCTTCGGCTTCCCGTTATGAATGCTTCTTTCGAGACATAGCGCTTAAGGGAGAGGATAATAGGCATAGCGACGAACATCGAGATATTCGAAAAATAGTAACAAGACGTAACAAACATGGGCATTGATAAGGGAATAAAACCAACTACTGTGACAAGAACCAAGAACAGAGACAGTTTCTTGATACTTTCAAATTCATTCTTATCCAGAAGATAGTAGGTTAATAGAATCAACATAGATATCCAAACAAAGAAGTAGTGGACAAGAATATACACCACTGAAGCGATCGTCCGACCCCGATCAACGATGTGCTGTGAAAGGTATTGGCTTCCTGCAAGATACAGAAACTCAAAGTTGTTGCCTTCACTTCCGCCCGGCGAGAACCGAGCATACATATAGCCAAAAAGAATAGTGTAAGTTGCTATCCTTGCTATTTCGTGCTCATGATGAATCAGTTGTTTCACCGTCTCCTTAAGCAAGAAAGGAAGGTTCCTATCCTTGATGAGCATACGAATGTTCAGCTTGTGCAAGAAAAACAGCTCATTGGCAATCAGAATCACGAACCCCATTAGTCCGACTGAGATCTTACACGCGGACAACAAAAATAGAAACAACGAAGATATCAAGATGTTGCCTCTTCTATTCTTAGATAGCAGATAAGATAAAAAGGCAAATAGCAAGATCAGACTTACCAGATAAGACTCAGAGACGAAATAAGAATCCCATAATAGCCCGTAGTCAGAGAAATTGGCGCGACCTAGGAAGCCAACAAAGATGCTAATTAACACAAGAAACGATACGTATAGGCTAGTATTGTTCTTACTCGGCACAAGTTCTTCTGCCAGACTCATTGCTGACAGAAATAACAAAGGAATAAATACAATGAGGGTACTATGTCCATATACCTGGTACGTCTTGATGTCAAGTGTATTCGATACCATCCCGTACAAGAAATGGGAAAAGACATGGTAGCCCTGATGGGGAAGTCCGTGCAACCCGGTCGAGTCGGCTCGATAATGATTGATCATATTGGACATAGCTGTGTGAAAAAAGGTATCTTTGTGCAAACTGGCGCTCAGCACTTTGTAGTCAACCCAAAAATCTCCATATCCCCGGATTGTTCCAGAAAGGGCTACCAAAGCCAAGATCACGGCGATAACAGGGATTGAGACAGTATCCAAACACAGGCGCCTGTCCCTACTTCTCGATCCAAAATCCTTGTACTTGTAAAGGAAGATTGCTAGAAGCGCAAAGAGAATTATGATGAAGAACGCAAACGAAGAAAGCACACCCATAAAAAGCAGTAGAATCACCGAAAGGATCAATGCCATTCCATAGTTGCTTAACCTCTCGCTCAGAAGCCAAATCGACAAAAGGAAGTATAGGCTTAGAAGTAGATTCCTAAAGATTACCACACTATTCGCAAATGCGCCAGCAATCACAAATATAATCACACTCACAGAGATGGAGGTAAAAATGAAAACAACAAGTATTCTCCTTTGGAATGAAAGCTGCACGACGACTCTCCCTCTAATCCAGAACTTCGTACACTGCTCGAACCACCTGTTTCACACCGTCCTCTGTCATTCCCACCCAGAGCGGCAAGCGCATCAGACGATCGCTTACATTCTGCGTTTGAGACAAATCGCCATGTGCCCGGCCGTACTTTCTGCCGGCGGGGGAAGAGTGCAGTGGGACATAGTGGAATATGGCATTGATACCGGAGACTCTCAACTCCTCCAGCAAGGTGGTGCGACTCTCCAGATTTGGCAGAAGCAAGTAATACATGTGAGCATTGTGGCGGCACTCAGGAGGGACTACTGGGCGACATATCTTGCCTTCATCCTCCAACCCAGCCAATGCATCGTGGTACAGATCCCACGTTCTCAATCTCTGTCGGGTGATGGATTCTGCCTCCTCTAGTTGGGCCCAGAGAAAGGCTGCGTTGATTTCGCTAGGCAGATACGACGACCCGATATCCAGCCAGGTGTACTTATCCACTTGTCCACGAAAGAATTGGCTACGATTGGTCCCCTTTTCCCAGATGATCTCCGCTCGCTCAATGTACGCTGGATCATTGATCAATAGGGCGCCGCCTTCGCCAGAGATTACATTCTTGGTCTCATGAAAGCTGACAGCCGCCAAATGCCCAATACTGCCCAGTGGGCAATCTTTGTAAGTGGACATCATTCCCTGGGCTGCATCCTCAATCACCAGCAAGCCATGCCGTTCGGCAATGGTCATGATGGTGTCCATTTCGCAGCCTACTCCGGCATAATGTACCGGCACAATGGCTTTGGTGCGCGATGTTATCGCGGCTTCGATCTTGGTCTCATCGAGATTGAGGGTGTCGGGCCGAATGTCCACAAACACCGGCACACCACCGCGTAATACGAAGGCGTTGGCTGTCGAGACGAAGGTATAGGATGGCATAATGATCTCATCGCCCGGCTGCACATCGGCCAGAATCGCCGCCATCTCCAACGCCGCCGTGCAGGAGTGGGTCAACAACGCCTTGCAGCAACCTACCTGCTCTTCTAGCCAGGCGTGGCATTTCTTGGTAAAAGGTCCGTTACCGGAAAGATGTGCGTTCGCTATGGCTTGCTGGATGTAGTCGAATTCTTTCCCGACGGCAAAAGGGCGGTTAAATGGAATGTACGACAATGGGCACCTTCAATCTCGGCCTGCAACCACAAGCAGTGACCCGCCAGCAGGGAAAGAGAATCCCCTCTCAATCAACGTCCGCTCAATTCCCAACACCTTTTCTAGTGCCACATTTAAGAGATGGCCAATCTTAAGCTCTACCGTAGGGTCAAAGTCATCTTGCGACCTGGGCTGCCTCACTCGAGAGAGCAGAATCAGTGGCAGTAGGAAGAAGACAAAGGAAGTGACACGGATGATTTCAAATCCCGCTCGCTCGACTTTTTCCACCAACTCTTTCCGTGTATAGCGCCGTTTGTGAAACGAGTACTCATCTACAACACTCCACAGAAAACGATGCTGTGGGGCAGTTAGCAGGATTCCCCCACCCGGTTTGGTTGCCTGGAACATTTGAGGAAGTACAGTATCATCTTCATCAATATGCTCCAACAGATCAAAAGCACCGATCACATCAAACTCGCGGTCAAAAGGAATACGACGGGCGTCCATCTGCAAAAGCGTTACGTGGGGCAACCGCTTCTCTGCAAAGGCGAGCCCATTGGTGAAGATGTCACCCCCGTACAATACCAACTCTGGAAACTCCTGCCGGATTCCAGACAAAACGAAACCCGTCCCACAGCCAATCTCCAAGAAACTACTGGCATAGGGGAAATAGCGACGCAGAGCCCAGATCACTAGGCGGTTACGCCCCCTAAACCAGAAATGTCCCGCCTCAAATCTAAAGAGGTGAGCAAAGTCTCCAGCGCCAAAGCAATCATTTGCCTCCGTCAGATCTGCTGAAAAAGACAAGTATCCATTTCGCAGTTCAGGAGATTCTCCGCAGCCAGGGCAGCGCCAATCATTCGCTTCAAAGCGCTGTCCGCAGGCCAGACACACTTTCATCCCCGGTTCCCAATGATGATCCCTGTCACGATGAAGGCCATCCCAAGCGCCTTGGGCACAGTGATCGCCTCGTGGAAGAGTGCTGCACTCAACCCCAACCCCAACACCAACACCAACACAAAAGCCAGGCTCATAAAAGGATAGGCATGGCTCAACTCAAACCTGGTCATTGCCGCCACCCAGCACAGGAAGGCCAGAAAGGCCACCGCCAGACTGCTGATGACCCAGGGGTTGAGCACTAAGCGCAAGAGGAACCATATTTTCTCCGTTGCCTCCACAGGAAATTCCCCAGCACGGGTAACCTGCCACTTGGTGACCAACTGACCATAGACAGTAAAAAAGATGGTGCCAAATATATACAAATAGTCCATCGAGTGCCTCCGTCTGACTGTCCCAAGCATTTCATTCCCCTTTAGCCAGCACGGCAAGACCGAAGCCCGTCTTTCCGTAGCCATTGCCATTGTAGAGCATATACCGCTCGCCCTGATGATCGAACGGGAACGGATACTCTATTGTTTCGCTGTCCCAGCCTGATTCCGACACATCAATACCAACCTGCTCATCTTTTCGCTCCCATATCAGACCATCCAGCGATTCGGCATATCCAATGCGGTATACCTTGCCCCTGTATGAGTACCACATTTTGTACAGCCCGTTTTCCTTTATCACAAATGGTCTGGACATAGCGTATTCGGAAGGATCTTTGAAGTGAAGCGCAATTCTACCTTCTCTGCGCCAGTGCACTCCATCGTCCGACTCGGCATACTTAATGAGATGTGCCATATCTTCCTGTCTGGGGCCCCATGACAGATTGGAACCGTACCACATCCGGTATACACCGTCATCTTCTAGCACGAACGGATATGAGATCGAATATGGGTCAACGTGATGTCTGTCCATTATCGGCGCTTTGCTATATCGCACAAACTTTTGGGTCGCCTCGTTGTAGATTGCCAGACCGATGGCATTTCGCCACGGCACCGTCACGCCGAGATTCCATCCGAGATAATATAGTAACTTTCTTCCATTGATGACCTTTATACACGAAAGCGACACACCGCTGTCATCAAATGTGCCAATCTCACCCGGCGCCAGCAAGGGCTTATCCGCAATTGCAAGAACTTTGAGTGGCGGACGAATATCCACATCCACATAGCCGATATGAGACCGATTATGTTTGTCCCTACAGCTAAAGTACACCCTGAACACATCATCATGCAGATGCTCGGCCACTGTATTTGCCGCGTGGGAGATCATCCAAGGATAATTGTTGTCCGGAGCAAAAATACGTCCTAGTTTGTGCCATTTCATAGCATTGGTTTCCTATGTTTCAGTGAGTACCGCCTCTGTTACGAGATTCTTATTTCATCACTCTTTTTGTCGATTAGTTTTGCTCTTTCAGGCACATATACGCCCTTTTCTACGGTGTCTTTCATGATGACTGCGCCTGCACCAATAAGAGTTTGTGAAGCAATTTTAATCCCATCTCTAAGTGCGGCGTTAACACCGATAAAACAATAAGAGGATACGTGGACAAACCCTGAAATAACGACATGGGATGTAATGAAGCAATGATCTTCTATTACTGCTTCATGTCCAATATGATTACCACTCCACAAAACAACGTCATTGCCTATGGTTACAAAGGGTTGTATAGTGTTGTCCTCCATAATCAAGCAATTGTCTCCCACTGGATTTTGCGTCAAGAAGGTACACTTCGAACTGATATATGTCGCCAATTTATACCCTTTGGATTTAGCTTCATGATATTTTTCTGCACGGGGTTTATTCATTCCCTCGTAGCCAATGGCAACAAACATTGCATACTCACTGGGAGGATAAAGGTCTTCCACATCCTCGAACGGAACAACCGGTAAGCTTAGAAATTCTGTTTGGTCAAGATATTTTTCATCTACTGTGAACGCCACGACTTGATAGTCTGAGTCATGTGTAAAGTAGTAGTGAGCCATTTTTGCTGTTGCGCCGGTGCCAAAAATAACAAGTTTGTGTTTCTTTTCCATGGTTTAGATTCTCCTGTTTAGTTAGAACTTTACTGGACTCTGGCGAATTTTAGTTATGGTCAAGTTGATGGCTACATCTTGTGGTATATGAACACTTCATACCGCAATATGTGGCTCTAAACTTGACAATAACCGCTTTTCGCCAATGTCCAGACTTTACTGAATCTCTAGCCATCCCTACATTCGTGCTCATAGAGGGCTTTGATGATTGTATATGGTCTCTGCTTGGTTTCCATGAAGATCTTCGACAGATAGATGCCAATCACTCCCAAGCAGAAGATGGTTAATCCACCCAACAACCACACTGACACGATAAGCGATGGCCAGCCTGTCAGGAAAACACCAAAGAACATTCTCCTCACAATCAGATAAAGCGCAGCGATGCTTGAGAGGAGCACGATGATACATCCCAAATAGAAAATGAAAACGAGCGGTTTATTGCTGAACGAAGTGATAGCGTTGACGAAGTTGGAAACCTTTCGACCAAAGCCATAGGTAGTGCTACCTTTGTAGGGCTTCTTTACAACAATAGGCACCTGCTTAAATCCCGTAATCACCCACAGCCCCGCTATAATAGTCTCACGTTCCTGGTGCTTCACCAAACTGGCAACGTATCTCTGACTCATCAGCCTGACGGTTATCGAATTCCGCGGTAGTGGATTGTTGGAGAGCATGTTGAACAGCCAATAAAAGATTTCTCCGCTAATCCCTTCAAAGAAGCCGCCCTTTCGCTTTTGCTGCACGCCATAGACCACATCTGCATCGGAGCTCTTCAGTTCATCATAGAACTTCCCAAGCAGTTCTGGTTCTTCCTCCAGGTCACAATCTATGAGAAAGACCAATTCCCCTCTGGCGTATGTAAGGCCCGTCATGATGGCCTTATGATGACCGAAATTCCTCGAGAGGTCAATAACTCTGACCCTGTCCTCTCTTTCATACAGAGATATGGCAATGTCAAGCGCATTGTCGGGCGAACCGTCATTAACGAATATCACTTCATAGTTATCCGTAATCTTCTCGGCCGCCGCACACACACGAGTATAAAACTCCTCCAGATAAGGAGCCGAATAGTACATCGTCGTAACGATTGATAGATCCATTTCAGAAGCTCTTCATATACTTCGGGGCATCAGGCCCTTCATTGAAGATGAGATCAATGATGCTCACGTGGTGATCGAACGGGGGACACAGTTGATTGTATTCCGGATATCCCGAATAGTCCATATATCGCAGTGTCATGCCTTCGCTCCTGAACAATTCCTCGTCAATGTAGCCTTTCGCAGTCGGCCCTGAGAGGTATTCTATGGCACCAGCCTGTTTGCACAAGTCAATCAGCCTTTCCGTCTTCCCTTCTATGAGATGATAATCCATTGACCAGGATAGCTTGGTGTCTATATCCAGTATTTCGCAAATTGCAGTGAGAAACCGATAGTTAATCCGACTCAGAAACCTCTCATTGCAGCCCAAGTACAGCTCCTCGAATAGCTCCCTATAAGCGTGGAAGTATTTTGCCCTGGAATAGTTGTGAACGATAGACTTCCAGTGCCTGCGATTCCACCCTGGGGCACTGATGACGGTCTCTCTAATTTTCTGGAGGTTCTTACCCTTAACCTGTACCGGTATCGTGAGCCACATCAAACCGTCTGGGGTCTTGATCTTATTCCTGTTTCTCCAGTCCCTTCTTGTGTACTGCATGTCGTCAAACAATATGAACTCATCCACAAGATTGATCAAATCGAAGTACCCCTTCCAGGGTATGTAGTTGGACTGAACGATTGCTACCTTCTTGCCCATAGTTGCACATCGGATCGACATCACTTTTGCTACTCCGGCGATGATTCTTGTGCTATGGAGCAAGCTGGAACCCCGACCACCTTATCAAACGGCTTGACAGGCCGGATGACCACAGCACCCGCTCCCACTACTGCGCCTTCTCCAACTGTCACGTCTGGAATAAAAGCGGCCCCGGTGCCGATGAATGCATCACGACCGATGTGCACCCGTCCAGCCGTATGCACGCCTGGTCCCAGGTTCGCCCCATCCCCGATCACGTTATCGTGATCTATGGTTGCCCCCGTATGTATATTGACACTGTTGCCGATTCGAGTTCCCGCAACGACAATCACTCCCTGGCATAGAACAACACCTTTGCCCAGAACCACGTCGGAATCGAAATGAACAGTAGGATGAATGGCATTTATCAGCTCTAACCCTGCCTCCAGGATTCTCTGGCCCAATGCACGCCGTTTGGGATTGTCCGCAATGGCCACAATTGCACCTTCAACACCTGAAGTTTGCCGCAGCCGTTCCAAATCTCTTGTGGATCCAAGCACTGGGAAACCGCGCACCGTCAAATTGCGCTTCTCAGGATCGTCGTCCACAAATCCCACCACCTCAAAGCGGTGCATAGCCTGCAGGATCTCCAACACGACTTTGCCGTGCCCGTCTGCACGAGCGCCTACGATGATGATTCGCATAGTTTTGCCACAGACCGATACATCCGATCAAGACGCTCAACATGATCGGCAATCGCCGCTGAGGATTTGCTGGGGCGATTCTGGCTCAAGAAGGAAAGAAGGACCTCGCGCACCCGAGCAATGTCGGAGACTTCGACGCTAGACCCGTAGTGCCTAACCACCCCACGCTGGTGTTTACCGTCGTGAATAATCACTGGCAGTCCAACTTCAATGTAGTCGAATAACTTATTAGCGCTCGAATAGTCCAGTTTGGCACGAGTTGCACTCCCGAATGCTTGATTGATTTTCACCCCCATGATGTGTATTGCCGCATCGTACTGCGGCAGTTCTCTCAACAATTCTGTGTAGGGTAAGGGGCGATAGATATGAAAAAATGGATTGTGCTTACTCTCTTCCAAATACAATGAGAAAAAGTCCTCATAGTTTGTACCACCCCCAACCTTGGAGGGATAAAGGTGCAGATGAATACGCTGCCTGGCCAACGCCCGCCCTACCTCAATGTATTGGGCATAGCCACACTCGGCCGCTGGATAACGATCTTCGGGCCAGATACCGCCGCAATACGCTACGTGTAACTCCTCGTCATCGTGGAACTGCCGGGGCTCACGCGCTTGTGGTGGACGCCAGCAGTATTCCGGGAAATAAATTGTAGCAGGCATACGATAGCCGAAATGACGCCGCAAATAGAGCGGCTCTATGCTGCGCGCACAAATGTAATCGGCACGGGCAAAACAAATGCGCTCCGCTTCCCGTTCCATGCGGCTGACCTGGTATTTCGGCTTGATCATCCCCTGCAGACAATCGTATGGGTCGTACACTACAGGGGATGGCGCATGCAACAGCACGGGCAACATCAGGATATTGTCCCCGTGAGCGAGTAAGTGTATCACGTCTGGGCGTAGTTTGTCAAGCAAGATCAGTATCCGCCAAGGATTGCTGGCCTCGTAACAGGCGTCGAAATGCTGAGCGACCATAGGGGGGGGGCCGATATGCCTGGTCACCAGCGTCACATGATGTCCGCACAGTCGGGCTGCATAGGCCAGCTTGAACTCTCTGGCTGTAGTATAGTAGGATACAAGGATAATGCGCAACTGCGCCGATGACAAATTTGACGCGGCTGGGCGAACGACGGTGTCAGTTTGTCGTTGCCACTGGGTCAGTTGCCAACGAACCCAATCAGGCAGGCCACGCAGGAACCCCTCCACTAGCGTATGCGAATCGCTCCATATCTTCCGCAGCACCTTGACTCGCCTCACACGCGAGCGCAGCCACCTTAGGCTCATGAACTGTTGATCCCCTGACCTGTCCAGAGTTTACCCGGCCGAACCTACCTCGGCCAATTGCATACCCGGCGGTACCCGATAGAGTCCTTGTGCAATGGCACCGTCTGCCTCGGCGCAGCGAACTGGTGAGTCAATGGCACAGCGATAGCCAGTCAAGGGAACGCCATACAGAGATTCTTTGCCAACTAACTTGGTAAAGACATCCCGTGGAAAATCAACCGGTTGCCCTGCAGGAATATAGGCCAAAATACGAATGTTGAGCAAGTGCACGCCCGAGTTCACCCACGGATAGGGCATCGCCGCCCGCTGCCCACCTGTCGGCCGCTCGACAAACCCGGTGATGCGGCCGGTTTCATCCATTTGTACCAGGCTGTTCGATCCAGGTCGCTGATGTAGCAGCAGCGTGGCTAAAGCTCCTGTCTCCCGGTGCCGCTCGACCAGTGCGCCCAGGTCTTGGTCAAGAAGAATATCTCCATACAGTACGAGAAAATCTTCCACGTTGGCCAACCATGGCTCCAGGTTCTTTACCGCCCCTGCCGTTCCCAATAGTCGCGGTTCGTACGAGTAATGAATGCTGACCCCGAACTGTGAGCCATCACTAAAGTAGTTCGTGATCTGTTCTGGCAGGAAGTGTAGATTGATAGCCATGTGTTTGAAACCCTGGCTGGCCAGGTAGTGCAAGGTGTAGAGCAGCAATGGTCGGCCTTGCAAAGGCAACATTGGTTTAGGCACTTTGCGTGTCAGATCGCCTAAACGGGTGCCATAGCCAGCACAGAGCACCACGGCCTTCACGAGCGCCCCCCCAAGATGAGACAGGCCGCCTGGCGCAGATCCGCACAGACGAAATCGGGACGGCACAGGGGATCAATTGGATCAAGGGACTCAATCAGCGGGTCTAGGTGCCTGCCGCTCTCAATTAGAATGGTCTGGCAACCTGCTCTCTGTCCAGCGATGATGTCCGTGATTCGGTCGCCCACCATATAGCTGCGAACTAGATCTATGTCTCGCTCAGCGGCTGCTTGCAAAAGCAAGCCAGGGCGTGGTTTCCGGCATTGGCATACTACCCGGTACTGAGGCAACGTAGCGTTAGGGTGATGCGGGCAAAAGTAGAAAGCGTCGATCGGTAGGCTTTGCGCTGCAATGAGCAGGTGCTGAATCCAGTCATGGACAGCCACTACGTCGTCCTCCGTTGCCATGCCTCGCGCCACTACCGTCTGGTTGCTGACGACGACGACCTGATAACCAGCTTCTTTTAGCGTCTCCACGGCCCAGGCTGCCCCGTCAGTTAACTGCACCTGGTTGGGCCGCACCAACAAGTTAACGTCTTCGATCAATACACCATCGCGGTCCAAGAACACTGCCGGTCGTAACCTATCAGCATTGGGCATTGCACAGCAACACCTCTAATGATTCCGTCACGTACCTGTCTCCCTTCTCAATTTGCGTTGTTCCTACTTACTCCCACGCCGCGATGATCCCATCCCGTCGCTCGTATCTGCTCCGGCGAGAACACGTTGCGTGCGTCAATCAGGATGGGCCGGGCAACCTGCGACTGTAGTCTGCCCAGGTCCATAGCACGGTAGGCATCGCCCTCTGTGCTAATATGTGTTGGGCGCTCCAAGGCTTACTCCGCCGCTGGGAGAAAGCCACGTCGCCGCAACCGCTCTATCAAGCGGCGAGCATACGCTTCTCCCCCCACCTCCAATGTACCCAGCGTTCAAACGATCTTCAGTTCCTGCAAGACCTGCAATACAGGTGGCGTTTGCCACAGCCACACCACGCGCAGCCAAAATCCGGGCACCACCACCGAGCGATATATCCCCTCTGCTTCCGGCACCAGCATCTGGTAGCGGCCCTGGGCACCCAGTTGGTAGAACTCGGCTTGCTCCCGCAGCGGGTCAATCAGCCAATACTCGGGAATACCCGCCCGCTCATATTCGTAGAACTTCTCCCCACGATCACGCCCCACGCTCTCCGGCGAGACGATCTCCACCACCAGGTCGGCTGGCCCCTCCAGGTGAGTCTCCTTCAGCCGTTCCAGATGCTCATTCGCCACAAAGAGCAAATCTGGTTCCCGGCCATGCTCCAGTTTCATCTGAAAGGGAGCGCTCAGGACCACTCCTAGATGATGCTGTTCAACAAAAGCACGCAACACGCTGGTCAGAAAATCCGCCAAGTTCTGGTGTTGCTTCGATGCCGGGCTGTACATCACCACCTCCCCGTCTACCCATTCCGCCAGCGTGTCCTCGTCGGCCCAGGCCAGGAACTCCTTGTAGGTCATCTTTTGAGGGGACCGCCCCGGGATTTCTCCGATCGTCTCCTGCAGCCGGCGGCGCAGGTACGGTTGTTCTTCGATCCAATCCGGCAGCCCCTCCAATACCAGCCTTTTCACTTCTTCTGCCAGCAGAACGGTCATCGTGCATCTCCCGTCGTGTCAATCCAGCCCATCGGCCCACCCGGCAGACCGAGACTTGTAAGTACGTGATTCTACACGCCCCCGGCACGTGGTCAAGATCCGTTAGAACCGCTTGAACTTTGGAATGTGCAACGTGCCAACGCCGCCTACCGTCGCCGAGCGCGCAGCTCCATCAGCTCTAGCAGATCGCGCCCTTTGTGTACTGGAATGGATATGATTTACCCACTATCCTCATCCCGCTCGATTACGATATTGAACTGCATCGTTCACCTCCATGCGTTTACACGCATATCCGGCGCTCGCCCCTGTTCCACACGGCGATAGTCCCATCCCGGGGTTCGGACTTACTTCGTCGAGAACACGCGACGCCCATCACAACTGGGATGAACCGGATAACTTACATCCCGAAAGCAAGAGAGCATCCATATTGCTCCTCCAACAAAGCCACACAACGCATCGCCGCCTGACCATCACCGTATATCAGGGCGTTCAGCAGGCACCACGAAGGACTGGATGGCCTGGATGATCCTATCCCTGTCTGCGCCAACGCCCACGTTCCAACCAGCCTCTACCGTCTCCACCCACGCCGTCTCGTCGCGCAGCGTGATACATAGCACCTTGAGTCAATACGCTTCTTTCTGAATGCTGCCCGAGTTGGTCAAAACCAGTCGCGTGGGTTTTTGCCTAAACGCTCCACAATCACTCCCATTGCCTGCGTCAAACGCACCGTTTCAGTCACGGGGCAGTCCCGGTCAATCCTCATAGTTATTTCGGCGACTCGTTCCCCGATGCCAACAAATATTGATAGAATCGGTATCTTTTCAATAAATCGGGGTAGGGGCAGGCCTTGTACCTGCCCAAGAGGGCGGCCACGAGGGTTCGCCCCTACATCCCAAGAGGGCGGCCACGAGGGTTCGCCCCTACATCCCAAGAGGGCGACCACGAGGGTTCGCCCCTACATCCCAAGAGGGCGACCACGAGGATTCGCCCCTACATTATCTCCTCCGTCAGCGACAGTTGCAGTTCTTGAAACGCCTGATAGTATTTGTTCAATTCATCGTAGAGGGCTTGGGCGTATTCCTGGCGGTATACGTGAACTGCCGTGTTACGTGCTCTGAGAATATCGGCCCACACCTCTTCATTGCTGATCCAACCGATGGTGAAAGCCTGTTGAAACGCCCGGCGCGGGCTGTTGGCCTCAAAACCATGCTCGCGGACTAATAATTGCACCAACTTCCAGGCTACTTCAAAAGCCAGTTCAAAACGCAGAATAGCCGAATCTCGAACTATATCGCTTTGGGGCTGCGCCAGCGCATCGCCCCACCTCGACAAGATATCGTCCAGGTTTCTCTTAAGTGACTGTTTTTTCACGCTGCCAGGGTTTCCTTTCAGATAGATAAATCTTATTCAAGCCGGCAACTCGTCTGAAGTTGGGGTCGGTTTGAGAAAAATCCACCAACTCGATCTTGCGGATAGTTGGCAGGGCTTGCACCTCCCAGTAGAGGCGTAGAAAAGTTTTGGGATCGCGCTCTCCGCGCCATTCTACACCCAGGTCCAGGTCTGAAGTGGGACGATGGTCCCCCCGCGCGAAAGAACCAAAGATGAACAAGTCTAACCCACCGGCCTTGTACTTTTGTGCCAATTCTTGCAGGCTTTGCAATAATCGCGGCGGTAGAGGCGATTCCCTTTTAGCCTTCATAAAGCACCTCCACCGTTTCCATAGCCTCGCGGCGAAAGGCAGGCGTGACGCGATTCAAATCAACCCAGTCAATGGTGTAAAGCGTATCTATTGCTTCAAAGATATCGCCAATGCGATAGAATGTTGTTAGTGATACAGGGCGCTCTCCAATAATGCCCACATCAAAGTCGGAGCGGGGACCGGCGCCACCAGCCGCACGGGATCCAAAAAGGATCACCTGATACCCTTTGAGGTCGCGGTCAACTTTTTGCAGTTGCTGTTGTATCTCCAGTTTGATGGCTTTTTCACGGTCCATAAATTGTCAACTATCCCATCAACCTTACACACCGCCTCGCCGTCTCTCCATCCCCATACAGCGACGGGTGCGCTGATGGTGGCGTGAACGATCGCGCAACTTGCACAATTCGCATCCGGTCTGCCCCCACAATCACGTTCCAGCCCGCTTCTACCGTCTCCACCCACTCCGTCTCGTCGCGCAGAGTAATGCACGGCACACACAGCCAGTAAGCCTCTTTCTGAATGCCGCCCGAGTCGGTCAGCACCAGCCGCGCATTCGCCATCAGGTTCAGGAACTCCAGATAGCCCAATGGTTCTATCATTCGCAAAGCCGGCACCTCCGCCAGTTATTTTCGTACCCGAATCCCCGTCTCAGTGGCTACGATGTAATGGTTCCGCAACCGCTCACCCACTCGTGCCAGCACGATCTTCATTATCCGCGCCTTGTTCTCTGCTCGTTCGTCTCGCAAACGCAACAGCACTACACCTCGATGCTCCCATCCACTGCGGAACACCAATTCACCAAAGTCCTTGTCGTTGGTCACCACGATGCGGCTTTCCGCCACCGCGTGATCCAGTATCTCCTTATCATCCGCTTCGGGCATCACCTCGACCACAGCCACTGCATCATGCCCTTCGCCACGCAGGCAGGCCACTACCGATGTGCCCGTGCACTCATCCACCAGGGACTTCATGCCGGCACCAATTCACCCTGCATCGGCAGAGGGAACACATCTTCGTGTTCCACCACGCATGCCGCATACGCTATGGCGGCCTCAATGTCCACTCTTTCCAACCGGGGATACTCGCGCAGAATCTCTTCGGTTGGGATACCCTGCCCCAACATCTTCAAAATCAGTGCCACCGGGATTCGTGTTCCGCGAATGACCGGCTTGCCAACCATGACCTTGGGATCCACTGTGATTCGTTCCAGCAAATCCTCGTTTCTCATTTGCCCCTCTCCTTTCCCCTACTCCATTACTCTTCCGTCCGCAGGATCGGCTTCAACAGGGTCAATTGCGTAACACCGCTACGATCCGCGCGGCGGCCTGTCCATCCCACAGTTCCGGCACCCGCCCGGCCTTGCCCCTACCGTCCAATATCGCTAACGCTTCGGCCACAATTCGCCCCGGGTCACGGCCCACAATCGTATTCGTCCCCTCTGTAACTGTGACCGGCTGCTCGGTGTGCTCCCGCAGCGTCAGGCAAGGCACGCCGAGAATCGTCGTCTCCTCCTGGATGCCGCCGGAGTCGGTCAGCACCAGCCGTGCCTTGCTCATCAAGTTCAGAAACTCCAGGTACCCCAACGGCTCTGTCACTCGCAAATCCTTCATCCCCGCCAGCCGCCCCTCAAAGCCAAACTCCTGCACCCGTTTTACTGTGCGGGGATGGGCAGGGAAGATGATAGGCAATCGTGCCTGAATCTCCGCCACCGTTTCCATAGCCTCGCGGCGAAAGGCGGGCGTGACGCGATTCAAATCAACCCAGTCAATGGTGTAAAGCGTATCTATTGCTTCAAAGATATCGCCAATGCGATAGAATGTTGTTAGTGATATAGGGCGCTCTCCAATAATGCCCACATCAAAGTCGGAGCGGGGACCGGCGCGACCAGCCGCACGGGATCCAAAAAGGATCACCTGATACCCTTTGAGGTCGCGGCCGACTTTTCGTAGTTGCTGTTGTATCTCCAGTTTGATGGCTTTTTCACGGCCCATAAATTGTCAGCTATCCCATCAACCTTACACACCGCCTCGCCGTCTCTCCATCCCCGTAGAGCGACGGGTGCGTTAATGGTGGCATGAACGATCGCGCAACTTGCACAATTCGCATCCGGTCTGCCCCCACAATCGCGTTCCAACCAGCCTCTACCGTCTCCACCCACTCCGTCTCGTCGCGCAGAGTGATGCACGGCACACCCGACCAGTAAGCCTCTTTCTGAATGCCACCCGAGTCGGTCAGGATTATCCGCGCCGATTGCTCCAGCCTCACCATGTCCAGGTAACCCACTGGCTCAATCAGTCGCACGTGCGGGGCAGGTGAATAATCCAAGACATTGATCGCTTCGCGGGTGCGCGGGTGCACGGGGAAAATCACCGGCTCATCCAGGGCATCAAAGGCAGCCAGGATGTTGCGCAGGCGGGTCGCGTCGCTGGTGTTTTCGGCACGATGCACGGTAGCCAACAAGTAATGGCCTTCCGCAAGCCCTAATCGCTCCAATACATCTGAGCGATCTCGTGCCCGCTTCACGGCAAACGCCAGCGCGTCGGCCATCACGTCGCCCACCAGGTGGACGCCGCGCATGATACCCTCAGCCGCCAGGTTGTCAACTGCGGTCTGACTGGGACAGAGTAACAGGTCCGACAGATGGTCTGCCACCACGCGGTTGATCTCCTCGGGCATAGCGCGGTTAAAATAGAACACGAATCAACACGGATCATACGGATGTACGCGGATAAAGATAAAAAATCTGTGAGAACCCGTTTCATCTGTGTGTATCCGTGTGCTATTTGTGCCTGTTTTGGGAAGAGCCTGAGCAGTTACGCCTCCTCGTACTCTTACCACGTCACCGGTTCTGAGAGGCCCGGGTCCAGTGCCACACAATCGGCCCCATTCAGCGGTCCCCACGAATCGCCGGTCAGCGCCAACCTGGCCAACGTCCTCCGCCTTGCGCAGCCCAATCCACAGTGCGTCTACAGGTTCGTCCCGCTCAGCAGGATTTACTCTGACGACTGAAGGAAGCCGTGTTGCCGCAACCGCTCTATCCAACCGCGGGCATACGCTTCTCCTCCCACCTCCAACGACACATTTTCCACCGCTGGCAGCGGCTCCTGCCACAGCCACTCTACCCGCAGCCAGAAACCGGGCAACGCCAGCGCGTGGTATTCGCCCTCTTTGCCACTGAAAGCCAGGCAATACCGTTTCTCTTCCAGATGATAGAACTCGACCCACTCTATCTGGGGGTCAATCAGCCAGTACTCTGGCACTCCACCTCGCGCATACTCGTAGAACTTTTCTCCCCGGTCCCGGCCTACGCTCTCCGGCGAGATGATCTCAACTACCAGGTCAGCCGGACCGTCCAGGTAAGTCTCCTTCAGCCGGCCCAGATGCTCACTCGCTACAAACACCAGGTCTGGCTCCCGGCCCCGTTCCAGTTTCATTTGAAAGGGGGCGCTCAGAACAATACCCAGGCTGTGCTGTTCGACAAACATCCCCAGCACCTTCTCCAAGAAACCCACAAGTAGTTGGTGTTGCTTCGATGCCGGGCTGTACATCACCACCTCCCCGTCTACCCATTCTGCCAGCGTGTCCTCGTCGGCCCAGGCCAGGAACTCTTCGTAGGTCATCTTGGGACGCTCCGCCGGCGACAGTAGCACCTCCAACAACCGGCTGCGCAGATCATCGTCGCGCGCCACCGATGCCCGCTCTCGTAGTGTCTCATCCCGTAACGTCACAACTCCCCGCTCACTCACCCGTCACCTCCCGTACCAGAATCCGATCCATCTTGCGAGCAGATACAGGCATTGCCAGGACGCCTTCTCCAGGAGGGAAAAAACCTGGCGCAACAGCTCCAACTGTTTTCGGAGCGAATGTCCCAATTCCTCAGCATCCTCCTCCAGGCTTTCATTGGAGGTGCGACGCACTTCTTGGCCTGTGAAAACGACAAGATATGCAGCAAAAGTGCGATAGCAGGTTTGTTCAGGGCAGCGATGGAAGTGCGTCGCACCTTTAACTTAATGACATTGAATCCGCCATTGCTTCTTCGGGGCTCGGCCCCGCCCCGTAAAGGGGAATGACCTCATCGGTGACCAGGAATTGATCCTCAGGCCTCCCTATGGTGGGCGATAGAACTTGAGCGATGGTCTGGTCCAGAGCCTTGATATAAGTGACTCCCACGTCGGTCACAACTTATCCTTCCCCTCTCCCCCAGCGTTCAGCGCTCGGTTATACAACCTTTCCGCGATCCAGAAGCCTCCCTGGTGCAACAGCCTATCCAACTCTGGTTTGAGTGACTCGATGCGCCCTTCTTGCTTGGCTCGGATCAAAAGCCCAATAACACCTGTCTTCGACAAACCATACAAATCTGCGGTTCTTCGCGCATCCGACTCGTCTAAAAGCACCAATGCTGCTCGTTGCTCGACAGCCAGGGCAATGACCGCGGATTCCCCATCATCCAGGTCGCGTCCTAAAAGCCGCAATAACGCTGTATCCGCGGGGGCTACTACCTCTATCCACCCCGCTTGACGCGCTTGCTCAACCTCGATTGCACCGGCTCTGCCCTTTCCCTCCTCGACAACTTCTCGCCACACCGCTGGGGGAACCGTGATACGTCCGTAGAACTCCTTCAGCAGGGCAAGTCGGCCGATAGCTGCCAGGTGGATTAAGGTTGAAGAATCACTGACGACCAAGCCCATATTGGATGTCCTCTTCGAGCTCCGTGTCCGTATAGTGTCGCAGGATTCTACGCTCCCCAAGCAATTCCTCGAATTCCCAGCGCGTCATCTGTGCCAGGAGTCTGGCTTTGCCAAGCGGCAGCACGCCTCTCTGGTATAATGCCAGCGCCAGTTCTTTGCGAAACTCATACTCTACTTCCTTTGGCGGTAATCTTGCCGCACCCAGGATCTCGGCAGGTATTTCTAAGGAGATTCCCATTACTCCCATCGTTTCACCTCCTGACCGCAGCGCAAACGTCCTCACCCGCTTTTCCAGTTCTTTCTTACCCATCCCGCCATCCCTCCAAATTCACAATTTGCAACCCGAAATTCACGGTTGGTATTATACCACATCTGCAAATGTCTTTTCCATCCGCGGAAAATGACCTCATCGGTGACCAGGAATTGATTCTCAGACCTCCTTATCTATGGTGGGCGATAGAACTTGAGCGATGGCCCGGTCCAGAGCCTTGATATACGTCCGGGCTTTCTCCTGCAGGCGCTTCCGTCCAGGCCCACGGCGCGGTAGGCATCGTGCGCCACCATGCGCCGGGCGCTCCAGGGCTTACTCTGCCGCTGGGAGAAAGCCACATCGTCGCAACCGCTCTATCAAGCGGCGAGCATACGCTTCTCCCCCCACCTCCAATGTGCCCAGCGTTCAAACGATCTTCAGTTCCTGCAAGACCTGCAATACAGGTGGCGTTTGCCACAGCCACACCACGCGCAGCCAAAATCCGGGCACCACCACCGAGCGATATATCCCCTCTGCTTCCGGCACCAGCATCTGGTAGCGGCCCTGGGCACCCAGTTGGTAGAACTCGGCTTGCTCCCGCAGCGGGTCAATCAGCCAATACTCGGGAATACCCGCCCGCTCATATTCGTAGAACTTCTCCCCACGATCACGCCCCACGCTCTCCGGCGAGACGATCTCCACCACCAGGTCGGCTGGCCCCTCCAGGTGAGTCTCCTTCAGCCGTTCCAGATGCTCATTCGCCACAAAGAGCAAATCTGGTTCCCGGCCATGCTCCAGTTTCATCTGAAAGGGAGCGCTCAGGACCACTCCTAGATGATGCTGTTCAACAAAAGCACGCAACACGCTGGTCAGAAAATCCGCCAAGTTCTGGTGTTGCTTCGATGCCGGGCTGTACATCACCACCTCCCCGTCTACCCATTCCGCCAGCGTGTCCTCGTCGGCCCAGGCCAGGAACTCTTCGTAGGTCATCTTGGGACGCTCCGCCGGCGACAGTAGCACCTCCAACAACCGGCTGCGCAGATCATCGTCGCGCGCCACCGATGCCCGCTCTCGTAGTGTCTCATCCCGTAACGTCACAACTCCCCGCTCACTCACCCGTCACCTCCCGTATGCCAGGTTCCGCATCATCATACCACAGCCACCACCCCTGTCAAGACATCTTACAAGGACGAAAATGACTCCGGTCCGCCCAATTTCCGCTTCAGAACCCACCAGAATGTGCCTTCGGTCTCCGTGGCCACCACAATCTGTCCACGCACTCGCTGCTCAGGCCGCCCACGTACATCACCGGCGGATTCTTGAGTCACTTCAGCAATGCCATAAACTCATCGCGCGTTAACTCCGTATCACGGAGTACTTTGCGTAAAAGGCCCCGCCCGATAGGGCAATCGCATTTATCCCATTCGCTCGGCCTGGATCGCCAGATCCAGGCCCTAGCCACTGGATTTGGCAATCCAGCGGGAGCAAAAAGGGCTTTTCGGTGTCCCAAAGTCTGCCCGACATTATAAATGCGATTGCCCTGCCCCGCCCTATGTCCTGACCAGAATGGACAGGTACGATAACCACCCGTCCATCCGGGTGCTTCATCCGCACGTGACTTCCCTTCTGACGGACGACCTGAAAGCCCGCTTTTTCGAGGGCACGTATGAGTTCCGAAGCTCTTAACACGGGCAGTCTCAGCATCAGACGACCACCTTTTGAATGCCTACAACCTCTGACAGGATTTCCTCACCTTGTTCTCCTTCAAGGCAAAGCTCAATAACTTCCCTCATATTCGCCATCAGTTCATCAAGGGTTCTTTCCTGGCTGTAACACGCTCGCAACTGAGGCACCTCACCCACGTAATATCCATCTTCATCACGTTCAATGATCACGTAGAATTCTCGCATAGCCATATCCATTTTGCTTCCTCTACTTCCCCACTCCTCACACTCTCGCGATTGCACGCCCACCGGGCCATCCACGTGCTTGCTGTGGATCGTCTTCCTCGCTACCTCGTAGGTATAAGAGCGAATTGCGAATCCCTTATGAGCCCAGTTTGAGATCCATCGTCAACCGGATCATCTCGCTCCCTCCCACAACTCGGGTGCCGGCCCGGTCTTGCCCTTGCCGTCCAGTATCACCAGGATCTCAGCCGCATTCACTCGCTTTTGATGTGCCCCACTCCTACGCTCCAATATTCCCATCCCGCCACCCGGGCCTGCTCTGCCGACAACATATTGCGCCCGTCAATCAGGACGGGCCGGGCAACCTGCGACCGTAGCCTGCCCAGGTCCATAGCGCGGTAGGCATCGTGCGCCACCATCAAGACAATCACATCGCAACCCCGCCCCACTTCTTCCACGTCGCCCCGGTACTCGGGTACCCATGGGTCGTGGATCGTCACCTCGGCTCCGAGTTCCCGCAGCCGCGCCACCAGCACCTCGCTGGGGCTGTTGCGTGTGTCGTCGGTGTTCTCCCGGTAGGTATAGCCCAGCACGGCCACCTTTGCGTCTGCGATGTCTACTCCGGCTTCCTGCAGCGCCTTGACCGTCAGGGCGACCACGTGCAGCGGCATCCCGTCGTTGATCGCCCGCGCTGCCGGGATCAGCCTCGGCTCAAAACCATCGCCAGCGTTGGCGATGAGCAGCCAGGGGTCTTTGGGGATGCAGTGACCTCCCACGCCAGCACCGGGCAGGTGCATGCTTCGATAGGGCGATTTGTTCACCAACTCGCGTATCTGCCACACGTCGGCGCCCATATCTTCACATAAAAGGGCCATCTCGTTAGCAAAGGCGATTTGCACGTCCCGGTAGGCGTTCTCCATCGTCTTCACCAGTTCCGCCGTCAGGCAATCCACCGGGTCCAGGTCGGCTTGCACGACGTGGCGATAGAGCGCGACGGCCAGTTCCGCCGCCTCCGGGTTCCACCCACCCACCACACGATGACAACCCTGAATATTCGCCAGCAACTTACCGGGCATCACCCGCTCCGGGCAATTGACCAGGTAGAAATCCTCGTTCACTCGTAGCCCGGAGGCTTCCTCCAGAATGGGCTTTACGACCTTTACCATCGTTCCCGGCGCGATGGTGGATTCGATAATCACCATCGTGCCACGCGAGAGATTGTGTCCCAAGTCAGTCAGCGCCCCGCGCAGTGCTTGGTAGCCCGGTTTCTTCGTCACCCGGTCCACCGGCGTTTCGACAGCGATGAGCACCGCTTGTGCCTCTCGACAGACTTCGCAGTCAGTCGTGGCCCGGAAGCGGCCTGCGGACACTACCTGTGCCAGTAGTTCTGCTAGCTCCGGCTCTTTGCCTTCAATGGGACACTCCCCCCGGTTGATCACCTCCACCTTTTCCCGGTTGCGCCGGATGCCCACCACCGGGAAGCCAGCATCGGCAAACAGGCAGGCCACCGGCAAGCCCACGTATCCCAGGCCCAACACAACCACGTTCGCCGTCTTGCTTTCGATCGCTGCTAAAAGGCTATCTGTCACGTTGTCTTCCTCTCTGAGACTTCCAATTCCGCCTTTAACGGTTCGTACTTGCGTACGGGATAGCGAATCATGCGCCCCTCGCTCACGCCAATGACGGCAGCGCGCACAGGCCGATGTTTCTCGCTCATAACTCGAGCCACTCCTCGCGTGTGATCCCCACCCTGGGCCTAAGCGGCGTAAGCCGGGACATCCTGCTCCTCGATAGGCACTCCCTCTAAAACGGGGATAGGCAATCCGAGTTGAAGAGCCAACGTCAGATTCCCTTCAACCGCATCGCGTAGGTTATCACGTGCTTCTTCGAACGTCTCCCCTTGTGAAAAGAAGCCCGATGCCCCCGGCACCCGCGCGACGATTATTCCGTTCTCGTCCCGCTCATACTCTGCCCGTTCAAGCGCGGCCTGAACGTAACGCGAAATAGAGATCATCTTCACTTTAGGCAATACTATTCCTCCACCAGCAAGTTGTTTACCGCCGCCACGATCGTCTCCAGGTCGGCGCTGCTCAGCCCAGGGTGGACAGGGAGCGAGAGCACCTCTGCGGCCGCCCGCTCTGCCTCCGGGAATGTCCCCTTGTACCCCCGCTCCACGTAGACTCGCTGTTGGTGAACCGGCACCGGATAGTACACCCCTGTGCCAACCCCCTTCTCCCTGAGCCCCTTCAACATCGCATCACGATGGCCATCGGCCACGCGGACCGTGTACTGGTGGAACACGTGGCGGTATCCTTCGGGCACAGTGGGTGTCGTGACCCCTTTCAAGTGTTCGCTTAAGAAACGGGCGTTGGTGATACGGGCCTCGTTGAACCGCTCCAGTTTCTGCAGTTGCGCCAGACCAATGGCCGCGTGTACGTCGGTCATGCGAAAGTTAAAGCCCATCTCGTCGTGGTAGTAACGTCGCCGCATCCCGTGCTGCCGGATGACCCGGCACCGCTCGGCGATTTCCTCGTCATCGGTGGTGATCATCCCCCCCTCGGCCGAGGTGATGTTCTTGGTGGGGTAGAATGAGAAACAGCCCGTTCCGAAACTCCCCACCCGCTGGCCGTGGTACTCCGCCCTGTGGGCCTGGCAGGCGTCCTCAATTACGACCAGGTCGCGCGCCCGTGCCAGCGCCAGAATCGGCTCCATGTCACACGGCAGACCGAAGAGGTGCACCGGCACGATCGCCTTCGTCTGCGGCGTGATCGCGGCCTCGATCTGCGCAGGGTTGATGTTAAAGGTCGGCGGGTCAATGTCCACGAAGACCGGCCTGGCCCCGACGTAGAGGATTGAGTTGGCCGAGGCGATGAAGGTGAATGGCGTGGTGATGACCTCATCGCCAGGCCCGATGCCGTGAGCCAGCAGCGCCACGTGCAGCGCTGTCGTCCCGGAGGAGGTGGCTATCGCGTACCGGACGCCACACATCTCGGCGAAGGCCTCCTCGAACGCCCTCACCTTCGGCCCCTGGGTCAGCATGCCCGAGCCCAGCACCTCCAGCACGGCCTGCTTTTCCTCTTCATCGATCAGCGGTCTCGCAATCGGAATCATCCTACTCGCTCCCAGTCTGCTCTTCGCACTTCAACCTCCTTACTACAGTTATGGCATCGCAACACTACCATCTCCCCTTCCCCTTGTCCCCCCGTCTCATTGTCCCCTTGTCCCCCCCCCTCCCCTTCTCCCAACCGGTGCCCGCACGGGCAGACGAAGCCGTGTAACCGCGCCGGGTTGCCCCACGCCAGGCCATAATCAGGCACATCCTGCGTGACCACCGCACCTGCGCCGATCATCGCCCAGCGCCCGATGGTCACCCCCGGCAACACCACCGCGCCCGCGCCGATGGCCGCGCCTTCGCGTACCAGGATGGGGCTGACCCCCCAATCATCCACGCCTTTTAACGAGCCATCGGGGTTCGCTGCCCGGGGCAACTTGTCGTTGGTCAGGCAGGCATGGGGCCCCACAAAGACCCCATCCTCGATCGTCACGCCGTGGTAGATCGAGACGCCGTTCTGGATCTTGACGTTGTCGCCGATCTGCACGTCGAAGTCAATGTAGACCCCCTTGCCGACGATACAATTACGCCCCAGGCACGCGCCTTCCCGCACCTGTGCCTGGTGCCAGACCGTGCTTCCTGCGCCGACCTCTGCCTGGGGCGAGATTTCGGCCGTGGGATGTATGCGTACGTTTTCCTGCATCTCTCTCCCTTCAGTCTAGGAGTGCCACGATTTTCTTCGCTGCGTGCCCATCCCCGAAAAGCGACGGGTGCTCGATGGGCTCCTGGAGGTCCCTCACCGCAGCCACTATCTCATCCCGATCCGCGCCCACCAGCCGGTTCCAGCCGGTCCGTACCGTCTCTACCCACTCCGTCTCCTCTCGCAACGTGATGCAGGGCACACCGAAGAAGTAGGCCTCTTTTTGAACCCCGCCCGAATCTGTGAGTGTGGCCCTCGCTTGCTGTTCTAACTGCAACATATCCAGGTACCCCACGGGGTCCGTCAGGCGCACGTTGGGCGGTACCCGCTGGCCCTGTTTGAGTATCGCTTTCTGGGTTCGAGGATGGGCAGCGAAGACGATAGGCTCTCCCACGATTTCGAACGCTTCGAGGATGGCCCGCAGCCTGTCCGGATCGTCCGTGTTGCGCGGACGGTGGAGGGTAGCCATCAGGTATGCGCCCGGCTGGACTCCCAACCCCTCCAAAATCTGCGAGCGTGCGGCAGCCAGCGTACCGTTGTGCAGGACTGCGTCGTACATCACGTCACCAACGTTATGCACACCGGCGACGACACCTTCGGCGGCCAGGTTATCCACCGCCGTCTGGGTGGGACAGAAAAGCAAGTCAGCGATGTGATCGGTCAGCACGCGGTTGATCTCCTCCGGCATCCGCCGGTTGAAGGAACGCAGGCCAGCCTCGACATGGGCCACCGGGATGTGTGTCTTTGCTGCTGCCAGCGCCCCTGCCAGAGTGGAGTTCGTATCACCATAGACCAACACCCAATCTGGCCATTCATCCAGCAACACGCGCTCCACCCGCTCCAGCATTGCTCCTGTCTGCGCCCCGTGCGGGCCCGATCCGACGCCCAGATTGAGATCCGGTTCGGGGATACTCAGCTCGTCGAAGAAAACCTGTGACATCCCGTAGTCGTAATGCTGGCCCGTGTGCACCAGGATCTCGCGATTCTTCTGTCGCAACAGGCGACTCACCGGTGCCGCCTTGACAAACTGTGGTCGCGCCCCAACGATCGAAACGATCTTCATCCCAACTCAATCCATTAGGCCAGAACGTTCCCAGACAGGGTAGCCACACGCTCTCCTACAAACAACTGATCACACAGCGCCAGTATAGGCTCTGTCTCCGCAGTTCCCGGATCGCCAGGATCAGTTGCGAGGTTCCGTGCAGTTTGCGGGGGTCTCCTCGGGACGCCTGCTGAAGGCCGCAATGAACTACATTACTGTTAGATATTATCTGCTTGCGGATACGCCCACCCTGTACAATGCCGCCACCTCCTCGGCGGTGAGGACGTGGTCGAAGATGGCGAATTCTGCGGTGGCACCGTTCATAGGGTAGCCAGAATGCCCGACGCCAATGTAGAATACAGCAGGAATTGATCTACTCTGGCTTGTGGAATCAGAGTTCTCCAGGGCACCATTGACGTAAATCTTGCGCTCCCCAGACTGCCAAGTGACCACGACGTGCTGCCACTCGTTAGCGCTGAATGTCTGTGCATCGCTCAGTAGCCCGGTGAAGCTGTATTTATCGTTGTTATAATCCCAGTATAGATAGCCCCAGTCCGTGCCATCGCGCAGGTCAAACAGATACCTGTAATAGTCCACGGCGTATGCGTGGCCCGGGTGCCACCAGATGTTTATACTACCCGTTGGCCCGCTGATTGCGCCTGCAGATGGCACAGAGACGCTCGATGCCGCCCGCGCGCTGGGGCTGGCGTGCGGGACGCCTGACCAGGAGTAACCTGGGCCTTGATCACCATCACAGTAGGTGGTAGCATACGGTTTCGCCTCCATTTGCCACCCATCGCTACAGAAATCCGCAGTGCCATCACCACTTTGCCAGACGATCCCGCCCACGTATGCGTGATCGGCTGTCACGTTCAGCGTTACACTGTGTCTTGTCCAAACATCAGTCAACGTGATCTCGGCAGAGTCAGTAAACTGTACCCACCCAGCTATGTAGATTCTCAATTTTACTACGCCAGAGCCACGGAGCCAGACAGAGAAAGCATAATTTCCATTATCGACTGATGTATATCTTTGATATATGCCTTCGGTATTTGCGTCAGCTTCGCAACGTATCGAATACTCGCCAAATTTGGCCTGCGTGCTTACCCGCGTGATTGTCTCCTCGCCGGTCACGCCGCTGTATCCTCTCGTGTCGGTTTCGGCGCTGGGGTTAGAAAAGAGGTTTGTCGTCCCCTCCTCCACCACTAGCGCCCGCGACCCTGCCCGCGGCCCATCCACCAGGTGCACGACGCCCTTGATCTCGACCTTCTGCCCCGTCCTGGCGACGGCATAGGTTTCGTCCCCCTCGGTCACGATGTTGGAAAAGTCCAGGTCAAGCAGCGCCTTTTTCATAACACTTGGAGCAAGTCTCAAATAGGCCTCGTCGAAATTGGCTCGGGCTTCGTCTGCCCATATGGCCTGGCCCTCGGGGTCGAACCCCTGGGCCTGCTCGTAGAAACTGATGGCCTGCTCATAGTCTTGCTCCCCAAAGTAATAACCGCCCAGCGCATAGTACACGTCCATCAACTCATCACCAGTGTGGTCGGCGCCGAGCGCGACGGCTTTGTTCAGATGTTCCGCTGCTTGCTCAGGTTGATCTTGAACGTAGAGCGACACCCCTAGCGCACGTTGCAACTGAAAATCCTCCGGGTTCTGGCTGACCCCATTTTGCAACGGCTCGATGGCTTTGTCATACTGGGCCAACTCGTAGTAGGCCAGGCCCAGATGTGCGTCCACCTCGGCGGAACTGGCGCCGAGCGCCTCGGCCCGCTCGTAGGCCGCCACCGCCTGCTCATACTCTCCCAGTTCGTAGTAGGCCAGGCCCAGGTGTGTGTCCATCTCAGCGGAACTGGCGCCGAGCGCCTCGGCCCGCTCGTAGGCCGCCACCGCCCGCTCATACTCTCCCAGGTTAAAATGGGCGTTACCCAGCGCCGAGGAAGCGCTTACGTTCCCCGGTGCTGCCTGGGTCCACCTTTCGTACCAGCCGGCCGCCTTTTCCCATTCTCCCTGGGCCTCGTAGGCCTGGCCGAGGCCATGCAGCGCCTGGACCTCCTCCGGCTTTGCCTGCCACACCGTCTCGTAGGCCTCGATGGCGGCGTCGGACTGTCCGGCCTGGGCCAAGTTGGCCGCCGCCTCCAGTAGACCTGCCATCGCTTCAACGTTGTCGGGGTCATTCTCCAACACCTGGCTAAACCCATCAACCGCCTGGGCATAGTCGCTGGCGTCCAGCGCTACCTGGGCACTCTTTAGCGTATACTGTTTCTCCAATACTAGCACCCACGCCACCGCCCCCAGGATCAACAACACCCCTGCCGCTACCACCACCGCCCCCAGCACCAGCGGCCAGCGGCTACGGCGGGCTGGCGCAGGCGTAGGCTGCGGCGTGGGTGGCTGCGCCGGCTGTGCCACCACTGTCGCCGGCATCCCGCCCGGTGTCGGCTCCACGACTTCCGTGCCAGTACCCATTGGCATCGCGACTACCGTCTCCCCGCCTATACCGGCCGGCCATATACCGGCAACGGCCTGGGCCAGGTCGCGGGCAAACTCGCCGGCGCTGTTGTAGCGTCTCTCGCGCTCCTTAATCAGCATCTTGTTGACCACCGCCTCCACCGGGGGGGGCACCGCCGCACCTGTGACGCCGTGCAGCGGGGGAGGTGGGGTATACACCTGGGCGTAGAGAACCGAGTGGGTGGTGCCGCTGAAGGGCACCTGACCGGACAGCATCTCGTAACACACAATGCCCAGCGAATAAAGGTCAGAGCGATGGTCCAACGGCTCATCCTGGACTTGCTCCGGGCTCATGTAGTGGGGCGTGCCAAAGACGGTACCCGCCCGTGTCAGCGTCGCCGTCATCCCACTGCCGCTGAGCGCCTTGACGATGCCAAAGTCGGTCAACACCGCCCGGCCTGACGCGTCGATCAGAATGTTGGCCGGCTTGATGTCGCGGTGGATAAAGCCCCGCTGGTGGGCGTAATCCAGCGCCGAGCCAATCTGCGAGACGATGTCCACCGCCTGCTCCAGCGCAAAGACCTGGCCAGAGCGAATACGCTCTTCCAATGAGGCCCCCTCGATGAACTCCATCGCGATGTAGTGATAACCGCTCTCGGTGCCCACGTCGTGGATGGTGACGATGTTGGTGTGTTTGAGGTTGGCTGCCGACACCGCTTCTTGATGGAAGCGCTGGACGAACTCGGCGTCGCTCGACAGATGGGGGGCCAGCACCTTGAGGGCCACGTAGCGCCGCAGAGAAGGCTGCCAGGCCTTGTAGACGCTGGCCATCCCCCCTTCGCCAATCAGTTCGATGATTTGATACTGTCCCAGGGTGGTGCCTACCAGGTTGGTCATGACGCATGCCTCCTGTGATTACTACGTCCGAATGACGAGCGGCAGGTGGCGAATGGCGACTCTCCTCTTCCTATCTCCTCATTCTCGTCCCCTTGCCTCCTCATCTTCCCGTCTCTCCTCCCGCCCGCTTGGCCCTGGGCATTGAAGTCCGCGTGCACGCCAGGCACAATCGTCTCGGTCCTCGCTGCCTTCCTTCCTGGAACGCCGAACTACGTGTGAGGCAAATCCCGAACCGGACCACATTCTACTTCTCTTGTTCTGTTTCCTCTCCCTTCCACCACTCCACGGCAAAGGCCCCGCACACGCCCAGCATCAGGCCCAGGGCCCCTGCCACGGCTGTGTTGAGCAACTTGCGCGGGCTCACTGGCTGCTCAGGGGCGGCGGCCTGGCTGGCCAGCCGCACCTCGCCGCTGGTGTCCTCCGCCGCGATGCGCACCTCCTCCACCTTACGGGCCAGGGTCACGTAGGTCTCCCGCGCCACGTCCTGGGCGCGGGTCAGGCGATTCCCCTCCGTCTGGCTCTCCTGGAGTTGCTGCTGCAAGGTCAGAATCTGCGGCTCCAATGTCGCCACCTGGGCCTCGGCCTCCTCCTCCCTGGCCTCCAGGGTGGTCACCAGTTCATCCAAGAAAAGCGCCAACTCACCGGCTGTCCGCTCCGACGAGAGGAGGGTTGCATCGGAGATCTGCAGCCAGACGGAAGGCCCGGCCCCCAATTCAGCACCGTAGGACGCCGTCCGCTCCGGCCGAGAGGTCTGTACATTGAAGGCCTGGATCTGCAGAAGCAGCGCCGTCAGGTCGTCCCCCGGATTTACCGGTCCATCCGCCGGCTGGCTGGCGATATTACCCTGCAGTGCCCGGGCGTTTCGCACGGCCCGCTCGATCTCCCGCTGCTCGACGAGATAGTCTTGCAGGTCCTGCTGTGCTGACGTCAGTTGCGCCCCCAGGAGCGCTGCTTGATTGCGGGCCTGAAACGCCACCAGCGCCTGTTCGGCCGCCTCCAGTTCCGCCCGCGCCCGCTCCAGCTGGTTTTCAAAGAAGTGCACCTGCTGATCGCTGTGGGCACCGTAGATCTCGTTAGCCCGGGCCACGAACAACCCTGCCCAGGCGTTGGCGACGCGCGCCGCCTCCTCGGGGTCCCGGTAGCGGACCGCCAGCCGTACCATGCTGGGATCCGCCCCTGCCCCTGCCTCCAGCATCTCCCGCAGATTTTGAAGGGTCTCGACGCCCTCGGGAAGGGGATTGAGGCAGGCCAGGAGGTCCTGGAGCAGGTCGTCGCTGGCGGCCAGTTCGGGGTACGCCTTGTAGGCCGGCTGGATGCCGTTCACCGTCTCGAAGCGGGGGTCGAAACGCATCACGTAGCGCGGTTCGGTGACCGCCACCAGGGCCGTGGCCTCGTAAGTGGGAGGGGTAAGGAAACCCATCACCAGCGCGGCTACTGCCATCACCAGTGCCAGTCCCACGATCCACTTCCAGTAACGGATCAGTACCTCGACGTATTGACGCAGGTTAATCTCTTCTTCCACCCTGTCCTCCTTATACGCGATCGCCCGGGAGTCCTACACCACTTCTAACTCCCGCAGCACGTCCAACACCTTCGGCAGCGGCTCCTGCCACAGCCACTCCACCTGCAGCCAGAGGCCCGGCATGGCCTCAGAGCGGTACACACCTTCCGCGCCGGACAGTACTACGCGGTAGCGACCGTCTTTGCCCAGGCGGTAGAACTCGGCCTGCTGTCGCAGAGGGTCAATCAGCCAGTATTCCCGCACGCCGCCGACTTCGTACTCGTAGAACTTGGTACCCCGGTCGCGGGCTATGCTCTCCGGTGAGACGATCTCCACCACAAGGTCGCCCGGGCCGTCCAGGTGGGTCTCTCGCAAGCGGTCTCGATGCTTGCGGGCGACGAAGAGCAAATCGGGTTCCCGCCCCGGCAGGTCTGCTCCGGTCTTCATCTGAAACGGCGCTGGTCGCACTATGCCCAGATCATGCGCCTCTACGTAGACGCTGAACACTGCCGTCAGGAACCGCGCCAGGTCCTGATGGCGATCTGAAGCCGGTGAAACCATCTCCACCTCCCCATCCACCCACTCGGCCCGGGTGTCCTCGTCGCACCAGTCCAGAAACTCCTCGTAGGTCATTCTCTCCGGCCGTGGCCGTTGCCCTTCTGTCACCAGGGTGTTCTCTACAATACCTACCCGTGCCATCCTCGGCCCCCTACCTCGAACATGAAACACGAAACGTGAAACGTGGCGGGTGATCACGCTTCACGTCCCACCTTCTACACCCCGTCGAATTGCGCGGTTCGAACTGAATTATAAAGGCACTACCCTGCCCTGTCAAGCGCATTTGCATCTCTATGCAGCCCCCGCCCCTCCCAGCCGCTGCTTGAGGAAGGCGATGGTCTCTACCGGCGTCGGGTCCACGCCGTTGAGCAAACCTAAGTAGAAACTCACGTAGTCGCCGAAATGGATCAGGGAAAACATGTGAGCGAGACGGCTTTCACCCCGGCCCTGCAGTGTCTCGGCCACCACGCCCTCGCGCAGAAGCAGTTCCCGCGTCACCTCCCAGCGCACCTGCACGCGTGGATGATCCAGGCTTGAACGCAGCATCAGTACGACTGCCCTCTCTCGCACGGCCTGGGGGATGCCGAAGCCTACGACGGAGTTGTGATTCAGTTCGGGCAACACTTCGGAGAAAGCCCAGTGCTTGCTGTTCTCGTTGAACTGCGTCTTCCAGCGGTTGGCGACGGCGGCCAGGAACCCCGCCCCGTAGACAACCGGCAGCCGATCCGTGAGCCGGCCGGCCAGGGACTTGGCCGCGTTGTGCTCTGTCGGCACCTCGGGCCCGATCTCCGCCTGCCACTCCTCCATCACCCGGACAGCCTCTTCAAGATCGGCGGAGTAATCCCGCGCCAGCCCCAGCCGGCACAAGAGCCTCAGCAGCAGAACGAAGGAGTAACCTAGCGCGGCCCGTGGCTGAGACAGGTAATCGAAACGAACCAGTGGTATCTCTCTCTCCTGCGCCAGCGCGGCTAAATTTCCCCCTGTCGTGATTACTGCGGGCCGGCTTCCCCGTTCCGGGGCCTCTCCAAAGGCCGAGAGGGTCTCCTCCGTGTTGCCCGAGTAACTGCAGCCGATGACCAGATAACCGGGGCCACGGACGAAGGCGGGAAGCGTGTAGCCGCGCACAATAGTGATGGGAACGGCACATTCTCCGGCCACCAGTTCCTGCAGCAGGGTTCCACCGATGGCCGAACCGCCCATCCCCAGAATGACGATGTGCCGAACCGCCTCGTAGGCAGGTGGCAACTCCAGTCCTTGGGCCAGTACCCAGGCCGCTCGACACTGCTGTGGCAGTTCACCGATGCGTTCGAGCATGCCGCTGGAGTCGAGTTCGCCAAAACGTGTATGGTCGTCCAGGTTCATTAGACTATCCTCCATTTGGTAGAGTACAAATCATCACGGCGGTGATGATACCAGCAGCAGACATGATTGTCAACCTTGCGCGAACGTATACTAGGCGTTATAATGAAACCCAGCCCGGGGAAGTGTCGGAATGGGCAGACGAGCGTGACTTAGGATCACGTGGGGCAACCCGTGCGGGTTCGAGTCCCGCCTTCCCCATCTGATAAGGCAGACTTTCGAGCCATTTGTCTGGGCTCAGGCCGAAGCCGGCCCCAAGATTGTGAATGAGGAGGCACACGCACTTGGAAATCACCACCGAATCTCTGGAGAATCGTCAACTACGCCTCACCATCGAGGTGGACGAAGAGCGGGCCCAACAGGCCATGCGGCGCGCTGCGCGCCAGATCGCCAAACAAGTAAACATCCCCGGCTTCCGTAAAGGAAAGGCTCCCTACGGCCTCATCGTACAGCGCTACGGCGAGGATACGGTCCGCAAGGAGGCTGCCGAAGCGCTGGCCGAGGCAGTCTACCGCGAGGCCTTGGAACAGGAGGAGATCGAACTCTACGCTCCCGGTGGGTTGGAGGAGGTCATACTGCACCCGATCACTTTCAAGTTCACTATTCCTCTGCGCCCGACGGTGGAATTGGGCGACTACCGCAACTATCGCCTCAAGCCTCCGAGGGTCAGGGTCTCCAAGAAGCAGGTGCAACAGGCGCTCGAAGAGATCCGCGAGCAGAACGTAATCCTGGAACTCGCTGATCGCCCGGCCGCGCTGGGTGACGGAGTTGCGATTGATCTCGTGGGGCAGGCAGCCGAGGGAGTGGAGTTTCTCAAGGGAGACGACATCCGCATACTGTTAGACGCCGAAAGCGCTGATCCAGCACCAGGGTTCGCCGAGGCTATCGTGGGGATGGAGGCAGGTGAAGAGCGCACCTTCACGCTGACTCTGCCGGACGACTTTTCCCGGCAGGAGTTACGGGGCCAGGAGGCGGAGTTCACCGTCAAGATGGTGGGAGTCTACGAGAGCACCTTCCCCGAACTGGACGATGACCTGGCGCGTACTGTCGGCAACTTCGATTCCCTCAAGGAATTGGAGAAGCACATCAGAGAGCAGTTGCAACAGGCGGCGCAGGGGAAAGCCGACGAGGAATACACAGAGCAGGTACTGGAGGCCATCCTCGAGCAGGCTCAGGTCGAGTACCCGCCTGTGATGCTTGAAAAGGAACTGGACAAGGCTGTCGGGGAGGTCGAGCAGGCGGTGAGGCGCGAGATGCGACTCTCGCTGGAGGATTACCTGCGTCTTCAGAATCAGACCATGGAGGGGCTGCGGGAGGAATTGGAGCCCCGGACTGCGGCCCGGCTCAAGCGTGCCCTGGTGCTGGGTGAGGTCGTGAGGCAGGAAGGGCTTGAGGTAAACGAGGAAGAAATCGACGCGCACATCACGAACGTCAGCGGCCCGTGGGGTGTCCGGGCTGACAAGGTGCGTGCGTCCCTCAGTTCCGACGAGGGGCGGCAGGTGGTGCGTAGCCATCTGCTGGCTGACAAGGCGGTGCAGCGGCTGGTCGCCATCGCCAAGGGAGAGGCAGAGGAGCAGGAAGCGGGAAGCGAGAAGCAGGAAGTGGAGGAAGGAGAGTGATGGGGAGGGTTCCGCCTATGGCGTTAATTCCAATGGTGATCGAGACGACGGGGCGCGGCGAGCGCGCTTACGACATTTATTCGTTGTTACTCAAGGAGCGCATCATTTTCGTAGGCATGCCTATCAATGACCAAGTTGCCAACCTGGTGGTGGCCCAGTTGCTGTATCTCTCGAGTGAGGATCCAGACAAACCTATCTCGATGTACATAAACTGTCCCGGCGGGATCATCTACCACGGGCTGGCAATCTACGACACCATGCAGCAGGTGCAAGCGCCAGTCGCGACCTACGCCGTGGGTGTGACGGCCAGCATGGGCACGGTGCTGCTGGCAGCAGGCACGAAAGGCAGTCGCTACGCGCTGCCACACGCCACCATCCACATGCACCCGGCTGGCGGCAGCGCGCAGGGGTATGCTCCCGACGTCGAGATTCAGTACAAAGAACTGAAGCGCGTCGAGGATTTGCTTCACGCACTGCTGTCGCACCACACCGGCCAGCCAATGGAACAGATCGCTGCCGATTTCGACCGCGACCGCTTTATGACCGCTGAGGAAGCAGTCAAGTATGGGCTGGTGGACCAGATTCTTCAGCCGTCGGAGGAGAAATAGTCGCGGGCGCTATTCCGCTTCCAATATGACCACCTCGCCATCGCACAGGCTGCGGAAGCGCTCGGCGTCGGCGCGGGTACCGATGACGCCTGCTCCGTAGTGCATCGGCACTGCTACCTTCGGCCCGATGTCGGCTGCGGCCCGGGCGGCCTCCTCGGCGGCCATCGTGTAGGTCCCTCCTACCGGCAGCAAAGCCACGTCACAGCGGACGTCGGCCATCTCCGGGATGCGGTCAGTGTCGCCGGCGAAGTAGAGACGCTCCCCACCCACTGTCACGATGAACCCGACATGCTCGGCCCGCCTGGGGTGGAAGCGCTTCTTCACATTGTAGGCCGGCACGGCCTCGATCTCCACCTCTCCCACCGCCGTGCGCTCCCCTGGCCGCAATGCACGCACGTCGCCGCGCAACTTCTTCGCCGCCCCATGGCTGGCAACGACCACCGTCCCAGGCCCACTGATCCGCTTTACGTCTTTCGGGGAGCAATGGTCGTGGTGCTCGTGGCTGATCAGAATGACGTCGGCCTGGGGGTGGCGGCCCTTCAGTCTCCACGGGTCGAAGTAAATCGTCGGCGGTCCATCGAGGCGAAAAGTGGCGTGTCCCAGCCAATGCAAGCGTTCAAGCAGACTTACGGAAGCATTCATCGTGACTCCTCCTCATTTCCTCATCGCCAGCGACCGAGGTGTAGAATGCGGTTACGTTTCGCGTTTCACACCTTCACGCCTTCGCGTGTCACCCACACCAGTGCCGTGCCCTTTGTGGTGCTGAGTTGGTAGACCGCCCCCCGCGGCACAACGGTGAAATCGCCCGGGTGTAGGTGCAACATACTCTGGGATGTGCGCACGGTGGCAGTGCCATTCAGGATAAAGAGCAGCACGTCGTGGGAGGCTGGTATCTCGACAGGCCACGTCCCCTCTCCCCACGCCGTCTGCACGATGGAGTCCTCGACCGGGGCGACGGTCTGGAACTGAAACGGTAGGGCGAGCGCCTGCACCACACGGTGGAGGCTGATACGCTTCAGTTTCGCCTCACCGGCGATGGTGTAGAGGCGGCGGCGGCCGTTCTTCCGTTCGGGAATGAAGCCGCAGCGCAGGAGCAGCACGCTGGCACGCAACGCTGCACTGGAGCGGTGTCTTACTCCCTTCGGCACGACGGCTAACTCACCCGGCCGCAGTCGCACCTCTCCCCACTCACTCTCCAACAGGATAGTCCCCTCGTAGGCCCAGAACAGTTCATCGTTATCCAGGTGCTTGTGCCACTCCAGCATTCCCTGGCAGATGTAGATACTGACGACAATGTCACCGACGCGGGCGATGTTCATCATCGAGAATGGCTTATCCAGTCCCGCGGCCAGCTGGGAGACGTTTAGTTTCTTTAGGATGGTCATCAACGCCATTATACTTTCTCAGTGGCCGGGGTGCAAGTAAGGGCACGACTCCCCTCTGCTTGCCAGTGCCCGATGCCTCAGGTATAATGCATCTGGAGCCCCCGACGTAGTGGGGAAGCACTCGCAGCACCCCCAGCCAGGGGGAGCCTGGGCGCGAGGAGGCCTGAGTGACGCTTGAACTGAGCAGGTTGACCGGACAGGTGCGGGCGATGGGGGAGGAGGTGGCTGCCCGTCAGCGGCAGCGCGCCAACCTGGTGGTGCTGGCGCACCGCTGGCTGGACCAGTACGCCGACGAGGGTGAACGGTTGCGCCATCCCGCCCGCACCATCCACGCCGCCGTCCCGACCGACGAACCTCTCAACGCCGTCCATCCCTTGCCCGCCATCCCAGAGCGGTTCATCGTCATCGCCGCCGATGGTTCGCAGATCCAGCCCGACCGGCACGGAGCCGCGCTCTACTACCTTATCAACGTCGGCAGCCTGGTGTACCGGCACGGCAGCGGCGAGACGCCCGAGGCCCACAGTGAGCCCACCCTGGGCTACACCGAGGCCGACATGTACGAAAACGGGCTGCTGGTGGCCGGGAACCTGCTCGATGTGCGGCGGGACCTGGCCGAAATCACCCGCCTGGCCGACCTATGCGCCGTTGAGCCGCCGGGGTCTACGGTAGCATTGGTGGACGGCACCCTCATCCTGTGGGTACTGGAAGATCGCTCCGAAGAATGGCAACGCGCCAAGGTGATGGCCTACCTTGACCGGTTACACCGTATCCGCAAGGCCGGCGCGGCCGTAGCTGCTTTCATCAGCCGCCCGCGCCGCACCGAGGTGACGCGGTTGCTGCACCTGGCCAGCCTGGAGGGAGACGTGAATCGGGCCAGCCAGGAGCCCAATCCGCTGGAACACCTGCCCGACCGCGCAGTCTTCGAATCGCTGCCTCCTGGCGCTCGTTCGGCCCTCTTCGTCAGCCCATCGCCGATCAACCACAGATATTACGAACCCGCCGGTCACGGTGTCCGCTTCTGCTACCTCAACCTGGCCAGGGAAGAGCGCGACCCGGTCATCGCGCGGATAGAGTTGCCGGCCTGGGTAGTCGAGGGTCCTGGCCGGCTACCGTTGGTCCACGGCGCCATCGTCGCGCAGGCGCGCATCATCGGCGACTATCCCTACGCGCTGGCCCGCGCCGACGAACTGGCCTACGTCAGCGGCCAGGAGCGAGAGACGTTTGAGGAGATGGTGACCACGGCGCTGCTGCACGCTGGCGTGAGGTCGGCCCTCTCGCCAAAGGCATATTACAAGACTCTGACCCGTCGGGGCAGAAGGAGACATCGCCTATGAGCAACGGGAATCTGCGAGTTGGGCGAGTATTGCGGGCCGGCACGCGCGGCTTCGCCATCGGCTGCGCAGTGATGCAGCCCGACATCCCGGCCTTCGGCTCGTTTGTGTGGGCGGAGGGGCAGACGCCGGGGGAAGGCATCTACGGCCTGATCTACGACGTCAGCGTGGAGGACGACCCTTTCGTGCGCCAACTCATCAGTGCCGAACTGCGCGAGGAAGATGAAAAAATTGTCGTGCGCGACCAGCGCGAGAACCGCCAGGTGCCCATCGAGGTTAGCGTGCTGGCGGTGGGCTGCGATGATGGCGAGAACGTCCGTCATTGCCTGCCCGCGCAACCCCCGGTGACGCTCGATTGGCTCTACCAGTGCAGCGACGGGGAGGTGCGGGCCTTCACCGCCCGCTTCGACTACTTCCGCCTGGTGCTGGAAGCGCGCGAGGTGCCAGCCGACGAACTGCTGGCAGCCAGCCTGCGGGCGGCCGCCGCCGCCCGGCCCGAGGACGAGCGGGAGAATTTCCTGATCCAGGCAGGACGAGAACTGGCACGGCTGCTGGCCGGCGACCCGGTGCGGCTGGAGGGACTGCTGCGACGATTGCGAAACGTGTGAGGTGAAAACATGGAAACAGGGACACGCCGCCAGGTAGCCGAAGGCTTCGTACAGGCGTCAGGGTACGCGGACGATGAGCGGGTGCGGGCCATTTTCATCGTCGGCTCCAGTGCCAGCGGAGATGAGGATACTTACTCCGACATAGACATGATGATCGTCGTCAACACGCTCGTCCCCGATGACGAGCGGTTAGGGAGGCTGCGCGCCATCGGTGGCCGGAATATCATGCTGGCCATCGCCGGCATGGACAACCCCGCGCTACCGGTGCAATCGCAGGTCATTGACAAGTTCATCTTCCGCGACACCTGGTTTGATGTCAGTTACCACCTGCCCCACCAACTCGGGTTCTCCTTCGACCACGTGACGCTGGTGGACAAAGATGACCTGACGCCACGCCTGTGCAGGCCCGATCAGGTATACAGCGAGGCAGACCTCAAGGCCCGCGCCCAGGCGGACCTGCGTCTGCTGCACGTGCGCATCTACCGCTACGAGAAGTACGCCCGGCGAGGAGAATGGGTCGGTCTGGATCTTACCGCTATCAAGAACGCGATCGTGGATGTAATGATGGTGTTGAACGATCAGCCTAACTACAATCGCCATTCCTCCCGTATAAGCCAACTGCTGCGCGATCTGCCGGTCAAACCGGAGCACTTCGAGCAGAACCTGCTGGATATTTTGCACCTGGACAACCGGGAGACCGGGCACCGCAAGATTGAGAGGCTGCGCTGTATGGAGGCCGAACTGACTGCGCTGTGCGAGGCCCGCTGGGGGCCGATTGCGATGTTTGACGATGAGAGATGATGAAGTGAGTGGGGGTGGGAAGTATTGTGAACAGTCAACTGGCCAGGGAATTCCGGGAACGTTGGCACGCAGTTGCGGCCATCGAAGCCGAAGAGCAGAAAGCGGCCTCCGTTGCCACGCGCTGGCAGCAAACGAACGCTATCTTCCGGCTGGCAATGGGCCTGGGATTGCCGCTAGCGGAAGAGGATAGCGCGGAAATCGAGGCCGTACGCCGCCGCTGGACCCTGCTCAAGCGAGCCGTTGAAAACATTTCTTCGACAAGTAACAGCGAGGGATGATGGGCGGGCCATTGGGATACCTGGAGCAGTATCAACCGGCTCTGAACGAGGCTTTTGAGCGCCGTGGGGTCGCGCTGGCTTACCTCTACGGCTCCCAGGCGCGGGGTGACGCCGGGCCGCTTTCCGACGCGGACGTGGCGGTGCAATTCGCCCCCGACGTGCCGGAAGGCGAGCGGTTCAACCGGGTATTGCACTTGAAGGAGGGCCTAATGTTAGATGTTCAAGAGGTCACCCATGAGTAAGCGATCCCCTGAACAAGAACTGGAAGCCTTTTTCGGCCCCCGCCCGACCCAGCCCCAGCCTCTCCACAGGCTGGGCATCGTCGTCGGCGGGAGCCTCTCCAGGGGGCTGGACGTCAAACTGGACCAGGGCACGGTCATCGAGGGGCTGGCCGTAGGCCGTTACGTCGTCGTGCGCGGGCAGACCGGGCGGCGCTTCTTCTCCATCGTCGCCGACGTGCAACTGGACGCCCTCAACCCGCTGATTGAGAAGGCCCCCCCAGACACCTCCGACCCCTTCCTGGCCCGCATCTACCAGGGCACCGCTGTCTTCGGACGGCTCCACGTTGCGCCGATGCTGGTGCTGGAGGCCCCCCCTTCATCCCCCCCAACTTTGGGGGGGAAAGAGGGGGGGCGCGAGCCCAAGCCGGTTAAGACTATCCCGGCCCACTTCACCCCGGTCTATCCCGCCAGCGAGGAGGAAGTCGCGCTCATCTTCGGCCAGGAGGAGCAGCCCGGCTACTTCTACGTCGGCGACCCGCTGGAGATGGAGGGTGTCCACGTGGCGCTCGACCTGCGCCGCTTCGTCGAACGCTCGGCTGGCGTCTTCGGCAAGACCGGCACCGGCAAGACATTCCTCACACGCACGCTGCTGGCCGGGCTGATCCAGGAGAATGTGGCGGTCAACCTGGTGTTCGACATGCACAACGAGTACGGCTGGAAGAGCCAGGACGAGGCCAAGCAGGAGGTTAAGGGACTACGGCAACTCTTTCCCACCGGACAAGTCTCCGTCTTCACGCTGGACGATGAATCCTCCCGGCGGCGGGGCAGCAAGGTGGACGGCGTGGTGCGCATCGGTTACGAGCAGATCGAGCCAGAGGACGTGGACAGCCTTGCCAACCTGATGGCCCTTTCGGACGTGCAGGTGGGCGCGCTCTACTTCCTCCGGCGGCGGCTGGGGCGACAGTGGGTCGCCCGGCTGCTGGACGAGGAGGACCCGCTGGAGGACCTGGAGAGCGCGCTGGAGCGGAGCACTCTCCACGGCGGGACACTGGGGGCCATCCAGCGCAAACTGGGGATGTTCCGCAGATTCGGCTTTTTGCAAGAACGGGTGCCGGAGGACTCCGTGAGGCAGATTCTGGACTACCTGGACCGGGGGGTGAACGTCATCCTGGAGTTTGGACGCTACGGCAGCAGCCTGGAGGCTTACTTGCTGGTGGCCAACTACATCACCCGCCGCATCCACGCGCACTACGTCAAGCGTAA
>CAZZEX010000012.1:0-73139 GCA_964653285.1 uncultured Anaerolineales bacterium
TCAAGCTCGAGCGTCTCTACCCGGATATATCAAAATCGGATTGACGAGGTACTAGATGCTGGATGCTGGTTGCTGGTTGGCTGCGTGGAAGGTGGCATATCGGGCACCGATCATGCTATTCTGCCGCAGTTTAGCGGAAGTTTCCGTTCCTGTCAACCGGGTTTGCTGTTTGCCGCCTGCTTGAAATCCGGGTATAATCTACTGCGCTCAGGAGGAAGCACAGGAACACAGTGTGATCCACGGCCGAGAGGGGAAAGCGATGTCTGATGAGAAAGCACCTGTAGCGGAGCGGCGGGGGCTGCCCCGCCTGTTGTGGGGTATGATCGTGCGGCCACGGGCCACGCTGGAGTACCTGGACGAGCACAGGGGACGAACCTGGTGGATGCCGGCCCTGCTGACTTTGCTCCTGGTCGTCCTGCCCATCGTGGTCGCTGCTCCCATCACCACACGCCAGGCCCGCGAGGCCGTCCTCTCGGCTCAGGAACAATGGGGAGAGCAACGAGGGGCAGACATGTCCTCCGAGGATCAGGCCCAGATGGAACAGGCCATGTCCACGGCCGCCTCTCCGCTCATCACCGTCGTCTTCCCCGCCGTTGGCGGCGTGGTGGTGCAGGCGGTGGGCTGGCTGGCGTGGGCCGGGGCGCTCTACCTGGCTGGGCTGGCACTGGGCGGCCGCAGCACTTTTGGCCACGTGTTCCGCATGGTGGTGTGGGCCTGGCTCCCCTACGCATTGCGCGGCTTGCTCCAAACGGTCTACATCCTGGTCAGCGGCCAAATCATCGCCAACCCGGGTCTCTCCGGCCTGGTGCAGGAGAACCGCCCTGTCAGCGAAATGATCCTCGCCTCGCCCAGCCCAGGCCAGATGTTCCTCATGGCTTTCCTGTCCCATGTGGACCTCTTCCTGGTCTGGAACCTGATCTTGCTGGTGATCGGCGTGATGGTGACCACCCACCTGCCCCGGCGCAAGGCGGCGCTGGTCACGCTGGGCGTGTGGCTCTTATTGACGGCGTTGAGCCTGACCCCAACACTCGTTGGCGGCCTCTTTGCCCAACAGATGGGCGTCCCCTGAGGCAGTTTCAGGCTTCAGGTCACAGGTTGTAGGGCCAACCTGAAGCCTGGGACTTGAGACCCAGAACGAATCACTATGTCCGATCAAGGACCACTTATCCGCATCCATGACCTGCGCCGAGACTTCCTGATGGGCCATGAGACCGTCCACGCGCTGGACGGGGTAAGCCTGGCGTTGAAGTCGGGGGAGTTCCTGAGCGTGATGGGTCCCTCTGGGTCGGGCAAGTCCACGCTGCTGTACCTGCTAGGCGGGCTCGACCGCCCCACCGCCGGCCACATCTGGGTGCGCGATCAGGACCTCACTGCGCTGGACGAAAACGGGTTGGCCGCATACCGTCGTCAGGAGGTGGGCTTTGTGTTCCAATCCTTCCATCTCATTCCCACGATGACGGCGCTGCAAAACGTGGAGTTCCCCACGCTCTTCGCCCGCGTCCCTCCGGATCAGCGCCACGAGAGGGCATGCTACCTGTTGGAGGCGGTGGGCCTGGCCGACCGTATGGACCACCAGCCGACCGAACTCTCCGGCGGGGAGCAGCAGCGGGTTGCCATCGCCCGCGCCCTGGCTAACGACCCCACCATCATCCTGGCCGACGAGCCGACGGGGAACCTGGACAGCCGCACTGGCGCGGAGGTGATGACGGTGCTGGCGCGGCTCAACCAGGAGCAGGGGCGCACCATCGTCGTCGTCTCCCACGACCCGGCGGTGGTGGACTTTGCCGGGCAGTGCATTCACCTGCTGGACGGGCGCATCGCCGACGCGCCCGCGCCGCCGTGAGAAGGCAGGGGAAATGCCGCCGCCCTGAAGAGGCGGCGCTGGAGGGCAACCCAACACCGGCTCTTCAGGCCGGTGTGTGTTTGCTTGTCGGCTCTCCCCGTTCGTGATACAATGTCCCCAGACCGCACTGGATAGGGAAGGAAGTTCAGGTGAAGTCCCGTTTGCAGTCTATTGCTCTGTTGGGCGCATTGCACCAGTGAACGCATCTGCACAAAGCGCGGACTTCAGCCCCGCGCAGCCTGGCGCTAATCGCACAGGTTGCAAGTTTTGCGACCCCAGCACTGTGTTCAGTCTCTTATGCGGCGGCATGAGCGAAGAGTACGAAAGCAATCATCACTATGCACATAGAATTTGAATGGAATCCAGACAAGGCAACGAAGAATATCAAGAAGCACCAGGTTTCGTTCAACGAAGCAGCAACGGTATTTGGTGATCCACTGTCCATGACGTTTTTTGATCCTGACCATTCGATTGACGAAAACCGGTACATTACTATCGGGTTATCACATCTTGGAAGATTGCTCATTGTTGCACACACGGACCGAGACGACTGCGTACGCATCATTAGTGCGCGAAAAGCAACGCGCCGAGAGAGGAAATTCTATGAAGAACGAAGTTGACACAGAAATGGATGACGAGCTTCGCGCTGAGTACGATTTGTCTCAGTTAAAGGGAGGCGTCAGGGGCAAATACGTGCAGCGTTACAAGGCAGGCACCAATTTGGTGCTATTGGCCCCAGACGTGGCGGAAGCTTTCCCCAATGGTGAGGCAGTGAATGAGGCTCTACGGCTGCTAATTAGAATTGCCAAGACTCAACTCAAACAGGGGGGGCCTACGTCTAGTAGGCGGCTGTAGCCGACGTTGGGATGTGGAGTTCGCGCTCGCTATAAGATGAGCGATGATTTTGCGTATCCTCGAGGCGGAAGCCTGTGGGCCACATTCATTACGGTTGACATTATCCACAACACCTTCCTGCCTAGACCTTTCAGAAGAACAGATTGACGAAATTGTGATTGCACAGACTGAGGATGACACGGCCGGAGGTACGATGCGCAAAGCTGTTCTCTCTGTCGCTGTCGCCCTGATCGTCACCCTTGCAGCGACATTTCTGTTGGCAACCAGCGCCGCTGCGAGGCCACTATCTCAACTGGCGCTGACCGGCATCGAGCCCGGCACGCTGGTCAGCCAGACCGGCGGCACGCTGAGCATCTACGGCAGCGGCTTCACCACCGCCACCGTCGCCCGCCTGGTCGGCTTCGGCCTGCTGGAGACGACCTACGTCAACAGCACGGCGTTGACGGCCGTGGTACCCCCTGGCATCCCCGTGGGCACCTACGACCTGCAGGTGAGCGAGGACAGTATCTCGGCGACTCTGCCGGCGGCGCTTACCATCATCGCTGCCACCCCCGTGCCCGGCCCCACCCCCATCCCCACCCTCGAGCCCACGCCCGTGCCCGGGCGTCCCATTCTCACCATCCGCAACTACTCCGTCGAGCCCAGCCGCGTCGCAGTGGGACGCGAGTTCGTCGTCACCATCGAGATCTACAACACCGGCAGCCGGGCCGGAGAGAACACGATGGTCACTTTCCCCGGCGGCACCTTCCTGCCGGTGGGCGAGACGGGCCACCTGCTGTGGCAACTGCACATCAACCACACCGCCGTCGTCACACAGGTGATGCGTGTCCCCACCGGCCTGGCCTCCGGCAGTTACAACCTGCAGGTTAACCTCAGCGCCAACGACTGGGAGGGGAACCACTACGAGTACCCGGAGACCATCGCCGTCGAGGTCATCGGCGTCGGGCACGGGCGGCCGCAGTTGGTCATTGAGGCTGCGCAGACGGAGCCGGCCGTCCTGGGACCTGGCGACGCCTTCAGCCTGACGCTGCGCCTGGCCAACCGGGGCGACCGCACGGCGACCGACGTGCTGGCCGGCGCGGCCTCGGCCGACCTGGCCGTGCCAGCCGGGGGGAGCAACGTAGTAGCCGTAGACCGCATCGGGATTGACCGGGTGGTGACGGCGACGCTGCCGCTGGTGCTGGGCGAGGTGACGCAGGCCGGCCGCCTCAACCTCGACATCGCGCTGGACTACTCTGACTACAACGGCGGCTCTTACTCCGCCCGCCAGAGCGTCGGGCTGGAGGTCAGCACCGCGCTGGCGGACCGCCCGCAGTTGCTCGTCGCCGGCTACCGCACCGCGCCCGACCCGCTGGCCCCGGGCGACACCTTCACGCTGACACTGGAGGTGAGCAACGTCGGCGGGGGGGAGGCGCGGCGGCTGATTTTGACGCTGGGCGGCGAGGGAGGAAGCGGGCTGGCTCCCTTCGCCCCCCTCCACTCTGGCAACGTCAAGTTCGTGCCGCGCCTGGACGCCGGGGGCACGGTCGAGGTGGTGCAGCAACTGGTGGTGGATGGCTCGGCGGACCCCGGGGCCTACAGCCTGCCGGTGGCGCTGGCCTTCGACGACGCCCGCGGCACCCGCCACGACGACAGCCAACTGATCAGCCTGCTGGTACGCCGGCGGCCCCACCTCCAGATTGGCTTCTATCGCCCCGTGGAGGTGGCCGTCGTCGGCGTGCCCTTCGAACTCCCGGCCGAGGTGACCAACATCGGGCGCACGCTGGTCAACGTCAGTACGCTGGAGGTCACAAGCACGCAATTGGAGATCAGCGAGGGCTCGCTCTACCTGGGGCCACTGGATGGGGGCACGTCGGGGTCGCTGGAGGCGATGGCCGTGGCCCACGAGGGCGGAACGGCCGAGGTTGTGGTCACCGTTCACTACCTGGACGACTTCGACCAGCCGCAGGTGGTGACGGAGACGCTGACGGTGGAGGTGGAGGAGCCGCCAGAGGCCGAACAGGCGGACCAGGAGCAAGAGGAGGAAGGCTTCTGGGATAAGGTGCTGCGCTTCCTGCGGGGGCTGCTGGGGTTAGGGAGTTAAACGGGGGAAAATTGGTTGAGCTTCAGTCAGTATTTCGTCAAACCTGGCCTGATCGAAACCGAGTATGCCAAGATGCTGGGATATGCTTTCGATTCCCGCCTTGACAGTGATTATGATGTGACATTTTCAGTTTCCATTCCTCTTTGAGGCAAAGCATTGAGTTTCAGAGACCTGCTTCATTTGGTGATCAGTAACCTGCGGCGGATGAAGGCCCGCGTGGCGATGACGGCCATCGGCGTGGTCATCGGCACGGCGGCGGTGATCGTCCTGATCTCACTGGCGGCCGGCCTCCAGCGCAGCGTGACTCAGGATTTGGGTTCTATCGGCGAACTGACGCAGATCACCGTCTATTCCTGGCGGGAGTCAATCCGCGCTGGCGAGGAGGCGGTGCTGAACGACCGCGCGCTGGCCAAGTTTCGCAAACTCCCCGGCGTGGTGGCTGTCACGCCCCGGGAGCCGATGATGGGAAACGGAATGCTCCGGCTGAACCGGTTGGTGGGAAATGTGCAGATCATGGGCATTGACCCGACACAGGTAAAGCGGCTGGATTTCGTTTTGGCGAGCGGGACGGACCAGCTGGGACGCTGGCAGGCGCTGGCGGGGGGGCAGGTGGCGGAAAGATTCCACAATCCCCAGTCACAGCGCCCGGTGGAGGAGACCTTCGACCTGCAGGGACAGGCACTGCAACTGGTCCTCAGCCGCACGGGAGACGACGGCCAGCCGGTGGAACGGGTCGTGCGCCTGCGGATTACGGGCGTATTGGAGGAATCGGGCGGGCAGGACGACCACACGCTCTACCTGGCACTGGACGATGTACTGGAGTTGAACAGTTGGTTCGCCGGCAAGCGCCTCAACCCGGGCCGCGATGGGTATAACCGGGAGGCGCTGGTCAAGGTTGCTACCCCCGAGCATGTGGCGGCCGTGGAACGGGAGATTGTAAGTCAGGGGTTCTACGCCTACTCAGCGCGTAGTATGCTGCGGGAGATTAATACCGTCTTCCTGGTCATCCAGGGCGTTTTCGGCGGCATCGGGGCCATTGCGCTCATCGTGGCCGCCTTCGGCATCGCCAACACGATGACGATGGCCATCTACGAGCGCACACGGGAGATCGGATTGATGAAGGCAGTGGGGGCGACTAACCGGGACGTAATGTCCGTCTTCCTGGCCGAGGCTGGCGGCATCGGGCTTCTGGGCGGAATCGGCGGGGTACTGCTGGGAGTGAGCCTGGGGGCATTGATTGACCTGATCGCTGGCGCCTACCTGGCAGCGCAGGCGGTTCAGAGCGGGGCAGCCGCCTCGGACGTGAACATTTCCCTGATCTACACGCCTTTGTGGCTGCCAATCTTCGCACTCCTGTTCTCTGCGTTTGTGGGCGTGGCCTCGGGGATCTATCCAGCGGTACGGGCGGCGTCCCTCAATCCCATCGCTGCGCTGAAGTACGAGTAGGGTGAATTGCAGATTGCAGGCGGATGGGGAACGGATTGGGGGGCTTGTCCGGTTATCCTGCTGTCCCGAAGGCGATCAGCGGCACCGGGACGGTGTGTACCTGCGCCTGTGGCGACGCCATCAGCGAAACGGCAGGTAGGCCGCCCTCTCGTTTTCCCTAACACGACCCAGTGCTGACTATGGCCCATCGGTGTCCCACCGCCTCTGTCAAAGTCGCGGCCAACCTGCCCTACGAAATCGGGAAGTTATTCTTTTATGAGCGCAAAGTGACGGCTTGCGGGTCGTTCCCTGTGTGGATTAGTGTCTCCCTCACGTATCATACAGGCAGGTAGCGACTTTGTCAAGCGATGTTTTGTGCCTGTGCTTCCAGCCGCCCCTCGCGCCAGCGAACTGGCCGCACTTCTATGCTTCCCTCAATGGAAGAGAGCAACCGTTCGATCACCGTGGTGAAGGCCACCACGTCCCCGCTGGTGTAAAACAGGTGACGCCCCACGCAGCCCCGGCTGGCCTCCAACCCTCGTCGGGCCAGCACGCGCCCCGTCTGGCGGGCAACGGCCGGGGCGGGATCAATCACCATCACGCTCGCTCCCACCACCCGCTCAATGGCCAGCCGGAGGAAGGGGTAGTGGGTGCAGCCGAGCACCAGTTGATCCACCCCGGCCTCGACCAGTGGCGTCAGGCACTCCCGCAGCAGCGCCTCGGTCTCAGGCGTGTCCAGCGCCCCGGCCTCCACCGCCTCCACCAGCCCCGGGCAGAACTGGGTGATCACTCGCACGTCGTCCGCGTACCGCTCCACCAGGCTGGCGAAGAGTTCCCCCTGAAAAGTGGCCTGTGTGGCAATCACGCCTACGACGCCGTTGCAAGTCCGTTCAATGGCGGGCTTTACGGCCGGCTCCATCCCCACGAACGGGACACCGGGAAATGTACGCCGCAGGTAATGTAACGCGGCCGCGGAGGCGGTGTTGCAAGCAATGACGATGACCTTCGCGCCCCGAACCAACAGAAAGCGCGCGATGCCCTCGGAGAACTCCCGCACCTCGGTCAACCGGCGAGAGCCATAGGGCACGTGGGCCTGGTCGGCCAGGTAGAAAGTGTCTTCGTGGGGGAGTTGGCGGATGATCTCACACCACACGCTCAGCCCACCCACGCCGGAGTCAAAGATGCCGATGAGTCCAGAGGCACTCGCGCTCTTCTGCGTATCGCGTGTTACGTGTTGCGTGTTGCGTGTTGCGTCGGTCACAGCGATTCGCTACTTCCACCTCGGTGCAGGGCCAGGTAGATGCCGAGGATGAGGACCATCCCTTGCAGCGCCGCGAGCAATGCCAGGGGTGCGTCAGGGCTGCTGGCCTCCTGGGGCGCTGCCGTCGGGAGCGGCGTCCAGGTGGGGAAAGGCGTAATGCCAGGGGCGAGGGGCAAGGGACGAGGGACGTAGGGAGTGGGCGTTGGCTCTACGGTTGGGGGCGGTTCGGGTGTGGAAGTGACGGTAGGAGCGAGCGTAGCAGTAGGCTCGGGGACAGGGATAGTAGTGGGCTCGGGGGTGGAGGTGGGCTCGGGGGTGGAGGTGGGCTCGGGGGTGGAGGTGGGCGGAACAGGTGTGGCGGTCGGCTCAGGAGTAGGACTGGGCGGAACGGGCGTCGGTGTGACGGGCGTTCCCCCACTGAGTACGATTGTGCCCGGCGAAGCGGCGGTACGGCCGGCAGCGTCGCGAAACTGGACATAGACGGTATGTTCGCCCGGGCTGTCCGGCAAAGTCCAGGGAACGAGCGGTTGCCAGGACTGCCACGGCAGGTCGTCAAAATCCGGTTCGTTACTGATGCGAATCTCAATCGCCCGGCCCATAAAGGTCGCCCCCTCCCCTCCTGGGCGAGCCTCCTCATTAGTCAACCGGATCGCAACCTGGGGGTTATCGGTGCTGGTGGCTCCATCATTGATGAAGATGGGCAGTACGTTGGGACGTACACCGAAGTCGAGCACGTAGTAGTTACAGCCGGCGGGGTCGGTGGCGATGCCGATGCCGATCTCCCGATAAGTGGTGCTGAGGATATTGTCGCGATGGGGCGCATCCTCCAGGAAGAAGGCCATCGCATCCTCAATCGTGCCGTGGCCAGTCCAGAGATTCTCGCTGGCGATCAACTCCCCGCCATTCCAGGTCCAGGCAGCATAGCCGGCCTCCGCGATGCGTTGCTTGGGCGTGGAGCCGTCGGAGCCGGTGTGGGACGAGATTTGATGGGCTGCCAGGTCATCGGCGTGGCGCTGTGCCGCGGCGACCAGCAGGGTAGAGAAGTTATAAGGGGCCAGCCCCTCATCCAGACGGGCCTGGTTCACCAGAATTTGCCAGTTGACGACCTGGTCGGGCTCCTGGGCTGTGGCGGGGAGGGAAGCCAGGATGATGCCGGCGACAAGAATGAGGGCACGCAGTAAATTCCGCATAGGCGGAATTTTAACACACAGTCAGGAGGATGCAAGAATGGCTGGAGATAAGAAAATGCCCCAGACCCCAGCCTTCATCCGGCTGAGGCCTGGAATGCTAGCCCAATACTGGCCTCTCGCGCGCCGCTATGGGATGCAAAGCACCTGCCCGGCGCGGATGTAGTTCAGATTGAGGATGTGGTTAGCCTCGGCGATGGCCCACATACTGACCCCATAGTGCAGCGAGATGCGGTACAGGTTCTCCCGTGGAGCGACGGTGTGATACCAGCGGCAGGCAGGAGGCGGTGTGCCGCCATCGAACTGGCGCGGGCAGATCCGGCCGGACGGCAATAGACGGGGCGCGTTGGGGATCGCCAGGATATGTCCGGCGTGGATGATGTTGGGATTGAGAATTCCGTTCTGGGCAGCAATGGCGTAGGGATCCACACCGTAAGCCCGCCCGATGCAGAATAGCGTCTCCCCTGGCCGCACGGTGTGGTAGCCGAGGATGCCCCACGGTTGATATCCTGGAGGCGTCGGCGTGGGGCCGGACGTGGGCGTGAGAGTAGGCGTCGGTGTGGGACCGGGCGTGGGTGTGAGAGTAGACGTCGGCGTGGGGCCGGGCGTGGGCGTCAAAGTAGGCGTCGACGTGGGACTGGGTGTGGGCGTGAGAGTAGGCGTCGGCGTGGGGGTGGGGGTTGGGGTCTCCGTCGGAGTCGGGGTCTCTCCACCGGTGACGGTGATACTCCCGCTCTGGGTGCCGGCGCTGATGGTGCCACCATTGCGGTCGGACAGGATGACGTTGACGAAGTTGACGATTGAAGTTCCGGCTGCTTTCCCCTGGAAGGTGACCGTGGCCAATACACCGCTGCCGCTGACTGGCTCTTTAGGCGACAACTGAGCGATGGTGAAGTCAATCTTCCCGGCAGCCTGATCAACAGTATTCTGCGCCGTGGCGTCTGGACTGAGAAACACGCCAGGCTGGATTTGCACGCCATCCGTGCCTGGGTCGGCATCTACCACCTCCACCAGTGCCGGGTCAAAGGTCAGGTGCACCTCAGCGCCGTAGAGATTGGCCACTTCCTCAATACGGATGTTCACCGCCGTCGTGGCTCCCACGGCCACCTCACTGCTCGGTGGATCAATGACCACCGCTGTGCCCTGGGCCAGCCCGTAGCCCACAGGCGTGGAGAATAGTATAGCCAGCAGTAAAGCCAGGCCAACCCAGCAACGTGTCAACGTCGGAAACTGCTTTTTCATCGTTCCTCTCCTTTCTGACAATGCACCACCTAGCGCACCTTGACAGCGTTCCACACAACCACAATGGAGCCGGCTGCGACGGCAGCCGCAACCAGCCCGATCAACACCCAAACCGCCGGAGACGAACCAGGGCGACTGACAACAACCGCGCTGGAACCGGTTTCGACCGCGATGGGCTGCCCCCGCATATCGGCCAGGAGGGCACTGCGGACCTTGATCAGGGTTTCCCCCTCGGCCAGGGCCCGGAAGGTGACGCGAGCCAACACGCCACTACCAGTGACCGCCTTATCCGACGGCATGCAGGCGATGGCGTAATCCACCGCGCCGCTGGCCGGGTCAGTGGTATTCTGCGCGACGAAGTCAGGGCTCAGAAAGTCCCCGTGGGCAATCTGCGTCCCCTCCGTTGATGGATCAACATCCACCACCTCCAGCAGCGCCGGGTCGAAGGTCAGGTGCGCCTCGGCTCCTGCCAACTGGATGACATTCCCCACGCGGATGTCCAGCGTCCCCACATCGCCAGGAGCCAGGTACAGCGTCGCAGGGTCGAGCCATATCTTCGTCCCCTGGGCAGCCGCAGAGCCCACGACCCAGACGACGAGTCCCCAGCAGCCGAGCAGTATCAGCACCAAGTGGCGCAGTCTCAGGGACAGTTGCTGCATAGACCGAGGTTTCCAGCAGCCTGGGTCAGGTCAAGGATGTTGACCTGACAATCACCGTTGACGTCGCACGGCGGCGCGGCGTTGGGAGGCGCAGAATCCAGTCCCACCCAGTCATAGTCCAGGTGTGTCTCGACGCGGTACAGATTCTCTGCAACGGTCATTGTTGCGGTTCCCTTGCTAGCAATCACTTCTATTGTAGCCTGGCAGCGACCGGTTGTCAAGTCGTGCATGGGTGCGCGGGGTTTCCGAAGCAAATCAACATTCGGTGCTCAACAAGCCGGTAGCGGTGGTTGCGGGTGGTCAACCACCGCCACCGGCACGCGCCGCCCCGGAAAAGATGCTGCTACGGGACCCAGGCTGTCGGGCCACAGCGCGAGAAATTACCAGCGGCGATGGTCAGATCGAGGATGTTGACCGTGCCGTCGTCATTGATGTCCTGCGGATCGCTGGCATCCAATCCCGTCAGGCCAAAATCGCCGATGATGGACACAATGTCGAGGATGTTAATGCAACTGTCAGCGTTGACGTCGCCCCCTACCAGTTTCGTCGAGCCGATGTCCACGGTAGTCCCCGCGACACAGACCGAGCTCTTGCTCGCGTGGAGATAGCCGGGGTAACCGGCACTGACGGTGTAGGTGCCGTCCAGCGGCACCTCCAGGGCGAAACTGCCGTCGCTGGCTGTCGTGGTCGTGGTTATCACCCCACCACCCACCGCGAGGGCGACGATCTCCGTGTCAGCATGATCGGTGCGCGCCCCCTGCCGCTCTACGATTCCCTCGATCGCGCCAGGAACCGTCACGGTGATGTCAGGCACGGAGGTATCGTTGATGGGAATGATCTCACCATCCGGGTCGGAGAGAACAGACCCGGGCAGGGTGTTGATCTGTAAAATACCGAGGTCCGGCGAACCGACCTCCTGAGCGACCCAGGTAATGGTCGCCACTGGCCCTGTCCTGTTGGTCACCGGATCGCCGAAGTGGCTGACAGAGATATGGATGCACGCCCGCGTGTCGCACTCTGTGGGGTGGGCAATGGTGGGCGTGTCATAGAAGACCTCGTTGGCTACTGGAAACAGGGTGCCATCGAAAAAGCCGTTTTTGATCTCGACCTGGGTGCCATTGCTCGCATCACCGTCAAAGTCGTGCACGGTAACGACGGTCGGGTCAAAGCTCACCCAGATTTCGGCGCCCATCACTCCGACCCCGAGGGTGCCATTGGTGATTGAGACCTGGAGGTCGGTGGTGAAGTTTTTGCCGACGAGGGGGGCTCCCGACACAACATCTGTCACGCTGACAGAGGTTTCAGTGCCAGGAGATTGGGCCCCCGCGGAAGCGGGTACCAGGGCCGCGAGGGTGGCCACTATGACCAGGCTCAGGCTGAAAACTCGCACTCTCATTGCTTATTTCTCCTTTCAAGAACGGTATTCTACTGGCGGATCACCCAATGTGGAGCGCCGTATTTTCATTATAACATGCATTCCTGGCCAGTGCGTTACAGAAGCGTTACAATTTGCGCCCAACGCCCGCCAGCACTGTCAGTTGTCAGCGGGAAGTTGACAACCCTTTGCCCACGTGCTATACTTTTCACTGTGGGCTATTAGCCTGGCCTGGCAGAGATTGGCTTAATTATAACCTGCGTCCCATCTTAGGGAGTAACTACTGTGGCCAAGCAAAAGATTCTGGTGGTGGACGACGATCAGGGAGGGTTGCGTTTAGTGAAACTGAGCTTACGTCGGGCAGGGTATCAGGTCGTTACAGCGGTAACGGGCGAGGAAGGCGTGCAGAGAGTTCGCACGGAGAAGCCTGACCTGGTGCTGATGGATGTGATGATGCCGGGTATGGGCGGTTTTGAGGCCACTAAGCACATTCGTCGGCTGCCTGAGGGCCGTCGCATGCCCATCATCTTCCTCTCCGCCCTGGACCGAACGGAGGCGAAGGTAAAAGGCCTGCGTATAGGGGGGAACGACTACATCGCCAAGCCAGTGAAGATGGGCGAGTTGCTGGCTCGTGTCGAGGCCCACCTGCGGCTGGAAGCCCCCGCCCCGGGCCAGTTGATCACTATGTTCGGCAGCAAAGCCGGCGTGGGTACCACCACGCTGATGGTCAACCTGGCTCTGGCCCTGGGCAATGTTTCGCGGAAGAGCGTTCTGCTGGTGGACTGGCAGCGCCCACTCGGGGATGTCGCGCTCTTTCTGGGCCTGCCCAAGAAGCGCGTATTGGAATCCCTTCTTCCCCACGCCAATGACCTGGACGAACAGGGGTTTAACACCGCGCTGAAGGAGTACCTGCCAGGCGTGTGGATTCTTCCTGGGGCAACAGACCCGGCCTCTGCCGATCAAATGAACCGGGAGGCCTTAAGCAAAGTATTGGAAATGGCCCTGATCAAGGCGGATTACGTCCTCGTGGACGGCGGTTCCTTCTTCTCCTGGGAAGCCCCGCCTCTGGTCGCCAAGGGGAAAGGGATCAACCTGAGTGTGTTGATGCCCGAACTCACGTCCATCGAGCGAGCCGCTGATGCCGTGGGGGCCGCCAACGTAACGAATGATAATTTCTGGCTCCTCTTGAACCGACACGGCATGCCTGGGGGCATCCCGCGTAAGCAGATTGAGTCGCGCTTAAGGATCACTCTCAAGGGATGCGTCCCGGACGCGGGCGCTCAGGTAACCCGCGCCTTGAACGAAGGACGTCCCTTGTACATAGCCGATCCGGGTTCGGGCTTCTCCCGCGCCATAGATGATATTGCCACGCGCATACACGAAGCCCTGGCTCCGTGAGCATATCTGGACATTGGCAATTTTGCTCGTAGTAACGACTTTAGTCGTTCAAAGTGAGGCTAGAGCGACTGAAGTCGCCACTACGACCCCCATATCTTGCGGGTTCATCCGTTGCCACACCGTAAATGTGGGGGACTTCAAAATTTGCCAGACTCCAGCAGTGTAATAGCCGGGTGGAAAGTGACGGTGTAGCCAACCAGCAACCCTGATTGCGGACAGGGAGGCCAGAGGCGATATGACAGAAGTACCCGCCCTCCCACAGCCTGATCCAAGGGCCAGATTGCTCGTCGTGGACGACGAAGCCAATCTGCGTGCTGGGCTGCGGAATCTCCTCAGCCTGATGGGGTATCACGTCGAAGAAGCCGCTTCCGGTCACAGGGCGCTGAAGTTGCTGGAGAGCGCGCCCTACGACCTGATGGTGCTGGACATACGCATGCCGGGGATGGATGGGACCGAGGTGATGCATCGCGCTCGACAGATGCACCCCGACCTGTCTATCATCGTGCTGACAGCCCATGCCTCACTGGAGAGCGCCATCGCTGCCGTAAAATCAGGTGCGGCGGACTACATGCTCAAGCCATTCAACGTAGAGGACCTCGCCGCCGCCATCTCCCAGACCCTGCAAAAGCGCGCTGAGCAGTTGCGCCGCCAGCAGTTGCTGAATCTGATAGGCCATGCACTGGACACGCTGGACCAGGCGGAAAGGCCAGCAGCACCTCCACCCTCCCCCCCGACGCCCCCAGAGCGTTTCCTGCACACTGGTCCTCTAACGCTGGATCGCCAAAAGCGGCTGGCCGTGATGCAGGGTGATCCGCCTCGCACGGTTGAACTGACGGAGGGCGAAACGGCCATCCTGGCTGTTCTGATGGAGCACCCCAATCAGGTACTCTCCTGCAGCCAGTTGGTTCATGCTGCGATGGGCTACGACCTGGACGAACAAGAAACCCAAAATCAAGTACGTCTCTATGTTTTCCGTCTGCGCCGCAAGATCGAAACCGACCCCGGCAAACCCCATCTGATTCGCACGGTGCGCGGACGTGGTTACTTCTTAACCCCCGCTTGACGATAGCCTCCATTCCTTCTATATCCTATACCTCTCATCTCCCTGAAAACTTTTGAAATGCTGTTGAAACTGAACTGAAAGCGCACAGGCGCGCTTTTATGCTATACTCGCCTATGAAAGTGTGACATGCTTCGTGAGTGTATCAATATTGCTCTGCATCAATGGTATATTCGGCAGATTCATCGGTGGGGGAAAGGAGATGAAAAACAGAGACAAGAAAGACAAGAAACAAAGGAAAGAAACAGTGTATGTTCACCTGTCAATCGAATCTATAGTCAAATCCAAAGGAGACAAGAAATGACCAGCAAACTGAATAGGTTACTAAGAGATGAAAGTGGTATCACCGCTTTGGAGACGGCGATCATCTTGATTGCCTTCGTCGTGGTCGCAGCCGTCTTCGCCTTCACCATTCTCTCGGCCGGCACGTTCACGACCGAGCGAAGCAAGGAGGCGGTGTACGCCGGCCTTGAGGAGGTCAGGGGATCGCTGGAACTCAGGGGAAGCATCATCGCTAACGGCATTACCAGCACGAACTCCATCACCAACGTGGTCTTCACCGTCGCCAACGTTGCTGGTGGCCAGGCCGTCGACATGTCTACCACGAGTAGGGTGGTGGTCGTCGAGTACCGCGACAGCAGCCAGCGCAAGGAGATCACCGACTGGTCAGTGAGTTGGCTGGGGTATAACGATGCAGACACCCTTCTCGAAGAGAGGGAACTGGCGGAGATCACCGTCCCCTTGAACAGCCTCAGCCCCACCCTGGGAGCCAACACGATTTTCGTCGTCGAGGTGAAACCTCCGCGGGGTGCCGTCCTCAATCTCCAGAGGACTACGCCAGCCGTTATTGACCTAGTGATGGATCTCAACTAGAATGGGGGTAAGAAAATGAATAAGAAAATAAAGATGAACAGACTGCTAAGGGATGAAAGTGGTATCACCGCGCTGGAGACAGCGATTATCTTGATTGCCTTCGTCGTGGTCGCAGCCGTCTTCGCCTTCACCATTCTCTCGGCCGGCACGTTCACGACCGAGCGGAGCAAGGAGGCGGTGTACTCCGGCCTGGAGGAGGTCAGGGGATCGCTGGAACTCAAGGGAAGCGTCATTGCCAGGGGAGGATACATCAGCCCCACTGACGTTATCTCAGACGTGATCTTCACCGTCGCCAACGTTGCTGGCGGTCAGGCCGTCGACATGTCTACCACGAGTAGGGTGGTGGTCATCGAGTACCGCGACAGCAGCCAGCGCAAAGAGATCACCAATTGGTCAGTGAATTGGCTGGGGTATAACGATGGGGATACCCTTCTTGAAGAGAGGGAACTGGTGGAGATAACTGTTCCCCTCACCAATACCCTTTCTCCTTACTTGGGAGCCAACACGATCTTTGTCGTCGAGGTGAAACCTCAGCGGGGTGCGGTCCTCAATCTCCAGAGGACTACGCCAGCCGTCATTGACCCAGTGATGGATCTCAACTAAGGAAGGCTGGCGGATCGCCTTCGAGTTCGCGGGTCTCGACTGAGTGGTTCGGCTGGGTCATAGGGCCCAGTCGAACCGCTTATCTTAAGCAGAGACCACCACCATAGCCAAAACGAGGAGGTTCTCGTGGAACTGGAACACAGAGTGGAGGAACTCGAACGTGAATTGGAAATCCTGAAGGAAACGATGCGAGAAACGCTGCTGGCTATTCAGAAGAGCCTGCCGGAGAAACCAGCCAGCCCTTCGCGATGGCAGAAGAAGGCCTGGATGTTGGCGCTGCTCAACACCCTCTTGGCCATCACCTTGTTCACCAACATCCGCTTCTATACATCGGACACCCCCCCCTTCGGGATCGGTTCCCTTCTGAGCCCCTGGCTACAGGCGTTTTGGGTGGCCTTGGCGTTCCTGTGGCTGCTCCTCCAGATGTACCCCCTGGCGCTGCTCCTGGATCAGGAAGACGGGCGGGCGCGCAAGGTGACCTGGCGTAATTCGGTCGCGCTCTTCAGGTCCAACCCGGGGTTGACCCTCGCGCTGACGTCGTTGGTATTGATCTTGGCCACCATCAGCGCGCTGTTCCCATCGCTGTGGTTCGTGGTTATGGTGGCGCTGTTCGCCGGCGTGTGCGCCAACGCGGCGGGGCAACTGGTGCAGTCGTGTCGGCAGCGGGCACAGATAAGAGGGAAAGGAAAGTAGAGAGGGGAAGGGAGGGAATGCACTCGAGGGCCTGTGATACCAGAGAGTGAAACTCTACTGTAACGAAATCGTAACCGAGGCCGGGTGAGGAGTGTAGTAAACTGTGTCATGGCAAGCATAAGGAGGGATCCTATCTTTTCAATAAACCGGGGTAGGGGCAGGTCTTGTACCTGCCCAAGAGGGCGACCACGAGGGTTCGCCCCTACATATTGAGATGATACGAGGGGTCGTTATGACAGTGGAACAGAAGGTCAAGATGCTCGAGTACGAAATGAAAATCCTGAAAAATGAAATACAGCGAACGCTCCTGGATATTCAGGAGCAACTTCTACTCCATTATTACCCTTCTCTCAGAACAGATGAGTCCTCGCCTCCGGAGAGCATCCTGCGTTCTATCGAAACCATCCAAAAGAAAAAGGCGGAGCGAGAGGAAGAAGAAGAGCAATCGCGTTACCTATCTGAGGAGAAGACAGACCAGACCTCCATAGTGTAGTTGTCGCAGCAAGTGAGCAATAGCGTGGGGAGAGGAGGCCCTCTCGCTCATAGAGAAGACAAACGAGGAGGCCAGCCTTGGATAAAACAATTGTGACGGCCATCATGATCATAGCGGGTGTGGTGTCCGCGGTATTTGTCTTTAACGCCCTCTACCCCGCGACCATCCAAGGCGGGGAGGCTATGATCAACATGGAGAGGAGGATAGGCGAGCGCCTCAAAAGTAAGATCGAGATCATTCACGCCACCGGAAGCGGCAGCAATGCACTGGTATGGGTCAAGAATGTCGGATCCTTGTCCATCAAAGCAGTCGAGAGGTGCGACGTTTTCTTTGGGCCAGAGAGCGATTTCTCCCGCATCCCCCATAAAGACGAGGCCGGGGGGACCCCTTATTGGGAGTGGGAGGTGGAAAACGACACCGAGTGGAGACCCACGGCGACTTTGCAGATTACCATCACCTGTGGTGGTCCCGTCTTATCGGGGAGATACTTCGTGAAAGTGGTGACCCCCAACGGCCTCTCCGACGAGTACTACTTCAGCGAGTGACCTATGGAGACGGCGATTACTGCACTCATAGTCATAGCCCTTCTGTTGTTGGTGGTACTTACTATCTCCGAGCGTTACTTCTCTGCACAGGAGGCTGTTGTGAAATCCTGGCAGGCGATGGAAGAACAAATGGAAGAGAGAGCCGGGACAAATCCCGCGCCCGTTGACGCGGGAACCATAGCCGGAGGCGCAATAGTGGAGGTAACCCTCAGGAACGAAGGAGACATCAAGTTGGCCGACTTTGACCGCTGGGACGTCATTATTCAGTATTATGATGATTTTGATGGGTACTACATAAAATGGCTTCCGTATGCTCAGCCAGGAGACAGGTGGGTAGAGGTATTTCCCCCAGAAGCACAGGTTTTTGATCCGAACATCCTCAATCCAGGTGAGGAGATGGTGATTCAGATATCGGTTTCGCCCTCGGTGAAGGAGGGATCCACCAAGTGGGTGACCATCGCCACCCCCAATGGCATCACCGCCTCGACGGTCTTTACACGTTAGATCTCTCAAACATGTACTGTCTGGAGGGCAACGTTGGTATGAACGGCCAATCCAGGAGCGATTCACCGGGAGATGGGAAGATGAAGATCTGTCTCATACACGCCAGGCGCGCGGCAGGGGAGGTGTTGGCTAGAGCCCTCTCCTGCAGGTTGAACGCTGAGGTTGATGTGTTTTCTTACTGTGAGAATGCCCTGGCAACTGCCTTGGACTACGACGTGTTCGTCGTGTACAACAACTTTCAGAAGAAAATGACCGGGTTTCAGGGAGTCAAGAAGATCAGAGCCCGGAAGCCGCAGGCCTTTATTGTTGGCGTAACTTCCAATCCCAATCTTACCAGGAAGTTCATTTCGGTCGGGGCGGACACCTTCCTTCTGAGGGCTGGAAATGAAATCGCGGAACTGGTCGGAATTGTTCGTCAGAGGGAAGGCGTCGCCGGGTCTACACTTGAGCGTGGTTGAGGGCTGGGTTGGACAAACAGATCGTGCCCGACGACTGAAGTGGTCAAACCTGGGCTTGGAAATGGAGGGCCCTCTGTGTGTGAATCACTCCCGCAGAGGGCTTTTCTTTCGCCCCTGGGCGGTTTAACGCCCGGCCGGGCGAGCAGAGCAGCACCAACATGCCAGGGGCAAACTGCCCCCTGTTGTGTCAACCCGCAACATTACTGTAACACAAGTGAAACCTCGAGAAAGCCGATTCTGAGTTATACTGGCCTGTGAGCCTCCTATTCTGATGGCTGAGGTAGAGGAGTTGCAATGAATGGTTTCGTATGCAAGCCAGTGGACCCCGACGAACTCCACAGGGGCACTGAACCGTTCCTGCCTCGGACCCCAGATCTACGAGTACGAGAACGCCAGGTAGCGGAGAAACCACAGTTCACCCTGCCGGTGGATCTCGACGAGGCTCTGAGAGTGGTAGATGGGGACGATGATCTCTTGCGAGACGTGGTTGAAATGTTCTCAGAGGAATGCCCCAAACAGGTGGAGGCGTTGAGAGAGGCTCTGGCACGGCAAGACGCACCGGATGTCGAAAGTACGGCGCACAGGCTGAAGGACATCCTGGGCAACGTCGGAGGCCTGGCAGCGCGCGATCTGGCCCAGCGCATGGAGACTATGGGCGAGGAGGACAAACTCGATGGCGGATCGGCTGTGCTGGAAGAACTGGAAGTTGAGATAAGGCGCGTGGTGACATTCTTTTCGGAACTGGGATGGGAGCAAGGTGCCCTTGGACGTGAGGGAGGGCAGTGATGGGTGCTAAGGCGCGTGTACTTGTCGTTGACAATAACCGTCGCACGGTGATAATCATCAAACATGCCTTGAAAAAGCAAGGCTGCGAAGTTCTTACCGCCTTCGACGGCAAAGAGGGGTTACGAAAGGCACGAGAGGAGAAGCCCGACCTCGTCATCTTGGATGTCATGGTGCCCAGAATGAATGGGTACGAAGTCTGTTACCGCCTGAAAACCGATCCGGATACCGCTCACATAGCGGTGCTCATGCTCACCGCCGAGGGAGAAATTGATAATGACGCGAGGCATCAATTTACCGACCGTCTCGAAAACCAGTTACAGGGTCTCGAGATTGGGACCGTAGATTTCTTGACCAAGCCGATTAAAGCGAGAGACCTGCTGAGGCAAGTGAAGACATCGCTTTACCGGTTGTCCCAAAGACCGGTGGTGGAGTTTCGAGATTGAGGGAGATGTCCAGATGGCTAAAAAGATACTACTGATCGAGAACGATCTTCAAATCATGAATCTAATCAGGGAGCCCCTCGAGGATGAGGGCTACGTGGTGGTGACGACCAGGGATGGTCCCGAAGGACTGAAACTGGCCAGGAGGGAGCAGCCCAATCTCGTAGTAGTGGACTTCAACCTGCCAAGTATGACGGGGAACATAGTCGCCCGCCGCCTGCGACATGATCCAGCCACGGATCACCAGGCGATCCTCATGATCTCCGGCGAGGATCAGTTAGAGGAAATAGAGATTGGTCCTAAAACAAGTGCCGACGACTTCCTCATCATGCCTTTCGATGTCGCGGAATTGTTGACCAAGGTCAGGCCCCTACTTATAGGTGCAGAGGATGAGAAAGGGACAGTGATCTCGACGGGGAACAGCGAACTCGACGTCAAGATGGGAGGAGGAATACCCATGGGCTCCTTGACCCTGATCGAGGGCGATTCGGGGGCCGGCAAATCCGTGCTTTCCCAGCAGATGATGCGTGGGTGCCTGGACAATGGACATAGACTAACCCTCTTTAGTAGCGAGAACACAGTGAAGAGCCTGGTCACACAAATGCAGAGCCTGAATTTAGGCATCCTGGACTATCTCCTCTTGAGCAGGCTGAGGGTAATTCCTATCGAGACCTCGCGACTGGGCGGGGATGCTCCTTCCATCTTGATGGAGGCCATGCAAAAGGAGGAGAAGGGGCACGAGATTACCATTGTGGATTCTCTTACCTCATCCATTCCCGGCTCCTCCGAAAAGGAGGTGCTCATCTTTTTCGAGGAGTGCAAGAGGCTGTGTGCGAATGGCACAAGTGTCATCATCGTCGTTCACTCTCACGGCCTGACCAGTGAACTCCTCGCCCGCATCCGGTCTCTTTGTGATGCCCACCTCCAGCTGCGCACTGAGGAGGTGGGACAGAAGATGGTCAAGGCTTTGGAAGTGACGAAGGTAAGGGGAGCAGATCAACACACAGGCAATATCATCAGCTTCGAGGTGGAGCCAGGATGGGGGATGAGGGTCATACCCATAAGCAAGGTCAGGGGATAGAGTTTTGTGGCGCAGATGGAGTTGCCTTTTGCCTATGAGAAGAGCAATAGCGGACGCGCCCGCGACTCTAACCGCCGCCTCCACTCTCTACTCCCCAAGCCTCTACAGAAGGCCTGCGCGGAGAATAATTTCCTCGACGATTACCTGCACTGGCTTCCAATTGATGAGATCGGTGTTCCCGACTACTATCCTAGACTCTCGAGGAACCTGAAGGACCTGGCGGTGCGTAACCTGATCTACCAGATTAAAGATGGTCTCTTCATCCACATTTACCCCGACCCGACGAGCGCAAGAGATATTTACATCCCCATAGAACCTCACATGACGGTGGATCTGGAGGATATCATGCCGGAGGTAGAGGCCAAACTCCTGGATTGGGCCGAGGAAATCGGCCTGGCGGAGACAGAGGAGGAGAAAAAGGAAGCGCTTGTGCGCGCGATAGACGAGATCGTCACCACCAACGCCGGAGTTGGGAAGACTCAGGTGACGCCCCGGCAACTGGAGGGGCTCCGGTACGTCATCACACGAGACAAGGCCGGCCTCAGTGTGCTGCAGCCGCTGCTCCTGGACCCCTACATTGAGGATATAAGTTGCAGCGGGGTGGGGTCTATCTTTATCGAACATAAGGTCTTCAAAAGCCTCCAGGCCGCCATCGTGTTCCCCACCCACGAGGACCTGGACGACTTCGTGGTCTGGATGGGCGAGTGGATTAAGAGACCCGTCACTATACGCAACCCGATTGTGGACGCCACGCTTCCTGATGGGTCTCGTATAAATATCGTCTATGGAACCGACATCTCCAAGCGAGGGAGTAACTTCACAATCCGCAAGTTCAGCGAAACTCCTATCAGCATAATGGAACTCATCGAATTCGGAACTCTGGACTACATGATGGCTGCATATCTCTCCTTCATCCTTGAGGAGGGTATGAATATGTTCGTCGCGGGCGCGACGGCGTCGGGCAAAACGACCACGCTTAATGCCATCACCACCTTCATCCTCCCTGACAAAAAGATCGTGAGCATAGAGGACACACCGGAACTCCAGGTCCCCCACAAGAACTGGATTCGAGAGGTGACCAGGGGAACAGGGCGAGAGAGCAAAGATAGCGCGGTGGGGATGTTCGATCTCCTCAAAGCGGCCCTGAGGCAGCGCCCGGACAGGATCATCATTGGAGAGATCAGAGGAGAAGAAGGGGCTATTGCCTTCCAGGCGATGCAAACGGGGCACGGGGTGCTGTCCACCTTCCATGCTGCTTCTGTGGAGAAGCTCATCCAGCGCCTTACCGGAGAGCCCATTAACATACCCCGGGCTTACGTGGATAACCTCGACGTGGTGATTATTCAGGCTGCCGTGAGGGCACCCGGTGGGGGAGGAATGGTGCGGCGGATCCTCAGCATCAATGAGATCGTGGGGTACGATCCAACTAGCAAGAGTTTCTCCTTCATCGAGGCCTTCCGCTGGAACCCGACAAGGGACACTTTTGACTTTCCAGGTTACATGAACAGCTATCTTCTGGAGGAAAAGATAGCCATGAGGCGAGGCATCCCTCCTCACAAGAGAAGAGCGATCTACACAGAACTTAAGAAGAGAGCGAAGATCTTTGAGAAGCTCCATAGACAGAGAAAGGTGAGGGATTTCTATGACGTCTTCAAAATCACCGCAGAAGCGCACCGGCAAAATCTTCTCTGACCTCAGCAGAGGGATTTCGGGCTTCGATATCTTCTATCAGCTCACGTACATGTCTGCCACGTCGGCGGCAGGGATCTCGAGGGACAGGGTTTTCGCGCTTGCCCGCCAGTTGCCCGCTCCTCCAGCCCAATGCTTCAGTGCGATCAATGACCTGGTCGCGAATTTGCGTTACAGTTACCCTGATGCCTGTCGCATGGTTGGCGAACGTGTGAAGTCGGATGAGATGAAGACCTTCCTGCTGCGGCTCTCTGACGCCCTCAGGTCAGGGGAGCCGCTGGCAGCCTTCTTGGCGCGGGAAGCCCGGGTGCAGGGGGAGAACTACTCGAATGAGTATGAGCGCAATCTGGAGAGTCTGAAGAAATGGAACGATGGCTATACAGCCGTTACCGTCTCGGTGGCGTTGATTGTGATCATTAACATGGTTTCATCTATGATCTACGATCTGGGAACCGCCACGATGGTAGGGATGGTGGTAGTAGCTGCCATAATGGGCCTTATTATAGCCTGGATCTTATCCCGATCAGCGCCGCAGGAAACCAAGCACGGCCCTCTGGCGGAAGGTGCCAAGGAACAGCACCTCAGCCTCAAACTCTTCCGCATCCTTTTCCCCATGGCAGGGGTCACAAGCCTGGCCCTCGCGTTGTTAGGAGTGAATTGGGGATGGACCATGATCGTGGCATCTCTCCTTATGGCCCCTATAGGGGTAGCCAGCCTGTTCGCTGACAGGAAAATCACCAAGAAGGACGCGGAAATCAGCGCCTTCTTTCGCTCTCTGGGGGGGACGGCCACCTCAAGAGGAACCACGCTGACGGATGCTTTGACCAACATGAAGATAGATTCCTTTCCCACGCTAGAACCGGACATAAAGAGGCTTAGCCTGAGGCTCAGAGCCATTGGTAATCCTGAACTCTGCTGGCGGATGTTCGGAATTGAAACAGGCAGCAAGCTGATAGACCAGACCACGGGCGTTTTCTATGGGGCGATACACCTGGGAGGGGACCCGGAGAGAGCGGGAGTTCTCTCCAGCCTATTCTCCATGAGGACCGCCATGCTGCGGGCTAAACGGGAAGGTGTTGCCGCCACCTTTACCTGGCTTTTAGTAGTGATGCACACTGTACTTGCAGCACTTATGGTCTTTCTCTTAGAGATCATTCGCCAATTCACAATCCTGTTAGAGGAGGCTATGGCGCCACTGGGACAAGGTGAGGAGGCAGTGCAATCGCCTGGAATGGACATGGCTTTCTTCGGCACCCCCCGGATTCCATTCCTTGAGACGATAATGATAGGGATGATACTTACACTTGCCTTGACCAATGCATTCGCAGCCGTAGCCAGCGAGGGATCGCACTTACTTAAGATCTTTTTCTATTTGTCCATTTTGCTGCTCCTATCGGGGGTAAGTTTCCTCATCGTCCCCTCAATGGTACATCTGGTAATGTGAAAAGGCTATGACGTTCACAGAGGAAAATCTGCAAGCCACATCAGGGCACCTCGAGGCCACCCTCAATGGATCTGACAATGTAGACAATCATGAGGCTGAGGCGGGGAAGTTGGCGGGTCTCAAGGACCTCGTAAGGGGATCTCGAGGCACCCTCCTCGGACTGGTCTTTCTGGCTGGGCTGCTCCTGGGTTGGGTGGTCATCGGTTGGTGGCTCTGGCCGGTGAAATGGACCAACTCCGAGCCCTGGCTCCTGCGTCCGGAGCACCAAAGGACGTTCGTCGGCCTGGTGGCGGACGACTATTGGCATACCAGGGATGTATCCCGAGCCAGGCAGGCCCTGGCTGGCTGGGATGACGAAGCCCTGACCAACCTCATGGCCACGATGCAGTCTCAGGCATCCAGCCCTGAGGAGTGCCAGCACCTGGCAGCGCTGGCGGATGCGCTGGCACTGCCGAATCCAGAAGAGTCTTTATTAACCTCTCTCCTTAATCATAAGATCCTCATCTTGAGCGCTGTCTTGTCAGCAGCGCCGCTGGTGGCGGCGATTGCTCTTGCTGTTTCTCCCCTGATGCGGCGCGGAGTGAAGAAGCATAAAAGACTGCTGGGTCAAGGAGTAGAAGATCTGGAAGAAGAACTTGAACAACTGCTGGCTCAGGAAAAAGAACAACAGGCTCAAGAAGAAGAACAGGAGGCTGGAGAAGAGGAAGAAGAGAAGGAGTGGGAAGAAGGTGAAGAAGAAGAAGAAGGAAATGAATGGCTGGATGAAGAAATAGGGGAAGAAGACCAAACGATACAGGGTATTCTGTCGGGCATCTTCGAGGAGGAAGATGAGACACTGGGCTATTATGCATCCATCTGCAAGAACTTGGAGGATATAGATATAGATGATCTGGTACAAAAGAGCCAGGAGGTAATGGGGCAGATCGTGAGGAGTAACACGCTACGCCAGGCATAGATTCGTGGATAGCCCAGGATAGCAAGGATAGACTGAGCCATGACTCTTCCGTGTGCATTGGTGGGACTGTTGGTGGGGAGCCTTCTCAACTGGGCCGGGGATTACCTGCCGCGCTTCGCCTCCAGCAGCGCGGCTTCTTCGTATGAACCCACTCCCCGGCCCAGGTCCGCCCTGTGGTATCTACTGACATCCTCCCTATTCCAGAGAAACTTGGTTCACCTCCAGAGATCGTCCTGGTTGGGTGTTGCAGTGGAGATTCTCACCGCCTTACTCCTCGCCTATCTCTGGGAACGTTTCGGGCCATCATGGAGACTGCTCTTGCTGGCTCTTACCGGCTTCTTTTTTTTGCTCATCGCCATCATTGACCTGCGATACCGGTTGGTTCTGAATGTGTTGATCTACCCTGCTGCTGTGGTGACATTGCTCATTCACTCTGTGCCCCCTGGAAAGGATACCCTCATCGCTCTCCTGGGTGGCGCAGTCGGACTTGCACCCTTCTTGTTGGTGGCCCTGCTTAAGCCAGGAGATATAGGCGGGGGCGACGTAAAACTGGCCGCCCTCATCGGGCTGATGGTCGGTTTTCCGCAGGTGCTGTGGGCTCTGTCGCTCGGCATCCTGGCAGGCGGGATCACGGCTCTTATCCTTCTTTTCACCCGTCGTTGGGGGCCCAGGAACTACATTCCCTATGCTCCCTTCCTCTGCCTGGGGGCAGTGTTCTCCCTTGTCTACGACCCTTCCCCCCTGATATTCCCTCTTTGAATAGGGTGAGGCATCTGCTTCAGTTTACAATTGCCAAACTACAATTTGCGGAAAGAGATGCTTTGTGGTAGGATAATTGACATGGCTTCACAAGACTCTCTTGACCTCAACGGCCCGCTGGAGCAACCCCAGCCACGCAGCCCACGCCGGGGTACGATAATCCTGTGGCTGGTAGCAATCAGTGGGGTCATCCTTCTCCTTCCTCTCTACCTCGTCTCCACCACCATCCGTGGCGATATCACCCGTTCGGAAGCCAATCTCCAATCTGCCCACGAGGCTCTGACAAGCGAAGGAACGCCAGAGCCCGAGGCCCAAGAGATTATGGACGACCTGGCCCAGGTACAGGGAACGGTTAACGAGATTGAGGGAGTATATTCCGCCCTGGCAGCCGGTCACGTCAATTGGCCGGCTGTAATGGCCGCCATTGGCAACTACGATCCGTCCCAACTCGCTCTCGATTCTGTCGCCCACTCCGGTAACCAAATCACCCTCAACGGGCGAGCCATTGACGACTCCGCTGTGATGGTCTACAGTCGTGCCCTCGAAGAGTCGGACCTTTTCTCCCGCGTCGTCGTGCAGTCCGTGAGGCTGATCGCCACTCCCTTTGCATCACCGACGGGCACGGCGGTGGAACCATCAGGGACACCTCTGACGCCTACCGCGACTATTACACCCACGGCGACCCCCACTCCGACCCCCGACCCGACCGATGGATATGAGGTGGATGACTTCACACCCAAGGTCATCCTCCTGGGCCAGCCACAATCACACAACTTCTATCCCGTCTACGACGTGGATAGGGTCAAGTTCCTCGCCAAAGCGGGGCGCTACTACCGAGTTTCCACCGCGGACCTGTCTCCAGGGGTGGATACTTTCCTGACCATGATCCTGGGAGGAACCACCTACACCAACGATGATCGCGAACCAGGCTCTCTGAGTTCCGAGATCATGTTTCAAGCCGGGGCCGGCAGCGACGTGGAGGCGATCGTCAAAGTGACGAACCGGGGACAGTATGGTACTGACAGTTGGTACCAGATCACCGTTGAAGAGATTATCCCCACACCCACACCGACGCCCACACCCACACCGACGCCCACGCCCCTGCCCACACCGACGCCCACGAGTCTCCCCCCTCCCACCGCCACACCGGCAGATACACCCACGCCTACTCCGGACCTGCGTGACGAGTATGAACCCGACGATACTAACCCCCAACCCATCGCTATGGGAGAGATGCAGAAACACAATTTCTATCCGGATAACGACACGGACAGGATGGAGTTCCTGGCCAAAGCAGGGCGCTACTACCGGGTCTCCACCTCAGGCCTGATGCCGGGGGTGGACACTTTCCTGACCGTGAGCCTGGGTGAAACCATCTACACCAACGATGATCGCGACGATAATCACGAACCAGGCGACCTGAGTTCCGAAATCGTCTTTCAAGTTGAGAGCGGTGACGTAAATGCTCTCGTCGAAGTGACGAATCGGAGACAGTATGGCCCTGACAAGTGGTATCAGATCACCGTTGAAGAGATTGCCCCCACACCCACCCCTACATCCACAAGCACGCCCTTGCCCACGGATACACCATCGTCTTCCTCAAGTTCCTCAAGGCTTCCTGGCGTAGCCTCGCTGGCCTGCGGGGGTGGGAGGCCTTCAGGTGTTTTCAGCCCCACGGCGGTTGAATTTGTGATTGCCTTGGAGTTAAAGACAGAATCGCCATGAACTTCTTGAGTAGATTGGGAGAGCGTATCCCGTCCGGGGAGCGCCTCTATTCCCTGCTGGCTATCGTTGTCATCATCGCGGCAGCGCTTGGCATCATTTTTTTCATCAGATTCTCCATCCTGCCACAATGGCAAACCAGAAGCGAACTGGCCTTCCAACTGGCTGCGGCGCAGCAACAACTGGTGGACACCGAAAGGGCCCAGGAGGAGAACCCCGACAAGTTAAGGGAGCAACTGGAAGCGGCGCAGGCCAAACTGGACGAGGCATCTGGTCTCTTTTTCAGCGAGTCCCAGGCGGCTGAAGTGTTGAACAATCTGTACCAGTACGCCAACGAGAGTGGTGTGGAGATCACCAGTCTGCAAAACCAACCTGGTCCAGAGGAGGAAAAGAAGGACATCTACGACGTCAAGACGTTCCAACTGCAAGTCGCAGGCTCTGTTCCCAATTTGATTGCCTTCATGTCCCGGATCAAGGAAGCCACATCTGAGAGCTTCATAATCAGTAATGTGAACATCGTAGAAGGCGAGAAACTACATACCCTCACCATGGATATCACTCTCTATACCTCCCCCTACTCCTCTGGAGCGGCTGACCAGGCAGAGCCTGGCATCATTCCCACGGTGACACCGATAAACCTGACTCAGTTAGAGAAAGAGCTGGCGACAGCCTGGGCGGCGGAAGATTGGGACCAGGCGATATTCCTCATCAACCAGATCCGGGCCATAGACCCAGATTACGATGACATGGCGGAGAGACTTTACATGGCCTACGTCAATTATGGTTCCCAGCTCTTGACGGAGGGAAACAGCGGCGAGGCGATAGCGCAGTTCGACCTGGCTCTGGAGATCAAACCAGGCGGGGAGGAGGCTGTGGCGGGGCTCCAGCAGGCTTCCGTTACACCAACTCCAACCTTGAGCGTGGAGGAGCAACTGGAACAAGACCTGGACGATGCGTGGGAGGCGGGAAACTGGGAAGAGGCCATCAGCCTGATCGAGCAGATATTGGAGATCAACCCTGAATACGACGAGATGACCGAGAAGCTCTACGCAGCCCACGTGAGCTATGGGTACCAGCTCGCTGCTGAGGGAAAACTTGAGGAAGCGAAGGGGGCATTCAGCCATGCCCTAGACATCAAACCTGACGGAGAGGAGGCCAAGGCTGGGCTGCAACAGTTGGCTGGTGGCACGCTGCCTTCAACGCCGACCCCAGAATCTCAGTACACTATCCACGTGGTTCAGCGAGGCGAGAACCTGTTTCGCATCGCGCTGCGCTACGGCACCACCGTGGAAGCGATCATGGCAGCCAACGGGCTGACCAACAATACTATTTACGTGGGCCAGCAGCTGCGCATCCCCATCCGCTAGGAGCGAAGGGCGGATGGCCGCGAGAGGTGCAGGTCCTCTCGCACCCCTGGTTTGACAACCCCTCACCCGCGTGTTATACTTGCTACCGTGGGCCGTTAGCTCAGCCCGGTAGAGCAGGGGCCTTTTAAGCCTTTGGCCGCAGGTTCGAATCCTGCACGGCCCACTGGGGGAAGCAGACAAGTAGACAAGCACACAGGTAGGCAGGTACACAAGCGCCTCGTCTACCTGTGTCCCTGTCTGTCTACAATAGGGGACAAGCGACAATGGTACTTCCGATGTGGGCGTTCTGGCTCGCGCTGGCGGCGATGGCCGTCGGGCTGATCGGCGTCATCCTGCCGGTTGTCCCCGGCGTCGGCTTCGTATGGCTCGTGGTGCTCGTCTACGCCGTCGCCGAGCGATTTGCCACCATTGACCTCATGACATTCGCCGTTCTCACCGTCCTGGGCGCGATTGGCCTCACTGCCGACCTATGGATGAGCCAGGCCGGGGCCAAGGTCGGCGGGGCCTCCGGTTGGTCACTGCTGGCCGGGCTGGTGCTGGGGGCGATTGGGGCCATCGTCGGCGCGATCTTCCTGGGGGTTGGCGCGGTGCCCGGCGCCATCGTCGGCACCATCGCTGGCGTCGTCCTGGCCGAGTGGTACAGGCGCAAAGATTGGCGCGAGGCGTTCAAAGCCGGCGGCGGGTGGCTGGTCGGCTGCACCCTCTCCGGCGGCGTGCAGTTCCTCATCGCCATCCTGATGATCCTCATCTTCGTCTGGCAGGCGCTGAGGGGATAGGTAGATGGCACGGCGACGCTCTTCCCGCCGACCCAGCCGCCGGGTGCTTATGACCCGCGCTCCGCGCCGGGGTACCCTGATCATTGCCTCCATCCTCTACATCATCGGCCTCTTCGGCGTGCTCGGCTTTTTCCCTGTCCCGGAGCCCTACGCCACCGCCGCGCTGGCTGTCGCCGGCGGCCTGCTCATCCTCGGCGCGCTCCTGCGCAACCTGTAGACTCCGCCCGGTTGAACTTCGACCCCCTCACACTTGACATCTCTCCCCCCCTGCGCTATCATACCCCCACGATGTTTGAACAACTCAGCCTCTTCGGCGGCTCGACCCTCTCCGAGCCTTACACCGTCAGTCAACTCACCGGCACCATTCGCCGTTCCATCGAGAGTGAGCCCAAACTGAGCGACGTGTGGGTCGAGGGGGAGGTCTCCAACTTCAGCCGCGCCTCCTCTGGCCATTACTACTTCACGCTCAAGGACACTGGCTCCCAGGTCAGTTGCGTAATGTGGCGCAACGTCGCCCAAGCGCAGGCCTACCTGCCCACAGGCGGCGACCTGGTGCTGGCTCACGGGCGGGTGTCCGTCTACGAGGCCGGTGGTCGCTACCAACTCTATGTGGATCAACTCCGGCCGGCCGGCATAGGCGGCCTCTATCAGCAGTTCGAATCGCTCAAAGCGCGGCTGGAGGCCGAGGGGTTGTTCGCTCCGGAGCGCAAGCGGCCGCTGCCTCGCTTCCCCCGTCGTATCGGTGTCGTCACCTCTCCCTCTGCTGCCGCACTGCGCGACATCATTAACGTGCTGGGCCGCCGCTATCCGCTGGCGGAGGTGCTCCTCGCGCCTACGCCGGTGCAGGGAGACGCGGCCCCTCCACACATCGTCGCCGCGCTCAAGGCCCTCAACGAGCGCGAAGGTGTGGACGGCGTGGACGTCATCATCGTCGCCCGTGGTGGCGGCAGCCTGGAGGAACTGTGGGCCTTCAACGACGAGCAGGTGGCCCGCGCCGTCGCCGCATCCCGCATCCCGGTCATCTGCGGCGTGGGGCACGAGACCGACTCCTCGCTGGCCGACTTCGCCGCCGACGTGCGCGCTCCCACCCCCTCCGCCGCCGCCGAACTGGTCACACCCGACCGGGTAGAACTGAGCGCGCAGGTGGCAGGGCTGTCGGCGGCGCTGGTGGCGGCGCTGCAAGCGACTATTGAGGAACAGCGATGGAGATTGGCCGAGCAGGCGCGAGCGCTGAAGCACCTCTCGCCCGAGGCCCAATTGGTCCAGGTCCGCCAGCGCGTGGACGACCTGCTGGGCCACGCGGAGGCGGCGATGCGCCACAGCCTGACCTTGCACCGCGAGCGACTAGGTGGACTGATCGGGCGGCTGGCGGGGGTCAGCCCGCTGGGGACGCTGGAGCGGGGGTACGCCATCGTGCGCCACCGGGAGACGGGGGCCATCGTGCACTCGGTGGCCCAGGTCGCGCCGGGAGACGCGCTCGGCATTCGCGTCGTTGATGGAGAGCTTGAGGCAAAGGTAAAGTGACTATTGAACAAGGGAGGCTGCTATGTCCGAAACCACCATCCAATCTGTATACTTCGACAGCCCCGGCCCGAAAAACACCGTCCGCACGCTGAAGGTCGCCAGGCAGCGGGCCGACGAACTGGGCATACACACCGTGCTGGTCGCCAGCACGCGGGGGGAGACGGGCGTCCAGGCCGCGCAACAGTTCCAGGGATACAAGGTCGTCGTCGTGACTCACTCCACCGGCTTTGCCGGCCCTGATACCCAGGAACTGATGGAGGAGAACCGCGCTGCCATCGAGGCCGTCGGTGCGGAGATCCTCACCTGCCAGCATGCCTTCGGCGGCATCAGCCGTGCCGTGCGCAAGAAGTGGGGCACCTACGCGATAGATGAAGTCGTGGCACAGACGCTGCGCATCTTCGGCGAGGGCATGAAAGTCTGCGTCGAGATCGCGCTGATGGCCGCCGACGCCGGGCTGGTGCGGGTGGGAGAGCCTTGCATTGCTATCGCCGGCACCGACCGGGGAGCCGACACCGCCGTCGTCCTCGTCCCCGCCCACGTGCAGCAGTTCTTCGACCTGCGCGTGATGGAAGTGCTGGCCAAGCCCCGGCTGGGCTAAAGCTCAAATGGCTGCATGCCCACGCTGATGCGCAGGGCCTTGTCTACTCGCTCCATCAAGCCATCGGGTAACCGGCCCAACAACTGGCGCAACCGTGACTTGTCCACCGTTCTGTGCCTCCTTCATACCGAATCATACCATGGCATGACCCAAGTGCCAATCAGCGAGGAGAACATGATGAACGAAATTGAAAACCTGACCTTCGAGCAGGCTTTCGCCGAACTGGAAGAGACTGTCTGCAAACTGGAGGCGGGAGGACTGGCGCTGGAGGAGAGCCTGGCCCTCTTCGAGCGCGGGCAAGCGCTGGCCGCACGTTGCGGCACCCAACTGGACCAGGCCGAACTCAAAGTCCGCCAACTGTCGCCGGAAGGCATCGTCCCTTTCGAGTAAGTCATTCAGGTTTGGTGGCCAGGCAATAGATCAGCATCCCCATCCTGGATTTCCAACGCAGTTCGCTGATTACTAGCCAATCAGCCAACGCAGGGGAAACAAATTGCACCAATGGGCTGAGAATATAGAAGGTGCATAAACTCGTGACCTCAAAACCGGCTAATCGAATCACTGTGGCCAGTCGCCGAGGCGTGAAACGATAAATGTGTTGCTCATTGACCATCTTGGGGGTCAGGTTGAGCAAATCGAGCGTCCATTCCAATAGAGGCCACAGACTGTGATAGTTAGGCGTAGTGATAAGGATCTCTCCTCCCGGTCTGAGCACCCGGTACAACTCTTTCAGGAAGTCTTGCGGGTCTTGCAGATGTTCAATCACTTCGACAAAGAGCAGCTTGTCTATTGAATTATCGGCCAGGGATAAGGCATAGCCAGAGGCCTGCAGGAAAAGCGAGTTGTCGACTCCCTCGTTGCTGGACCGCTTTTGGCAGAAGCGCACAGCCTCCTGACTGATGTCAATGCCGATCACTGCCCTGGCCCCCTTGCCGATATGCAAGATCAAGTTCCCGGCCCCGCATCCGATCTCCGCAACACAGTCACGCAGCGTCACTTCGAGAACATGGTCTATTACCCGTAGCTTGTTCCGGTGCCAAAAACGCTGCAGTCGAGGCCCGCTTTGCATCACACGAAATTGGTAGTCACCGGGCACCGAATCATAGTCAAAACCGGGGTCACTCATCATGGGTCTCCTCGTCGAGATCACCAGGGGTTTGGTGATTGCGGCGTATAATGCCAGCCAGATCACCCTTATCCGCGCGAGCAAAGGCAGCCAGCAAGCTCTTGTTGAGTTCAACCAGCGCCCATACCACAAGCACCAGGCCAAAACCGATCATAATCCAGTCCCTAACCTTGGTATCCACAAACCTAAGTGTGAGAACCCAGGCGAGCGTGGATAACTGGGAAGGAATAGGAATGTGTAACGTTAGCCAGTGTGCCATTCCCGTGCTCGCCATAATCAAACCCAGGACGAAAGCAACCATCAAGAATTTGACCCTGGGACTAGGTTCGAGCCACTTCCAGAAGCTGGCCCAGTAAAATACTTTTAGCGTGTCCACAAACATGTAGCCGATCGTCAGTGCACCGATTCGGCCACTATGAGTGCGTTGAAATGAAACCACAACGGGCGCCTCGACGATCTTGTATCCGAAGCGGCTGACAGCGACCATAAGCTCAAGGTCGAAAGCAAACCGTCGCACTTTCAGTCGCTGGGTGACGCGGCGCAGCACGTTGGCCCGGAAGAGCTTGATCCCGGTCTGAGTGTCGCGTAAGTCCAGGCCAAATAAAAATCGAATGAGGAGAGAATAGACAACGCTCGTAATGCGCCTGAACCACGGATACCTCAATTCGGAACCGGGATGCATCTTGGACCCAATAACCACGTCAGCCCCCGTCTCGTGCATAATCTTGATGAAAGACAGTAACAGGCTTGGATGTAATTCCAGGTCCGCATCGAGGAAGGCTATGATCTCACCCGTGGCGTACTGAAAGCCGAGAAACACCGCTGCTCCCTTGCCTCGGTTGGGTGATTGACGCACTGGGCGGATACGCGCGTTCTCGGCAGCAATGGCTATCATCTCTTGATACGTAGAATCCTGACTGCCATCGTCTACGACAATGATTTCGTAATCCAAGTCTTCCAGTACAAGCGCAATCTCATGTAGGCATACTCGGATACGGTCTGCTTCATTATAAGCTGGAACCACCACAGAGACTTGAGCCATCATCTGATCCTTCAAGTCAGGTTTCTCGAAGCACTATGTTGGCTTCCTGTCAATCCTGTTCACGCTTGTCAACGCCGGATCAACTCCCCCACTGCTCGCAGTTCCTCCACCCGCAGCAGCAATGCAACACCCAGATAGACCGCTGCGCCCAACACGATACCCCCGCCGCCGAGTACCAGCGATCCCGCGTTCGGTAGCACAGCCTGCCACCCCAGCAATACCACCCCCATTGCCAGCGATGCCAGCCCGCTCTTGGCGAAGGCAGTCAGCGTCCGCCGACCTTCCAGGCCGTCCATCCGCCGCCGGATCAACACCACCAGCACCACCAGCTCCAGCAGTGTTGCGACCGAGTTGGCCAGCGCGAGCCCCGCGTGGGGTGGCCAACCCGCCAGCCCGAACACCCCCGGCAGCGTCAGGCTCAGCGCCACGTTGAGACCCATCGCCAGTCCGCCCACCCACACCGGCGTGAACGTGTCGTGCAGCGCGTAGAAGGCACGAGCGATGATCTCCAGCCCAGCGTGTCCCACCAACCCCAGTGCGTAAAGGGCCAGCGCCCACGCCACCGCATCCGTCGATGCCGCCTCAAACGCCCCTCGCTCGAAAAGCAGCCCCACCAACGGCCGGCCCAGCACCAGCAACCCCACCGTGGCCGGGAGGCAGAGAGAGGAAACCGCCCGCAGTGTCGCGGCCAATGTGCTCCGCATCTCGGCCCGCTCCCCCCGAGCCGCCTGCGCGGCGAAGGTCGGGAAGGCAGCCGTCCCCACTGCCTGAGCGAAGACCCCCTGCGGCAGCGTCATCAGCATCCAGGCGTAGTTAATGGCGGAAACCGCTCCCTCACCCATCCCCGAGGCCAGGCTATTGTTGACGACGAAGTTGAGTTGGGCGATGGCCGTGCCCAGCACGCGCGGGGCCATCAGCCGCCCCACCTCGCGCACGCTGGGGTTATCCAGTCCCAACGTGGGGACGTAGCGCGCGCCGTAGCGCAACAGCCCCGGCACCTGTACCAGCAAGTGCAGCGCCGCCCCCACGACTACGCCGACCGCCATCCCCCGCACGCCCAGGTGTGGCCCCAGCAGCAGCGCCCCGCCGATGATGGAGAGGTTGTAGACCGAGGGAGCCAGTGCTGGCAGGAGGAAATGCTGATGGGCGTTCAACGCTCCCATCACAATGCCACTCACGCCGAAGATGACCGGGGAGATCAACATCAGCCGCAAGAGGCTGACCGTGAGCACCTGCTGAGGTAGGGCGAAGCCGGGGGCGATAACCGTCCGTACCAGTGCCGGCGCGAAGACCGCTGTCAGTCCCGCTGCGACGGTCAGCACAATCAGTGCCAGGTTGACGACGGCCGAGGCCAACCGCCAGGCTCCGGCGTGGTCTTCCTTTGCCAGGTGGTCGGCGAAGGTGGGGATGAAAGCCGAGCCCAGCGCCCCACCCGCGACGACCAGGAAGACCGTCTCCGAGATGCGGGCCGCAACCAGGTAGGCGTCGAGATCGCTGCCGGTGCCAAACAGTGCGCTGATGACCACCTGGCGCACCAGCCCCAGCACACGGCTCACGACGAAGAACGTCATCACCAGCGCCGCCGCTTTCGCAATCTGTCGCCCTCCTCTGTTCATCCAACCCCCCGAGCAGGGCTCACGTCACCAGCCACAACTATCGTCATTCTGACCAGCCTATCGAATCAACTCGTCCCGCACGAACAGAGGGCCGCCAGACATAGTCTCGGTGGCCCCTGAACAACCAAAATCCGTGTCCAGGGTATCGGAGATCCCGGCCCTCAATTTCTCCCTGGCACTAACTTACCATCTCTATACCAAAAAACGACACCATTTGACTCTTCCCTAAGTTGATCTACATAGTCCTCCTGCTGTTGTGGTGATAATCCAACTAGCTCGGTATCCAGTATAGTCTCAATGTCAAAATCATATCCTAGAATCTTGGTTGCTGAGGGAAAGGTATTTCTGAATGTGAATGCATACTCAATATGGTCAGGCAAGTTGATGAGCAAAATTTGAGTGCCAGTGGGTAAGTTTTCGATCTGGCTATCTAGTTGCATCAGAACGGATTTACTGACCTTTGCTGACCTGCCAAACCACACACTACGGTACCCCAAAACATGGGCATTTAGCCCAGCATATAGTATGATAACAATTGCCACCGCTCGTTTCATCCATTTGCCATGCTCTTTTGCAGTATCCCATGCACCGACAAATACAGTGGAAAACACCAACACAATGCCAACAGAGGATAAAAAAACTGACCGTTCTGAGACAATAAAGATAACAGGTGCCAACGCGACAACAATCCAAACAAAGGAAAACCATAACGATTTCCTGTACTGCTCACCGGTCAGCCAAATCCGCTCTCGAAACCACATCCAACCGGTCATTATGATAATACTCGTGGAAGAAATGAGGGTCACAATCGGCAATACAGGCCGTGCTTGCCACGAGGGTAAAGAGGCCCAAAAAGCGTAATTATTCGGGAGCGTAAACACGCCAATCAACATATAATATGCAAAGTTCATAGCAAGACGAGGAATGTTAAACTCAACAGCGGAAGTGTAAGCACTACCCTGGGATATTCTAAACAATAGAAAGGCTAGCCACAGCAGGACTATGGGCAACACGGGCGTAAAAAATCGCCAATCGAGCTTCTTATCCCTGGCTGGTTCAAACCAAAGCCCATCGTAGACCAACAACATAAGCGGCAACAACAAGGCAGTCTCTTTGGAAGCCAATCCCAACAAGCAATTAAGACCTGCAGCCACAAGCCACAAATTATCGCCCGTCCTTCGAAACAAGATAAAACTTATCGTACTGACCAGGATGAATAAACCTGCCAGCAACTCATTGGTTGCGGCAAACCACAAAACTGGCTCCGCATGAGTGGCGAACACAGAAAACAAAATGGTTGCCAAGGTCCCAATGCGCCCGTCGCGCGTGAGCAAATGCGCCAATACCCCAACATGGGCCGATATCAACGCGTATAAAACGACGCTCAACAGACGATAGCCAAGTGGATTTAACCCGAATAATTGCCAGCCCAGGGCAACAAATACATCATGCACCGGCCGATACGAGCCGCCTCGCAAGCCCGCAAACCAACTTAGTACGTCCTGCCACGAAAACTGCATATTTCTCAGGATAACCGGCCAGTCATCACAACAAAAGTAGTTGTTTAGCCAGGGCAAAAAGACTAAAGCCAAGATAAAAGCCAAGCCATAATATTTGAAATACATACCGAGCGGCTCCTATTTCAATGTTCACTGTGCCTTCTTCTTCTAAAGGACAAATCCACCACTCTCCAGTGAGGCCAGCAGACGTCGAGCTGTGCGCCTCCAGGTAAACTCCCGGGCTCGTTCGATGCCTGCTCGCCGCAAAAACCGTCGCAGAGACGTATCATCCAGTAATTGTACCATCGCGGCCGCGATTTCCTCCGCATTGGTTGGGTCTACCGTCAAGGCGGCCTCGCCAACCACTTCGGGCAGGCTGGTCGTATCGCTTGTGATAACCGGTGTACCGCAGGCCATTGCCTCAACAGGAGGCAATCCAAACCCTTCGTAAAGGGAAGGGTAGATCAGCATCTCAGCCTGCCGGTAGAAGGTGGGCAAGTCTTCCTGGGCAATAAAACCGGGCAAAACCACACCAGCGGAGCGGGCTCGCCCCACAAGCTCTCCGCTCTCCCAACGTTGTAATCCGCCCCAGACCATTGCCGGCACCGACTCTCTCCTCGCCTTCAAAATCAAATAGGCATCAAGCAAGCGAGATAGGTTCTTTCGGGGGTGGATGTTACCCATCGCCAGAATATAGCCTGGGGCCACCCCATAAGCGCGCAATATCTTCCCGTCCTCAGGCCCTTGCTCAGGACGGAATATTCGGCCCAAACCTGGGTACACCACGACAGCTTTCTCGATCGCCGTCGGGTGAAAGCGCGCCAGTTCCCGACGTGTGAAATCAGAGAGTACGACGACACGCTCTGCTCGACGTATTGCCAGGCTGGTCAGAAGGCGCATGTAGAAAGCGATGGTGGTGGGAAAATACTCTGGATGAGCACGAAAGGAAAAGTCGTGTACCAGCACCGCCCCCCGGCAAGGGGTTATAGGAGGCAAGAAGAAAGTCGAAAGATACCAATCCGCTTTCAACCGACGCAGGGCAATGGTCTGTTGCCAGAGAAAAAAGGGGAGGCGGCGATACAGCCCTAAGTTCACCTGTTGAAAGGCGGGCGGAAGATTCAGTGGCCTGCCCCAGTCACAGGTTAGCAGGCTCACCCGAATCGGGGGGTTGAGCACAGCCAGCCCTCCAACCAGCCCGGTTATGTAGGTCTCGTTCCCACCACGCCGCCGCCCAACCTCTGTTGCATTGATGACCAAATGCATCCCAGGCATCCCTGCTCCCCATTCCCCAAGTCTTTTGACCGCACCAGTATTCTATGTTACAATTCGCCCCCAGTCAAACCGGCTGAATCAACAGGACCACCAAAAATCAGGTACCAGGTACCTGTGGGGCGTTCAACGCATGGAACTGGCGATCATTATCCTGAACTGGAATGCGGCGGCTGATACAGTCCGCTGCGTTCGCAGCATCGCCTCCTGGAAACGTCTACAGCCGACGATTCTGGTGGTAGACAATGGTTCTACTGATGACAGCCCCGCCGTCATTTCGCGTGAATGTCCTGAAGTTCACCTGATAAGTAACTCAACCAACCTGGGTTTTGCTGGCGGAAACAACCGGGGGATTGTGGAGGCACTCTCACTCCCTGTGGGAATGGGAGATGCGCCAATTCTCTTGCTAAATAATGATGCCTGGGTTGAGGAAAACGATGTCATCAGGCTTCTGGAAACCCTCCAGGCCAATGAACAAATAGGCTTAATTGGGCCGCTGCTCTTTGATGCTGAACAGACAGACAGGTTACTGGCAGCCGGGAGCAAGGATCCAGCCCGACACCACCACTCGCACATTGGTGAGAACTATGAATTGCCGACCAGCAGACCTGTTCAAATCGTCGAGTGTGTGCCGGGGACTGTAATCGTGGGGCGGGCCGAAGTCTTTCGCAAGGTTGGCCTCCTGGATGAAGACTATTTCTACGGCAGTGAGGTGGCTGACTTATGCCTGCGTGCCGGACAGCACGGCTACCTTAGCGCCATAGACACCCGCGCCCGAGCCTTCCACGACCTGGGGCGCTCGTCCAAATTTCGAGACACGCTCTATACCTACTACATCATTCGCAACCGCTTCCTGCTGATTCGCAAGTTTCATCAGAGGTGGAAAATTCTGTTCTATGGCTTCTGGACTCTTTACAGCCTGGCCCTAACGATGAAAATGCAATTGAACGGCAAACTATCCACAGCTCGAGCCGTCCGCCTGGGGCTTCTCGATGGCTTGCGAGGACGATTTGGCGGCCAGAACGAGCGCGTGCTGGCTATCGCTTCTGGCGCAGTGGGACGATTTGACAGCCAGGCGGAGCCTCCCAGGCGATGAACATTCTCTATCATCTGGCTACCCTGCCCCCCAAGATGCCGCAAGCCGAGGCCATCTCGCAAGAAATCACCGCCCTGCGAGGATATTTTGGCGGTGATGTGATCCACATCAATCCGAACCCAGAATTCCCCCTTTACATCCCTCGGCTACTCTTTGGCTTCCACAAACTAAAAGAACTACGGAGCCGTGAAGCCAACCTGCACCTACACCACTTCTACAATCCTGATCCCTTCCCCTTTCCCTACTTGCTCAAACTACGACGCCCGGTCATCTATTCCGTCACCTGCGGGGTCAGGGACAGGCGGCCCAACGTGGCTTTCTTCTCTTCCCTGGCCGCCATCGCCGTATCCGATGAACGCAGTTTGAAACGGCTCAAATCGTGGGGGCTGGAAAATGCGATCCTGGTCCGACCCGGGATTGATACCAGCCGTTTTACATGTGAAGCGACCTGCTCTCCCCTGCCGCTGCGGTCAGAAATCAGGTTGATGGTTGGGTCGGCCCCCTGGACGAAGGGCCAGTTCCGCACCAAAGGGGTGAAAGCACTGCTGTTGGCAGCCCAGCAAGCGCCCCACCTGCGGTTGGTTTTTCTGTGGCGCGGGGTACTGGCGGATGAAATGGAACGTCGGGTGCACCGGATGAATCTGGCAAAGCAGGTCGTGGTGCTAAACAAACAGGTAGATGTTAACAAAATACTGGCAGGCGTACATGCCAGCATCACACTGGCCACCGCCCCGGGCATCGTCAAATCGTATCCCCATTCCCTGCTTGAGTCGTTGGCTGCTGGGAAGCCGGTTCTGGTCAGTCAAGCCATTCCTATGGCGGATTATGTGGAGGAAACAGGCTGCGGCGTAGTGGTGGACAACTCAACCCCCGAGGGTATACTTACTGCCATCGAAGCACTGGCAACCGAATACGAAGCGCTACAAAAGTCAGCTCAACAAGTGGGAAAACGGGATTTCTTACAACAGGCGATGATCGCTTCTTTTCGCAGGGTATATCAACACGTACTTGATCAAACCAAACAAAGGCGATGAGTTCATTATGAATGAATCCCCAAAACCTTTCTTCAAGCCTGGTCCTCTGACCATTCTGAAAGACTTTATCAACCGCGCCATAAAGGGCGAGCTACACTTTCCCCCATGGTGGCTACGCGATGTGGGAGGTAGCGATTTTGGAGCCACCGGACAGGAATTTCTGAATCTGTTCATCCAAATAGGAAATTTACAGCCGGATGAACGAATTCTGGAAATAGGCTGCGGTAGCGGGCGTATGGCAATAACTCTAACCAGCCATCTAAGCCGTGCTGGATCTTACACGGGCGTAGACATTACCAGACAGTCAATCGTCTGGTGCCAGAGAAATATCTCACGCCGCCACTCCAATTTTTCTTTTTTGCACGCCGACCTATATAACAAGCGCTACAATCCCTACGGGCGTCATCTGGCTAAAGAGTACACGTTCCCCTTTGGAAATGAAAGTTTTGATTTCATCTTTCTCACCTCTGTCTTCACCCACCTTCTGCCGGAAGACACTGAAAACTATCTATGTGAAATTGCCCGCCTGTTACGCCGGGACGGGCGTGGATTCTTCACCTTTTTCCTGCTCAATGGAATACAGCAATCGCTGGCAAAGCAAGGGCACAATGACATCAATTTCAATTATGGTACAGGTCCCTGCCGCACGCGGGATGCAGCCATTCCGGAAAGCGCCGTAGCCTACGACGAAACGTGTCTGCTTCAACTTTTGTCAGAATGTAGGTTGGAGTTGCGCACGGTGCATTACGGGACCTGGAGCGGGCGCGAAGATGGCCTGTCGTACCAAGATGTTTTGCTGGTCCGGCGCAAAGAACATTAAACATCCATAGCAAGGCATTAATATGAACACATCCGCCTCCTGGCCCAAGGTCACAGTCGTTATACCTAATTGGAATACCCGCCGATGGCTAGCCGGCTGCCTGGATGGCCTGAGAGCACAACACTACCGGGATTTCAAAGTGATCCTGGTTGATAATGGTTCCACCGATGGCTCGGTAGCCTTTGTCAAGCAACACTATCCTGAAGTTCAAGTTTTATCCTTCGCAGAGAACAGAGGATTTGCACCAGCGGTCAACGCAGGTATTCAACGAACACGTTCCGAATATATAGCCCTGCTTAACGTGGATACCGTGCCCAAGTCGAACTGGCTGCTCAGCCTGGTGGAAACGATGGAGCAGAGCCCGCCCGATGTGGGCTGTCTAGCCTCCAAAATGCTCAAACTCGAAGATCCCAACACAATAGATGAGGCAGGCGACACCCTGAGCTGGTACGGGTCAGCCCGAAAACGTGGCGCGGGTGAGCCAGTCGAGGCTTACAACCAGGTTGAGGAAGTCTTCTCCGCTTGCGCTGGTGCGGTCCTCTACCAGCGCGACTTTCTGGAGGAAGTGGGGGACTTCGACGAATCTTTTAACAGCTACCTGGAGGACATAGACCTGGGGCTGCGGGGGCGCCTGCTGGGCTACCGTTGCCTGTACGTTCCCACCGCCGAAATACTTCACCAAGGACACGGCTCTGGCCTTGCTCGCTCGCGCTACGTTTACTTGATGACCCGCAATCGCCTGGCGTTGTTGCTCAAGAATATCCCCCTGGCGCTGCTGTTAAAGCATAGTTGGACGCTGCTATATGGCCAGATTTACTTCTTCCTGGTCTACAAAAAGCCCTTTCACTCACTGGCAGGGACGATTATGTTCTTGTGCGCTTTACCTCGCATCTTGCGTCAACGACGTGCCATCCAAAAGCGGAGGAGAACTTCAAATGAGGCCCTGGAGACTATGCTCTCGGACAACCTGGGGGAAATACCGCTGAGAGAGATCCTCAAGAACAGGCTAAGAAGGAAATAGCAACTGGAGCGCTTTCCACATTCTCAAACCTGGACCTCAATCAGATATCCACTTCCTTTACCTATCTCCTCATTTTCCAACGGATGTACTCCTTTCCTTGCCCCAGCACTCCCGACACTCCACCCAGCCGTAAGGCACGCCAACCCTTGAGCAAAAGCCGTCTCCACGCCCCCTGTTGCGTCGTATCACCCACAAGCCAATGCTGGCGCAGATAATCCTTGTCAGGGGCAAAGGAAGGGGAGGCGCAAAAATCTATCAATGGGCGCACTACGACATCCCAGCGATAGTTAGCCGCTACTTCCCTAAAGCGCGCAGCGTGGTCTGCACGCCAGGTAGGGTTGTTTAACAGGTTCAGGATAGTTGTGGCGACGCCCTCAACGTCACCAGGAGCAACCAGGCCAGCCAGCCCCTGGGCTGCCAAGGCTTCCCCCATCACATCACCGCCAGTGGCAACGATGGGCAGCCCCGCCCATAGATAGTCCAACAAGCGTGTTCTAAAGGCAAAACGAGTCTCCACATAATCCAGATGCAGACTGACGCCAACATCTGCTTCCAACAAGAAATTCTGCCGTTCATTGTATGGAACCCAATCATTGAAGAACACGTACCTGTCGTAAAGCCCCAACTCCTTACTGAGTGCCATAGCACGGTCAACGGCTTCCATCTTAACCACACTTCGATTCGGCCGCTTAATCCCCATAAAGAAAAGTTTTACATCGTCACGCTGCTGGAGAATGTGAGGCATGGCCTTGATCAACGTGGGCGCGTCAAACCAATTCCAAATCCCTCCCCCCCATAGAATTACCTTATCGTTCGCAGCGATGGTTTTATAAACTCCTTTCAGAACAGCACGTGTACGTCGCGGCTGCTCCCTCGGTAAACCAAAGGGAACCACATCAATCAGACGGCGCAAAGTGGGATCCTGCTGGTAGGTATAGGGGTTCACACGCCCCATCGCTGAGAGCATCCCCAGCCAATAATCGCGCTGCCTCTCACCAGCGCACAAGAAAAAATCACCCGCACGCAGTTGGATACTGAGCGCCTCAAGACATTTTTCGTGCGCAGTGATCTGCTCTAAAACACCCGCTTCAGCCTCTCGCTGCAACCCGGCCAGCAAGAAGGGATCGTAGATATCAAGGACCAATGGTTTGCCCAACTCAACGAGAAACGGGTAAAAGGGCAAGACCACCCCCAGCGTAACGACAACGTCGCAATCGCTGAGCAGGCGGCGCAATTCCTGAGCGCTCTTGCAGACGCGGATGGAAACAGAAGGCATTCCCATAGAAAATGGAACGGCATCCATCGGCACAAAGGGGGGCACAGCCAGGGTGACGGCGAAGCGCTGGCCTAAAGTCCGTGCAAACTCCCAGTAGCGTATGCCGGGACCGGCCATGTTTTCGCCGACCACATCGTTGCAGATGAGCAACACACGCTGGCGTTCTAACCTGTTGCCGTCTGAATCCATATCCCCGGTCTGCTTTTCACCTGGCTTGGTCAATCATCGCTCAGAATGATGGGCACGTCGCTATACCAACGCGTCGTATTGTACCCCTCGGTGACCTCGGCCAGGATACAGTAGCGGCCAGTCGGCACGCCGGCGGTGTCCCATTGTGCTCACGTCTGGCCCGTCAGCGCAAGATCATCGGCGCATCACTACAACGATAGACAGTGTTGTAGGCATCCTCGGCCTCGATGCAGATGTAATAAGTACCAACTGGCACACCAGTAGTGTCCCATACGTAGAAGTCACCCCCACAATAGACTCGCGTTATGACGGGCAGATAGATCATATAGTCGTCTTCGTCTGAGGGACCAGCGCCAGATGGATTGGCACTGTTAACCACGTTGGCCGCCTGAAGTGATTGAATGGTCTCAGTGCCAATCACCGATCGCCCATTGGAGGGGTCTGTGTCTGTGTCATAGAAGAAGGCCAGCGAAACAGACCGTGCAGCAGTCACAGCATAGCGGATAGGATAGGGTTGTCCACTATTCACTTCATCCGGGGCTGTCAGTTTGGCCCAATCTATGTGAAAACGATGGGCATTTGCTGCAGCACCTTCAGGAGTCGTCTCCAGCGGGTCAAAACGCAGATATTTTGCTCCTCCAAGCTGAGTCCAACCAATTTGAGCAGGAAAAGGGTTTTGCTCTTTCGGAGTAAGGATATTATCTGCCTGGTAAGAGTCCGAGACAGATGGGTCAGGCACTGCCCGTGCTAAATCCACCGTATATGTACGCCAGCCCTCGTAGTGGTTCCCATATTTTGTCTCTGAGCCATCAGATGAAATAGCGGTGTTCCACCAGACTACACGTCCCCCCCAGCCATTCTTGACCAGGAAGTTAATATCTTTATCCAATGGGCTGTCAACCTTCAGATGGACTGAGAAGTAGCGGTATTTGGTCGTAGCAATTGGATGATAGTTGGGGTCTGTATGCAACCAAATTTGGGAGTCTGATGAAGGCTGCCCAGGCAAAATCAAGGCCGTAGCGCTGAAAATGCCGTCGCTAAGATCTTTATCGGTCAAAGTCTCCGGGTAGGGTGAGCCCGGCGTTATTATATCCTCCCAGTCATTCATATCCCATGGGTTACCCAACTCAGTTGTCGCATAATCGGTGCCACTTAGCATGCTAGGCGACAGGATTTCCAATTCCGGCGCTGGCTTGATTGTCAGCGGCCCTGCCCAGGGAGTTGAGGCCTTAGTGACGCCACACCCGTTGCTCTCAACATCCATCAGGTGCAGCGAGAAGTAGTACTCCCCCGCTGGCAGGATGCTTGTTTTGAAAGTATACGATTGATTTCCCACAGGGATACCGCGCACCACAGGAGAGGCATCTGCACCAGCCTGGTTGTCCGCCACGTAAATATCCACCGTGTCTCCAGGACTCGTGTCTTGTGCAGTCCATTCCAGGTTGATGGTCGGCGATTTGCTCGGATCTGTCAGGCGTACCCAGTCCACTTTGATCTGTGTGCCGGCCGGTGCGCTTGCGCTAGGATCAATGCGCAACCCACGTACCAACGACTGATCTTGCCAGGTACCGGCACGGACAGCGTCTTCCCCATTAGGCTGAGCCAAATCAAAGTAATAAACATGCCAACCGGCCGGCCATAGTTTAAGCCCTGTGTAGCTGTAACAGCCATCATTTCCACCAAAACGGTGATCACCGGTAGGCCACGTAACTGGCTTGGCGCCGGTCCACTGCACGTAATACTGGGAGCGTTGGCTCGTGTACATACGGAAAGATAACAGCGTGTATTTCGACGTGTCCACGGCATATTGATCTCGACCACCAACTATGTTCCAATTCAGTTCCTGGCTCTGTTGGCCACCTACGAGCGTGCTAAAACCCTGAAACAGCGGGAAAAAGTACCCGGCAGTCGAAGCGCCACTGGCCTGGTCTACCCCGCTGAAGGTGCCCTGCCAGGTGCTATCGGAGACCGTCACGTTACTAAAGCCGATCTCATAACCTATGTCGCGTCGTTGATCCATATCCCACGGTTTACCTAACACTTGTATGGCGAAATCGTCGCCTTCGCCAACGGTAACCTGAATATTAGAAGGATTAACGAAACGGATGGTTGCCTCCTGTGCAACATCCGGCCCAGGGGACGACGCCAAGCCACCAGGCAAACCGGTCATGACGGTCAGTCCTCCCAACAGGGTCAATAAACTCAATCCACATCGAAGCCAGTTCATTTTTTTATGCCTCCCTTTACCACATTAAAGTCCTACTCGCCTCAATTATACTGGATCGAGGGGTACTCGACAATGAGTAAATGGTACTAAGACGGAGGTACATGCGATAAAGGCCAGAGGCGCTTGCTTAGGGGCCATTAAGAAATAACTTCCCGTTTTTGAAGCCATCGGCCACTGTAGGGCAGGTTGGCGGCGAGTCAGACAAGCAACCGCCTCGTACTGGTCACATTCGTCGCGGCCGCCTCCATCAAGCAAATCACCCAAGCCGCCTACCTGCCGTCCCACTGGTCCGCCACTCCCATCCAAGCCGCGGCCAACCTGCCCTACTGAATCGGGAAGTTATTCTTTTACAGGCCCTTAGCGTCAGGTGGGGGCTGGTCGTGGAGAGCTCAGATGTAACCGCAATCTCTTGGCGAACCGGGTGTTGCCTGGGGGTTCATCAAGAACGACACGCTCACCTAGCGCGCTCTGGATATCCACCGCCAATAAGCGCCAATCTCCCGCAACAGCGCTGCCGGTCCTTGGTTCCAAAAGATGTAAGCCGCTTTGTATGGCAACAAGTACCAGCGTGTTCCGCCTCCGGGCGGCGCGGCTTTAGAACGGGGGCGGAAAAGGTGCGCATGTTTACGCCGCACATCGGCCAATTTTTCCTGGGGCACGCGTGGCCAATCTGCTTGCTTTTGCGCGATCAGAGTGACGTACTCAATCTCCTGAGGAAATCGCTCGTTTAGGACGTTATACAGGACGTTGATTACATCTCGTGCAACACGAGTGGCTTCCATCGAACGCCCAGATTTGAAATAGTAGAGATCACCAAAGATATCCAGGAAAACATAACGAAACGCAATGTGCTCAATGTTGAGAGTGCGTTCGATAGAAAGTAAAATGTCTGCCTGCCCTCGATCCTCGTTGGCTGAGGCCCCCGCAGGCAGCGAGGAAGCCGGCGCTTCAGCCGTCGCGTAGGGAGGCAACACTTCTCGCTCAGCCCATTCCATTAAAGCCGCACGGAACATTGCTCCGTGGGCGCTGTCCTGAACGTGCTCGTCAATTGCCAGACACCCGCCAAGGCGCAGCCAGGCGCGGATTTCAGACACGCGCGCCTCCAGTTCCGGGATATGATGGAGGGAGTGAAAAGCGAACACCGTGTCGAAAGTTTCTGCATCAAAGCGAATGCTACCTGGTGCGGCGGCCACGTATTCCACAAAGATGCCTTGTTGCATGGCATAGGCCTTGGCCATCTTGACACATTCCAGGCTGGGGTCAATCGCCACAACGTCAAACCCACGACGAGCCATATAGAGCGATGTCCAGCCAGTTCCACACCCGATGTCCAACACACGTCGGCTATTACGGACCAGGGGATGATCAGCCAATATATCGTGCATGCCGTGACGTTCGTCGCCATCCACAGGCACGGGCTCGGCTACCCGATAGGGGAGAAAGGGAGCGACCGGTTGCCGCAAATCGAAAAAGCCCAGATTGCCCTGGTCGTAGAACCAACGATAGTACTTGCCCCAATATTCGCCGTCAGCACGGACATCCTTGGGCAGTAAGTCCACCAATGACAAGACATAGTCCTCCACTGGGAACTGCTGTCCGCACGCGGAACACACGACTCGACCAGCGCGAACCTCTTCAACTACCTGTTTACCATAAGTAATAGTCTGGGTCTGTGCATCGCTCAGTGTCAAGCCGCCTCCACCACAACGTGGGCACAAAAGGACATCCAACAAGCTGGCTTTCAACTCTGCCTCCCTGCTACAGTTTAGATCTCGCGCACCTTGCGCACATAAACGAATAAGTGGTCGCCGTACCACAGGCGCGATGCTATCTAACGACTCACGCGTCTCTCCTCACTTTAGCCGGCCGACATCCGCCAGCGGACATAGCCTTTCACCTCGGCCCACAGTGCGGGCAGGCCCTGGTCTCGCAACAGCCCCCAGCCCTTTGCCAGCCGCTCTCCCCACGAAGATTCAGCCACTCGTGGTGATGCGCCTGGTGAACCACTCAGTGGCGGAGCGTACAGCGACGTACCCTGCGGCGAGCGGTCGGGAGCCAGTCTCGGTGCACAGCAAAATTCCACCAGCGGCCTCGCCATCGCCGGCCAGGTGAGTTGCGCGGCGACCGCCTGGAACTGCAAACACAGGTGATCCTTCAGGTCGGGCTGGGCCAGCATCTCCAGCAGCGCGTCGCGCACGCCAGCCGTATCCCCCGGCCTGACGATGCGCCCCAGGCCACTGTTGTGAATCACATCCGCCATCGCGTCCCCCTCGGTTGCCAGCGTTGGCAGTCCAGCCCACAGGTAATCCAGGATGCGTGTGCGAAACGAGAAGCGCGTCTCCAGGTGATCCAGGTGCAGGCTGACGCCGACGTCGGCTTCCAGCAAATAGTTCCCCCGGTCCTCGTAAGGAACCCAGTCGTTGAAGAACACTTGTTGGTTGTACAGGCCCAGTTCCTGGCTTAACGCAACAGCCTGCTCGATCATCTCGAAACCACGCACGTGAGGGTTGGGATGCCGGGTGCCCATGAAGAACAACTTCACGTCCGGCCGTGTCCGCACGATCTCGGCGACGGCGCGGACGAGCGTGAGCGGGTCGAACCAGTTGTAGATGCCCCCTCCCCACAAGATCACTTTGTCATCCGGGCCGATGCCTTCATAGGCCCCCTTGAGTACAGAGCGGGTGTGCTGCGGCGGGTTGGCCGGCACGCCGAATGGCACCACGTCAATCAACCGCCGCAATGTATTGTCCTCCATGTAGGTGAGTGGGTTGATGCGGTTGAGTGCTGAGAGCAGACCCAGCCAGTAGTCGCGCTGCTTCTCGCTGGCGCACAGGAAAAAGTCCGCGTGCACGAGCTGGTATGTGAGTAAGGCCAGCACGTTGTTGTGATCAGCGGCGCGGAACGACGGCTTGCGGTAGCTCAGGAACTGCAAGTTCTCCAGGTTGAACGGGTCGTACACATCCAGCACGACGGGGATGCCCATCGTCGCCAGAAACGGGTACGAACTGAGTGTGAGGCCGGAAAGGACGAGCACGTCGCAACCCTCGGCCGCCTCGCGCACACCTTGTCCCTCATATTCGTACTTGCAGAAAGCCACGCCGTCGGGCGGCGGAAAGTCCGGTTGGTTGGGCGCGGCCAGCGTCACGTCGCAGTGCTCTCGCAGGACGCGGGCGAACTCCCAGCAGCGAATGGCTGGCCCGGCCATGCGCCTGCCAATCACGTCGTGGCTGGCAATGAGAACTTTCATGTGCCTTGTCCAAACATCCCGTCAATACCAAACAACCGCACCAGGTGATGTTGTGCCGCTCCGTATTCGGCCGTAAAGTAACTGACTTCCAGTGGCAAGGCAAACAATTTGAACAGTTCCTCATCCGAACGACGGCGATTCGTCTGGATAAAGCGGCGCTTCTCCAGCATCTTCCCGTACAGGGCAATCACGTCGTCAGCGGCCACCAGGTAACTCAGTGCCTGGCGGGGGACGATTACCTCGGTATCCGACACATGCCGCGCCCGCGTCGGGAATAACATCTGGCGTGGCGAGCGATTGCCCATCCGGCGTTTCAGTTCAGCCCTGATTCTGTGGTAGAGCGCACCAGCGCCACCCTGGCGCAGCGTGCGCCAGGCCTCGCCTGCGTAGTAGTGGGCGTCGTAGTGGACAGCGGGTGGTCGGATGCCATCTGGCTCTGGCTCGGCTGGCGCAGGTGAAGGCAGACGTGGTTTCTCAGGGGCCGGACCAGCACGGAACGTCGCGTCGTCAATGCCTGCGCTCAGGTAAGCCCGCTCAGCCAACAACAGCAGCGCTACTGGCAGCACACGCTGCAAGTGGGCGTCTTCGTAGTTTTTGATCGTCGCCAGCATAGCATTGCGCTCGTACAGCACACGTTTCTTCTCGCTAGCGACCTGGCCCCAGTAACCATGGTGCACGTGGTAAGCAATCGAGCGCGGGGCCACTACAATCTTGTAACCCAACACCCACAGCCGCCAACCCAGGTCGAGGTCTTCGTAGTAAGCGAAAAAGTCTTCGTCAAAACCACCGGCGACGAGGAACTCTGAGCGACGCACCAACATCGCCCCGCCACATGGAAACAATACTGGCTCCACCTGGGTGTAACTCTCCACGTCCTCACGCCCCCAGCCGAGTTGGTAGCCAAAGCCATAAAAGTTCATCCCGCTGCCAACAAAGTCAATCTTCTTGCCGTCCCGGGTCAGAATCTTGCTGCCAGTGGCAACGATGTGCGGGTCATCCAACAGAGGCCGGACCAGCTCGAGCAGCCAGTGTACGTCCACACGCATGTCGTTGTTTAGAAATGCTACGACCTCACCCCTGGCTTTCTCTGCGCCAATGTTGTTGCCCTTACTGAAGCCATAGTTGTCATCATTACACACGACCGTCACCTGCGGAAAATGCCGGCGCACGAACTCCACAGACCCGTCAGTTGAACCGTTGTCCACAAGCATCAGTTCTAGCCGCTCAGTTGGGTACACAAGCCTCTGGAGAGAGCGGAAGCACGTCTCCAGGTGCTCTACCCCGTTGTAGTTGAGGACGACCACTGTAGCCGACGGCAGGCGTGCCTCCAACGCTTTATCATTCGAACCTGGCATTTTAATCTTCGTTTCCACGTATCCGGCGCAACCATTTCTGGGTACCAGTCATCAACCGCATCACGCGACCGTTCATGATCTCATGGATGAATTGCTCTTTCTCATTAGCCAACGTCTCGAGTTCGCAGGCTCGCCCTTCAAGGTATGCAGAATGTGCGCGAGTTTTCTCCAGTGCGTCCAGCAGCATGTGCACGTCTCGCTCCAACTGATCGGCGCGAACGGCCTCCCGCAACAGCCTTTCCCAGTTAGATGATGACCAGCGCTGATAGACTTCTAGTTGCCGGTCGGCCGCGTGGTGTGGGTGGCGACAAAAGCGATCCAACGGCGTCACAGCGCTTTCCCAGGTAAACTGTGCTTTCACACGCGCAAAGGCGTCCCGGCGCGCCAGACGCGCATCTGGTTCATCCAGCAACGACGACATGGCCTCGCGCAATCCATCCACATCGCCGGGGCGCGCAGTACAGCCTAACCCTTCGCGCGTCACCAAATCACCCAGCACGTCACCGCTGCCCGCCAGGATAGGCAGGCCAGCCCAGAAATAATCCAGCAATCGCGTGCGAAAGCTAAAGCGTGTCTCGAGATGCTTATGATGGAAACTCACGCCAATGTCGGCCTCCAGCAAGTAATTCTCGCGATCGGCATACGGGGTCCATTGGTGAAAAATCGCGCTCTGATCTAACAGGCCCAGTTCACGACTGAGTTGCACGGCTTTCTCTTCCGTTGCGAAGGTAGGCTCACTCTCCCGCCGGCCACTGCAGAACACCAGGCGCGCATTTGGATGAGACGCGACGACTCCCGCAAACGCACGGATCACCGTGAGCGGATCAAGCCAGTCCCACAATCCGCCCCACCATAAGAGCACTTTGTCGGTAGGGGCAACTCTGGGATGTACACCCTTAAGCACCTGCTTACGATGAACGGGGGGGCGCGACGGTAGGCCGAACGGCACCACGTCTATCAGTTGGCGCAGCATGCGATCCTCGTGATATTCGTGGGGATTGACGCGGTTGAGCGCGGTGAGCATACCCAGCCAGTAGTCACGTTGACGCTCGCTGGCGCAAATGAAGAAGTCGCCAATTTTGATCTGCTCGCTCAACACACTCAGGTCTACCAGGTAATCACCCACGTCTGCATCCGACGCCCCCGCGCCACGAATCTCCAGCCCCTCCAGGGTGAGCGGGCCGTACAGGTCTACGACCAGGTAGTTACGGTACTGGCGCAGAAGTGGGAGCAAGTGTGGGTGGCGCAGTAGCGTGAAGCCTTGCAACAGGACGACGGCGTGATCGGCAGCCAGCGCAGCGAACTGTTCGGGTTGGCGGTAGGTTTGCACAGCAAAGCGTTCGTCCGTCATGGCGACCTGGTTGGGCGCGGCCAGCGTGACGCGGTGCTCCTTGCTCAACGCCGAGGCGATCTCCCAATAACGGACGCTGGGCCCGCTCATCGCCTCACGGATGTCGTCAGGCGCAAGCACCAACACGCCGTCTTCACAGCGCGGCAATTCCCCACAGACTGGTACAGGCACAGGTGCAGCCAAGGGCTGGCTCAAAGTGGCTTCCGCTCGTGGCAAACTTTCGGCCAATACTTGACGTATCTTCCGGAATTCGCTTTCCCGTTCGTTATCGAGGAGCGAAAGGATCGCCTGGCCGAAAGCCAACCCATCGTCACCTGCTACTTCCTCCGCGGGTTGATAGGCCTCACGCACACGCGCCAGCGGGGCCTCGCAACCGCGCTGTGCGATCACAAAGACATGCCGGTAGCCAGGCGCGCGCAAACTGGAGGCATAGAAGTTCTCATTAAAGTAGCGATCCACCAGCGTGTGCAAAGGCACCGGGTCAGGCAGCGTGAGTATGAAATGTTTCACCACCATCATGGGGAACCAATGGTGGAAATAGCCGTGTGGAAAGTCCACGAAGGCCAGGCCACGCTCGGTCAACTGCTGGCAGACCAGATCACGATGGGGCAAACCGTAGGTGAGATGCTCACGGAGTTGCGGCTGCTCAAAACCGAAGTGCCGCTTGACATACTCGAACAAGATTCGCTCTGCCGCAACGGAGCGCTCGTCGTAGAATGGCGCGGCTAAGATGGTGTAACTGCGCGACACACGCAGTAATTCATCCACGAAGCCCGTACGGCCAGAGGGCGGGATGTGTTCGAGCGTGTCGCAACTAACCACTACGTCGAACACCCCTGAGGCAAAAGGTAGCGCCGTCCCGCTAGCCCGTATGTACTTATCCAACCGGCACTCTGTCAGGTCCACGACAGTAATGTCGGCATCGGCTATGAACAAGGTGGCAGGGAGTATATCTTCGCCAGTATGCGTCTTGAAATACCCGCCCAAGTCAAGTACACGGGGACGCGCTGATTCCAGGTAACTGCGCAGCAGGCCGATGACCTCGCTGGCCAGCCGGTAGCGTTGGTATTGATCAAATGGCATGTCCAAGGGGTCAAGATGCATCAATCATTCTCCACTGTCGCAGAGATCTGAGATCATAATCTCTTTCATTTCACCTGTCGGCTTGATCCAGTTTGACCCCCATCTTCCCTCTCGCGCAGGTAGGCTGCGAGAGCCTCTGTCCAGGGCCGCATCTCGTCCAGCCCCAGGCGAGCCAGGGCCGCGTTCTCCAGTACGGAGTAAGCGGGCCGCTGGGCGGCTGCCCCCGACCGGTCAGTGGATTGGGGTATGAGCCCCGTTTCCAGGCCGGACAGTTTCAGGATTTCGGCAGTGAAGTCGTACCACGAGCAACTCCCGGCATTGGTGATGTGGTAGAGACCATAGTGTTCTGTCTGGATCAGACGGTGAATCTGATGGGCCAGGTCTAACGTGTAAGTCGGCGACAGCACCTGGTCGTTCACCATGCGGATGGTTTTTCCATCACGGGCCTGCTTCAGTCGGCTCTCGACAAAGTTGCCCCCCTTGCCACTGCTGCCAGCCACGCCGTATAGGCCAGAAGTGCGCACAATGAAGTATTTGTCCAGCAGATAGCGCACAAAATGCTCTCCGGCCAGTTTAGACGCCCCATAGACGTTGATGGGATTGGGCAGGTCTGTCTCCACATACGGCGCGACTTTACGGCCGTCAAACACGTAATCGGTGCTTATGTGCACCAGAGCCGCTCCGACTTCACGGCAGGCCAGGGCCAGGTTGCGAACGCCGAAGGTATTGACTTGAAAGGACTTCTCCACGTTGGTCTCGCATTCGTCCACCCGGTGATAAGCGGCAGTGTTGATCACTATCTGGGGCTGATGCCGGGTGATGACCATCCGGGTGCCCCCGGCGTCGCAGATCTCGATGTCCCGATGGGTCAGCGGCACCAGACCCTCACCGGCCAGCACCCTGACCAGATCGCTGCCCAGTTGGCCGTTGGCTCCGATGAGCAGAATCCTCATGTTCGTCCTAACCTCCTGCTGCTGGTGCGTCGAAGATGGTGCCCGTTACCTTAATAATCCGGTCCGCTTCCTCCAGCAGCCGCATCCAGCGGATGTTGTAGTACCTGGGGTTGTCGAAGTCGGTGTAGCCATAGGCCCGGATTTTTTCCACCATGTCCTTGACCGACTCCTCGATGGACACCACCGGGCGGAAGTTAAGTTCACGGCTGATCTTGGTTGCCGACACCCGATAGCTGCGCACGCCCCGATAGCCGTAATCAGCCCGAATATCAATGTCCACCCCAACTTCGCGCAGGGCCTCGCGCACCCGCAAGGCCAGTTCGGAGATGCGCATGTTGCGGTAGGACACGTTGAAGATCTGTCCCTTGACTATGTCCTCGGGGGCCTGGACGCAGGCGATGTAGGCCCGGGCTGCATCTCGCACATCCACCAGGGGCCGCCACATCTCGCCGCCGTAATGAATGGTGATATAGCCCTTGGACAAGGCGTCCTTGACAAAGGTGTTCACCACCAGGTCATAGCGCATGCGGGGGGAGAAGCCATAGATGGTACCCTTGCGCAGGATGACTGGGCAGAAATTGTCGCCAGTCATGCCCAAAAGCAGTTTCTCCGCCTCCCGCTTGGAGCTGGAGTAGGCTGCTTTGGGCGCGACCAGGGTCTCCTCGTCTTGTAAGACGTCTTTTTCGTCGTTACCCACGCCGGCATCATAGATGGAACAGGACGAGGCGAAGATATAGCGGCTGACACCGGCTTCGAGGCACAAATCGGCCAAGGCCTTAGCCGCCAGAGTGTTCATCTCATAATTGGCCTTGGGATTGTATTCGGCAGTGGGATCGTTGGACAAGCCGCCGATATTGACCACCGCGTCCACATCCTGCAGCACGGCTTTGTCCAGCACCCGCATATCACTCGCGACTAGCTCCACCCGGTCGCGGATGTCTCGCAAGCCATCTTCCCCATAATACAAGCGGTCCAGAATTCGGACAGCATAGCCACGCTCCAGTAACTCTTCGGCCAAGACGGCTCCCACATATCCTGCGCCGCCCACTAAAAGTATTTTGCGCATATCTACCTCCCTTTGACCGTCCACACATCCCCAAAAGAATCCGGGGGAATGCGCACCTCGTCAGGATTTTCCTGGTTGTAGACCTCGCTGGCGGTGCTGACCATCAGAGTGTCATCCTCCAGCGACATCCAGCCGTGGTACACCCCTGGCGGCACGACGATGAGCCGGGACCGGCGGTCGCCGACGACGACCATCATCATCTCTCCGTAGGTGGGGCTATCGGGCCGGTCGTCCTTGAGCACGAACTTGGCCGTGCCGTGGACGATGCAGAACCAATCCCACAGCACCTCATGCTTGTGGAAGGCCCGCACCGTGCCGCGGACCGGATCGCCTACTATGTACACCTGGCGGATATCGTGGGCCACGGAATATGGTAACTGCGGCTCGTTCCCCTGGGGCGTTCTGCGGATGATCTCACACAGGAATCCCCGATCATCCATGTGGACCGTCAGATCAATTACTTGCACTCCGTCTATCATTTCAGAGAACTCCTTTCTCTACTCGAGTTTAGACAATGCACCAGACGCTCGGCTCACGCCAGCGGCGGCTTGCACTTCGAGATTTGAAAATATCCATGGAAACACAAGATTCTACGTTAGTGGCGGCAATGCGTCACCTTCTGCAAATGCACGGATTGCTCTCTCTACCTCATCTACCGTAGGTTCGAAGGAGTCTGTTCCTTTCACCTCGTAGCGAGGCGCAAACCGATCAGTCGAAAAAGTCCGCCTGATCGGCGGCGAACTGGCAGACAGGTCAGTCAGCACGGTGATGTAAGAACCAAACTCTTCAGCAACATTGTGTAGATGCCGCAGGCCAAAATCCAGGCTGATGTTATGCCTTTTCAGATAACAGAGCGTCTCAGGCTTTATCACGTAATGAAATTCGCGCAAAATCCAGCGTTTATGAAAAACATCTGTCCAGAAATCAATGTGCCATGCACATATATGCATGTAAAGGTCTTCCGCGAAGAAAAACTTGTGGCCTAAGACAAGTGCCGAGTTAGACCATGCGAAAGGAGTCCACAGCTCAAGTTGTGCATTATCCGCGCACACTCGATTGATCTCAAGAAAAACACGGTCTGGATTTGACAGGTGCTCAAGAAAGTGAGATGAGTACACATGCTCGACGCTACCATCCTCGAAGGGCAAAGGCTGAGTTTCGATGTCAAGGACGTAGTCTACTTGCGGGAATGGTTGGATATCAATGCCAATAGTTCCTTCCCTTTTGTTTGCACCGCAACCCAAATCAATTCTTAACCCAGATTGTTTTTGCATCACTTTCACCATTGAATTTAGATTGAAGGTAGTGGCTTTGACCGCGTTTTCGAACTTTGGGCTCCGCCTCAACGAAACGCGGGAATTTGTAGTCCAGGCTACTCATGGCTCGCTCCATCGGATGCATGTTGCCACCAGGCTGGGATGAGAACCAAACCCAAGGTCTCTTTGACCGCCCCCGGTTGGACGCGCAGCGTGTAGAGTCGATCATGATGGTCGTAGGGACGCAGGAAATAGCGCTCACACACAGCCACAGATATCTGATAGGTCCCTCCTAACAATGGGAGGTGTTCAATCTCATAACAAACCTCCCCGTCACCTTCTACGTGATCAATGGGAAAATCAGCCGTTTGGGTGTTGGGACCGCTGATGAGCAGCCCATCGTTGCGGTGGATACCAATGCCGAACACCGGATGGTCAACGCGTTGATGAGCATGGTATCGCATCTTGATCGTGACCTTCTCACCCGTAGCAAAAACGTTGCGTTCGCGTCCTCGCGCATCTAGCAACTGTACGTCCACGATCTCTACCTCGCCACTGCCCCACCTTCGCTCGTCAACGGCAGTGGGGCTCTGTCGTTCCAGTTTAGCACTGTCCGTGTAAGCAATGTGGCGAACATAATCTCGCGTGACTCTGTCTGCGGGGCCCCACCCCCTGAGCAGCCCGTGGTCGAGCCAGACGGCCTCGCTGCACAGATTCCGCACGGTCTCCACGCTGTGGGAAACAAGGAGAATCGTGACTCCCCGCCGTCTCAAGTCAACGATCTTGTCCAGACACTTGGCTTGAAAGGACTGATCCCCCACCGCCAGCACCTCGTCCACCAGCAGAACCTCCGGGTCGGTGTGGACCGCTACCGAGAACCCCAGCCGCACGTACATCCCCGACGAGTAGTGCTTAACCGGCACGTCTATAAAGCGCTCCAGTTCGGCAAATGAGATGATCTCGTCCAGTTTCCGCCGGATCTCGGCCCGGCTCAAACCCAAAATCGAACCGTTCAGGTAAATGTTCTCTAGCCCGGTCAGATCGGGGTGGAAGCCTGCCCCCAGTTCCAGCAGGGCCCCCACCCGTCCGCTGACCTCAATCCGCCCCGAGGTGGGCTCGATGATACGGGAGATGAGCTTGAGCGCCGTGCTCTTGCCTGCACCGTTGGGCCCGATGATGCCTACTGTTTCTCCCTGCTTCACGGTGAAACTGACGTCCCGCAAAGCCCAGAATTCCTCGCGGGAACTGTGATTGCGTTGGAACAGGCTGAGGGCCAATTCCTGAAAGGAACGTGCCCGCTCGCGGTGGAGGATGAATTTCTTTGACACACTGTCAAACTGGATGGCCGTCATCGTCACCTGACTGCCTATCTCCACCTCATCATCTCGTACAGGCGACCAGAGGGAGGAAGACTTGTTCCTTCGCCACCAACACCACTCCACCAGCCTCGTTGTTGGCCTCGTTCCCTTCACTGACCTCATATCCCGGGTCCACCACCACTCGTACCGCGTGAGCACCGGGCGTCACATTTGACAAGATCAGCGTGGCTTCCTTCACCTCAGCGCCGCCCGCAATTGTATCACTGACAACCTGGTCGGCGCCGATCGGGTACTCTTCGCCATCCAGAAAGCGGATGGTAACCGGCTGGGTGATGGCGACGTTGCCGACGTTGGAGACGCGCGCTCTCAGAGCGATGGTGACAGTATCCGTTGGGGAAAGGGGAGGGGGGCCTACCTGCCCCACATCCACGGCGAGGAGGTCTACAGTGGGTGATATAGCCCCCGTGTAAGCGCCAAAGGCAATACCCAGCAGTGTCGGATTTTGCGTGTATAGGTCAAACAGCGCGCCACCGTAGCCAGTATCGTCCAGGCTGTACCACAGCCAGCGCTGCACCAGCCGGTTCTCGTCGGCCGGGTAGCCAACGTCTGGATCGGTGGCCGTGAGCAGGAAATCGAAGGTGCCGTACATAAAATCCCGCGCCCGTGCCTCGTTGAACACCACCCCCTCATGCTCGTAGACAAACTCATAGTATGGCAGTAGCGTCCCATATTCGGTGATGTATAGAGGCTTGTCGTGGTACCCGTGCTGGCTCATCCAGCCGCGGAAGGCCAGGATACGCGCTTGAAAGATATCCAGGCGGTCCGAGTCCCACCACTCGTATAGCTCCCCCTCGTCGGCGGAGATGCCCGGGGGAATATCACAGCCATAGTCATCGCGCTTCTCTCGCAGGATGTAGGTATGGATATTCCAGGCATCCGTCGGCAAGGGCTCGCCATAGAGTGAGGCATAGGCTTCCAGCACGATGTCCAGATATTGCATACGAATGGGTGTCGGTTGAACGATACCGCCCGCCGACACCCTGGCCGTGGGATCAAGTGCCTTAATAGCGATGTGGGCATCGTGATAAGCCTGGGCATAATCCTGGGGCAGCACGTTGTCCTGGTGGATGCAATCGGGCTCATTACCGATCAACCACAAGGCTCCCGGGTTGGCGGCAACTCGCTCTGCCAGCGTGGTTCCGGAAGGCGAATACCCGCTGCCACTTACGTGCAACAACTGAACGTACTCGGCTCCTCCCGGTCGCGACGGGCTGGTTTGAGTTTTCCAATCCGCATACCAACCCACGTTGAGAGAAGAGACGTTGTAAGACATCACCGGGTGATACCGCTCTCCCACCCCGAAGCGAGCGTTGGGATAGTTACTGGCACCACTGAAGGTCTGCAGCGAAGCAGTAGCGCCGGCCGCGCCAGCGTCGTTGCCCAGGAAGATAAGGGCCAGCGCCAGGACTCCCAGAGCCAGGAGACCGGCTAAAGCAAGGCGCGTAAGTCCGCTGTGGACCATCAGTGACAGAGTGTCTCTTGCTGACGAGCGCGGGCTGCACAGTTTCATTGATAATGCTCCTTACTTCCCTTTATAGTATTACCCGACAACATTTGCGTTGTCCGCGAGAATCATGACCTGCTACTTGCAAACTTGCAGACTTGCGGCTTTGTCGCGCTATGGGTTATACTCCAAATAGAAGGGGCTGCCGCCCACCTGGATAGTGATGCGACCGTCGGCCACGCCGTCGTCCCCATCGTTGTGCCACGCCTCATTCCCAAACTTGTCCACCACCCGCAACGTCTGGGCCGGCACGATCAACGGCAGTGAGGGATCATCGTCAGGATTGTAGCGCGTGTCATCCTCCGTCCAGACCACATCCAGCCGCTGCCCACACACCTGGAACACATACCCTTCAATCTGCCCGGAACCGGTCTCCGCCAGCGTGAGCGGGCGCTGATAAGACGCCCTGGCCAACATAGCGGTCATTCTCTGGAAGGCCCAGTAGGAGGACTTGGGCTGCAGGTCGCTGTCCAGAAGGCCAGGCAGGATCGGATCGTTCCCGTCGCGCATTTCGTACCACACGATGACCTCCAGCCCCGCCGCCATGCCACGGACGTACCCTTTGACAACGTAGCGACTCTGCAACTCGGCGCTGCCCCAGGCAGCGCCGCTGGCCCAGGTGGTCTCAGTGCACATAAGGGGCACGTCCGTGAAGCCGTACGCCGCCAGTCTCTGCCGCACGTAGTTGGCTTTACCAATGATATACCGGCCGCAGGATTCCCAATCGAGATATTGCTGAGGGTAGTAGTGAAAGTTCATCACATCGAAGCAATCCCGTCCCTGGCAGGCTGCCAGAACGTCATCGAGGAATTGACGGTCGAAGGGGCCGGGATACTCCTCATCATCGAACCAATCCAGGGCAAGCCCGCCGAAGACCAGATTGGCCTGGGGGCTGGCCGCCTTGACCACCGGGTACAGCGCCTGGAGCAACGCCGCGTACCCTGCCCCGTTGTGTCCCCAGTAGCCCCACCCCCCAAGCAAGGCATGGCCGACGTCGGCGTTGTCCGGTTCGTTGTAGAGTTCGAAGTACCGCACCCAGGGCGAACCGGGAGCGTCGTCCACGCCGTCGCCGTCATACCGCTCCACCAGAACCCCGACGAACTCAGCCAGGTCAGCCGTATCCGTCACCGGGCCCATCGGGTAGGCCGCTGCCCAGGATGGCTGGCCCCCGATGGTCAGGATCAACTCGATATCTTCCTGCGCAGCGTTCGTCACCGACACGTCCAGACTGGACCAGTTGTAGTTCTCAGGAGTCGTGTTGGCTGGCTCGATGGATGCCCACGAGAGTGGCACCCGAATCCAGCGTACCCCGGCATCAACCGCTCGGGAGAGACCGTTGCCGGCGTTCAGCGCGTCGTAGAACTGGACGCTGAAAGGGGGGATACGTGTGTCCCAGCAGCGGGACAAGAAAGGAAGGTAGACGGTGTAGGTCCCATTGGTTGGGGCCAGCACAGAGACTCGGAGCGTTTCCAGAGGGGGAGACGCAGGCAATGAATCCGCCTTCTGTGCCGAACCGGCAGACGACCTCAGGACAAGCACTGCCACCAACCCAATGACCACGGAAAAGATGACACGCCCAATCCTATTTGCAGATGTGTTCTTCACTTACCTCCTCCTCCTCCTACTCCTCGTCTAATAAGACCGCATGGCGACCGGGAAATAGACGCGATAGGGCCTTGAGGCAAGCACCCATAAGTCTCCAGCGCTGTCCGTCGCAATGCCCGTGGGGGTCAGGCCCGCCAGCGGTAGTGGGTAATAGTCCCTCTGGGGATGGCCGCCGGGTATCAAGCGTCCTATCTGGCCTGCCTGCCACTGGGTAAACCAAAGATAGTCGTTGGCATCCGCCACAAGACTGGTGGGCAGGCTACCAGACGGCGCAAGGTCGTACGGGATGACAATGGGGAATGTGCCGTATTCATAGTGGCTCACCCGGCTGCCGGCTCGCTCCGTGCCCCACACTCTACCGGAACCATCCAGCGCCAGTGCGTACGGCTCGTCTGGAATGTCGGGGGCAAAGCCATAGATTTGTATCCAACTGTCGGGCGGCGTAAAGCGGGTCACCAGGTCGTTAGCCGTCTGCGCGAAATAGACGCTCGTCCCAGCGGCCACGACGCCGTAAGGCCGGCCGCCGCTGAGAGAAGTGTGGAAATACTCCGTGACGGCGTAATCGGCGGTGGAGGTGATCACCAGGCGAGCAATCTGGTCTGCCATCATCTCAGTGAACCAGATACTTCCGTCAGGGGCGTAATCCAGGTCGGCCGGATAACTGCCCGCCGGCACTGCAAATTCGTCAATCTGCCCCGTCGCCGGATCCAGCCGCCCGATGTAGTCTCCGCCTGCCGCCGTGAACCAGATGAAACCCCCGCCCGAAACCAGGTTCAAAGGCCGGCTACCCACTGTCAGAGTGTATTCGTGGAATGTGCAGTCGTTAGTGTCGGTATACGTTAGTCTGCCAATTCGGTCCACTCCCAATTCAGTAAACCAGACATCCAGATGACTCGTGCCAGCAACAACCGCCACATCCCAAGGATTGGCATTCTCGGTTGGGACGGTGAAGGTGAACACGAAAGATGAAGTGCCTGGATCGAACCGATAGACGAAGGACTCACCCTCGGAATTGGTGATCAGAGGCATCGCTGCGCCAGCGCCTGCCGGCGCTTGACTTCCGAGGAGGAGCACAAGAGCGACAGACACAGTGATGACACCAACCGCTATGAGCACGCACCGCCAACCACCAGCAGCCATCACAATCATCCTCCTTGCTGCCGACCATCACCAGCACGCGCCATGGCATCCTGTGCGAGCCTGGCCGTCAACCCACCCTCACCGGTGCAAAGTTCTACATTCGACCGGAAGCAGGCTGGCCCAGAGCGGCAACTCCCTCCTACACACATCGTCGAACCACCACCAGGACGAGGAGACCGACTGCCACCAGCGCCACACCCAGGAGGAAGCGCATGCTCCATCCCCCAGTCTCCGGCAGCAACGGCTCCGCCGGCCCCCCGGCGGGGGTTGCCTCCACCGTGGCGGTGGGAGTGGGCGACGGTTGGTCCGGCGGTGGTTCTGTCGGCGGTGGTGGCGGCGGTGGCGGTTCCGTCGGTGGCGGCGGAGGAGTCCGCGTCGGCACCGTCTGCCGCGCCGGGCTCTGCCCCGGCGCGGCCCACAGGTCCGGCCCCACGGCTAACCCCACCACCAGTATCCCCAACAGCACGAGCCAGAGCGCATTCCTTCTCATGACTCCCTCCCTAAATGAAGCCTAGAACTCCCGTGGGCCACCTGGGTCGCCAGATGGACATTTTATCCGAATTTCAATTGTACCATGTCTGCCGAAAGTGTCCAGGTCGGTCGCGCGCCTGCGCACCCTATTCATAGGTCACCTCGACGATGGTGTCGGTGTCGAGTTCCAGCGCGAACGTCAGAGACTCCCCGTCAATCACGCGCGGGGGCGGTGTGGCTGCCAACAGTTGTGCACCGGGCGGGAGGGCAATCGTAAGCGACACCGGTGTGCCATCTGTGCCCGGCTGCTTCTGAACCAAGAGCGCATAGCGCCACTGTCCCTCACTCGAGTGGGCAACGCGTGGCAAGTCGTAATAGAAGCGTGTCTCTAACGCCTGTCCTCGCTCGACGACGAAGAACTGTGCAAAAACAGCCTTGTCCCCTTCGACCGGCAGCACCTCGGCCTCACCGGCAGCGGCCACTCCCCGGAGCAGATATTCGGCTGGCGTGGGATGACGAGACGCTATGTACAGATGACTGCCCTCCGGCACGTAGACACGGAGATAGTTCCAGTAGCAGCCCTCCATCAGGCTCTCGTAGGTCACCCTCTCCCCCTCAGTGTAAGTCGCGCGCTGGTGGCACACACTGCCGTTCCCTCGCCCAGTGTGTTGGTAGTCTACTGCCAGCACAGCCTGGGCACTGCCGTCCGCACGCAGTGCGACTTGATACTCCAGCGCCCGCTTGATGCGGGGGTTGACCTTGTTAAAGCCCAGACTGGCGTCAACCACCATGAGATAATCACCCTCAACCGGGCGCAAGGCACCGTCCCAACCCTGGGCATGCAGCCAGGAGGCCGCGGCTGGTTCCTGCAGGTAAATCAGCAGGTAGCGCTCCTCCAGTATTTGCCACAGCGCCTGCATCAGCCTGAACCAATCTACCGTCTCCGGCTGCTGTCTGATCCGCTCCAGCACCGTCTGCGCCAACTCATCCATAAAGTCCTTGTGCGTGTCCGCCCACTCAGAGCTCACCCCCTCATCGGAGGGATTCCAGGCCTGGCGCACCATCCTGGCAAAACTCTCACCCGTGACGGGCTCATCCCACCTCTCCACCACGACCGGCCCCAGTGCCTCTACCAGGCGGGCCGCCCCCTGCAGGTCGAAGGCGATCACTCCATCCAATTCGACCCCCTGGCCGTAGGTGTATAGTTCGGCCGCTTTCTGGGCTGAGGTGGGAAAGTCGGGGGACCAGTTCGCATCCCGGAACACCCACAGTTCCGCAAGCATGTACTTATACAAGGGGGCCGGAGGCTCATCATAGGGCTTGCTGAAATCGTCAACACAGTATGACTCGCGGAAAAAGAACTCGACGATATCACCGGCATCCACAGTCACACGGCCGGCCCCGGTGATAAAACCACCTGTGGGTCGCAGTTCATCGCTGTTTTGAGCCAACAGCAGGTAGGTTCGAGGGCCAGAGGCTCCTAACAAGTCCGGTGCCAGCAGCGCCGCTTCGACCCCGGCCCGAGCCAGTGGCAACGCGCGGTCCAGCGTCTTCACCAGGCGCGCCAGACGCGGGGAGAGTCGTGTCAAGTCCACTTCGGCCCGACGCTGCGCTGCACGCTCCACGAGCGCCTGGGCGGCCTCCAGTTGGGGCCGCGCATCCGCCAGCGTGTGCACAGCCAGAGGAAGTGGGTGCTCACCTTCCGCCACCGTGCCCGCGTCCACCAGGTTCAACAGCGGCGCGAGCCCCTCCATCGCTGTCTCGCCCGCGTCAGTTAGATCCACGGCGATATCGAGCAGCGGCGGCAACGCCTGCAGGTCCGGCCCGACCCCAGGCACCCAGCCCAGGCGGGAGGCCAGCGCCAGGAAGGGGCGTGCTTCATCGCGCAGCGTCGCCAACTCAGCGCGGGTGCCCTGCAACAGCGGCACCAACGTCGTTGGGCCCGCCAGGCCCGGATCGGCGGCCAGTGCCGGCACTGTGTCCATCCGCTCCAGCAAGGGCTGCGCGGCTCGCCAGACTCGCCACACACGATACCCGAGCATGGCCAGCGCCAGTGCCAGCCCGGCGACCAGCAGCCAGGCCCCCACACGTCGGGGCGTCACTCGCTTTCTGCACACCTCAACCAACGGTCCTCCTCCCCAACGACCTCACAGACCGGCCGTGTAGAATTCGCCCGGCCCAGTTCACCTACATCGTCCCCCGGCACAACCAGCCCCGGATAGGCGCACTGCAGACCGGCGCGGTACCAATCATACCCCAGGAGGCCCATATCCACAACTGCCACGTCGGGGCGCTGCCCCAGCACGTGCTGGAAGTACCACAGCGTGAAAGTATGGGCATCCTGGGCGCTCAACAACACAGTCCGCTCGGGCGCAGCGGCCAATACCTCCTCTCCGAAGTCACGCGCCACTGTATCCCGGTGCACGTCCATTCCGCGGTAGTTCAGGAGCAGCGCGGACAGCGGCCCCACGCAAGCCAGGCACACCCCGGCCGCCAGGCCCCAGCGTGGACCCAGGCGGCCGCGCAGCCAACTCAGGCTCTGCGCCAGCCCTTCACCCAGCCAGAAGGCAGAGATGACCAGAGCCGGGATCAGGTAGACATAAGAGTCAGCAGTGTCATAACCGATGGCGTAGGCCACGTACAGCAGCCAGCTCAGCCCGCTCGCCAGCAGCAACCCTCGTTGCCGACGCGCCAGCGAATCCACACCGATCACACCCAGTGCCACCCCTGTCGGCCCAAAGCCAGACGCCAGGTACCGCACCAGGACGAGCAGTCGGGCGGGCACGGCCCCTGGTGGCAGCGCGAAGACGTAGCCCCGGTAGAGCGCACCCGATACGAGCCACCACCACCCTGCCAGCGTCGTGGGGTCCCCCCAGGTGATGGCTCCCTGGCCGGCTCGCAGTGGCAGATAGACGTACGTGGAGAGGCCCACCACAGTGCCCAACAGCCAGGGAAGGGAGACTGAGGGGAACGAGCGCCCGCGCCGCCCAGCAGCGAGTGCCCACATCACGATCGGCAGCAAAGCCACGCCGGTCAGGTGTGTACCCAGGCTCAGCCCCCATGCCAGTCCCAGCGCCACAGGGGAGAAGTCCGAGCGCCGCACGTGAAATGCCAGCCACAATACCAACGCGACGAAGGCAGCGTTGACAGCATAGACCTCAGCGACGAGGGCCTGGGACCAGAGCACAGGGACAAGGGCCAACCCCCAGGCCGCGCCCAGCCCCGCTGCCACAGCGTCCTTACCCATCCCCTGCCTCCCCCGCCGCCACTCCCACACCGCCGCGCCCAGCCCCAATGCAGCCAATGCAGCCCCCATCGCCGACATAAGGTTGAGCCGCCAGGCCACGTCCCGTAGCGGCAGATGCGCAAACAGCCAACCCAGCAGGCAGTAAGTGGGATAGCCTGGGGGATGAGGCACACCCAGCGTGTAGGCTGCCGTGATCAGATCGCCACCGTCGGCGCCGTCGTGGGCCCAGGTGATGGTGGGGGCCAGCGTCAGCAGATAGACCAGCAAGGGCGCCGCCAGCGCCGCCAATGCTGCCCAACGCCACCCCACCCCGGCAAACCTGGGGTCAGAATTATCAGCCACCACAGGTTTAACCCTGGGGCTGCCTTGTATGCAGCCCCTCATACAGCGCCTGGTGGCTATCCAGCATTCGTTCCAGGGAGAACTCAGCGACCACCTTTTGCCTCCCGGCGACCGCCAATCTATGAGCCCACCGCGGGTACTGTAACAGGGACAGGATGGCACCGGCCATAGGTGCAGGTGCATTCGCCGGTACGACCAGACCAGACACCTGGTCGTCAATGACGTCCCGGGTACCCACAACATCGGTCACGACCACGGGCAATGCCAGCGCCATCGCCTCCAGCAAGGCAAAGGACAACCCCTCGTACTGGGAAGCCAGTACAAAGACGTCAAACGCCCGCATAACCTCCCACACATCTTCACGGTGTCCCAGTAGACGCAGAGGAACGTACTCCACCCTGGCTCGGGCCTCAACTTCGGCCTGCAGCGGCCCCGACCCGGCCCACACAAACAGTGCCCCTGGCGCTTCGTCGGCCACCTGTCTGGCCGCCTGGACGAACACGAGAGGAGCCTTCTGTGGCACCAGTCGCCCCACGGCTCCCACCACATACCGATCAGGGTGAATGCCCAGACGCGACTTTGCCTCTGCCCTCGTCAACCCGGCCACTCTGTCAATGTGCGCGACGTCAACGCCATTGGGAATGACGCGGATACGGGGTGAGGCGACAATATGGTGGCGAATCAACACGTTTCGCTCACCAACCGAGACCGCGATCATGGCTGTGGTCAGATATCCTGCCAGCCGTTCCAGGTTGAGATAGAACTGGCGGCTTATCCCGGTTTTCTCCAGGAAGTACAGGCCATTCGGGGTATGAATAACCGGAGTACTGCAGCACCGCGCCGCCATTCTGCCCAAGAAGCCCCCTTTGGAACTGTGCGTATGCACCAGAGCGAAGCGCCCTCCTCGCAACAGCCGACAGAGAGCCACAAGAGCAATGGCATCCCGCAAGCCAATCCGGCGTTGCATAGGCAGCGGGTAAAATGGTACCCCTTGCCGCTTTAAGTTCTCAACAAAGGCCGTGTCTCCATAGTGCTCACATCGCTGCCAGGGAGCAGCCACAGCAACATCCATCCCTCTGGTACGCAAGCCCACGGTCAGGGCGGTGACGTAGCATCGCACACCGGCTGTGGTCGCCTCAACCACGTGAAGAATGCGCAGTGGGTCAGCACTCATCGGAGAATCTGGTTTTCAACTGGCTGCGCCACACCAGCCACACTGTCATTGCCACCGGGGGCAAGAAGTCAATAAGGTGCATCAGCACCCCGTAACTCAGCGCCGTGGCCCGATCAACGTTAAAAATACCCAACGCCAACACGACCGCGCCTTCATACACGCCGACGCTGGCCGGTAGAGAGGGCAGGGCAATGCCTACCCGCAGCGCTGCCGACACGGTCAATGCCATCGGCCAGGATGGAGGTAGGCCTAAAGCGAGGAACGTCGCCAGATTCGCAGCCGCTCCCCAGATCCACGCACCCACCGACAACGCAACAGCCCGCCAAAGCAAGTGGGAGCGTCTCAGGCCCTCAATGCCCTCGATCACGTGAGCCAGCCGTTCCTGCATCGTGGGCCACCATTGGATATTGTGCCGATCAGCAATCCATCCCAACCGGCTCAAAAGAGGCTCTTGCCAGGCCAGACCAGCCCTCAGTCCGATGTACAAGAAAATCAGCGCAATCACCACTCCCCACGTGGCCTGTGCCAGCCAGGACGGCCTGGCGGGGGCCCAGAATGGAACCAGGGATAACACCAGCACCAGTAGGGCCAGGTCCAGCACTTTTTCACCTGCCATAGTCCCCAGCGCGCGGGCCTTGCTTTGACCACCGCGTTCGCCCAGCCAGTAAATGCGAGGGATATCCCCGCTCCGAGCCGGCAGGAGATAGTTCATCGTCTGGCCAATGAGCATGGCCGTCAGTGCGACCTCGAACGGTGGCACCGGTGGGGTGAAAAGCGCGCGCCAGCGGGCGGCACGCACAAGTGTATGCGTAAGGATCATGGTAGCGGCCAAAGCGACCCAGCGATAGTCTATCTGATGCCATAACGCAGATAACCGCTGCCAGTCCAGTTTGTGAATGCTCAAGAACACGCAAGATAAACTTGTTATCAGGCCGATCCAAAAGGTTGGGGATTTGAGTTTAAGCGCAGCCAGTTTGCGCAGATTGGGCTTCACTGCTACTACTTTGGCACGGACCTGAGTCTCCTGGGGCACGCGTTAATATGCACCCTTACCCCGAATGACGGCGACGAAGGTCATCAGCAGAATCCGAACGTCAAGCCAGATAGACCAGTTTCTGATGTAGTACAGATCATCCTCCACACGTAGCGCGTAGTTGGCGTTGTCACTGCGGCCGTTTACCTGCCACCAGCCCGTCATACCCTGGGGGACAGCGAAGCGCTTGCGATGCCACGGATCGTATCTTGCGACCAGCCAGGGTAGTTCGGGCCGTGGCCCTACCAGGCTCATATCACCCTTGAGCACATTGAGCAGTTGCGGCAACTCATCAACGCTGAAACGGCGCAGCACACGACCCACCCGGGTGATGCGGGGGTCATCGGGCTGCTTGACGAAGGTGGGGGGGCCTTGGCCCGTTTCCTCCGCCAGTCGCTGTTCGTCCGCCTCGGCCCCTGCGTACATGGTGCGGAATTTGAGCATCTGGAAGGGCCGTCCCCCCTCGCCGATGCGCCGTTGGTGGAAGAGGATTGGACCGGGCGAATCAATCCACACCGCGAGTGCGGCCAGCAACGTCAACGGCGAGAGCACTACCAGCGCCAGACCACCTACCACCAGATCGAAGAGACGCTTCACGACACGGTCGGGGCCTTCGATGGCCGGTTCGCGCAGGCCAATGAGCGGGATGCCAGCGAATTCCTCCACTGAGGCGCGGATGAAGACCAGGTCGAACACGTCGGGTACGACGCGCACATTGACCGGCAGTTCTTGCAGCGCCAGGATGACTTGCCTGGCTCGCTCCTGCGCGCGCGGCGGCAGGGCCAGGATGACCTCCTCAACAGCGTGCTGGGAGACGGCAGCGCCAACGTCCCCTAGCAACCCCAACACGGGATAGCCAGCGCAGGTTTTCCCTTGCTTGCCTGCGTCGTCGTCCACGTAGCCCACCAGTTCCAGGCCCGCCCAGCGATAGGCACGGATGGCCTGGCTGAGTGCCTGCCCCACCGCGCCGGCGCCGACGACGAGCACCCGGCGAGGCTCGCCCAGGCCGTGTCCCAGTCCCAGTCGGAGCAGCCATTGCAGAACCGCCCGCCAGCCCAGCAGGAAGACCAGGTCAAGGAGATAGAAATAAACGAACAGAAGTCGGGAGAACTCGCGGAAGAAGAAATAAGCCACTCCAGCAAAGACGAGGGTAGCCCAGGTGACGGCGCTCCACACGGCCTGCACGTCGCCCAGGTAACGCAAGGCGCGCGCCGGGTCGTAGACGTGCAAGGCAAAAAAGGCCAGGGCCCATAAGGCAGGCACCAGCAGGTAGAACCAGGGACCGAAGGCCAATGGCCCTTTCAGGTAGACACCAAAGGGCAGCGTCAGCCGCAACACTTTGGCCAGGTACAGCGCCAGCGCCGTGAGTCCCATGTCAGCCATCAGCAGGATCAGGCCCACACGGGTTCCCACACGTTTGAGCATAGATCGGTTTCTCCCTGGTAGAACACGGATTGCAGGACAACAACGGATCAGGACGGGCTGACATACAGTCCGTCAGGGTGCTGCCCGGCCCTCCCTATCAACGAAAGCACGTTACAAGCAGGAGTGTGCACATTATAGCGCAGGCGGGCAAGGTTGTCCAACCGCGCCGCCGTGAACAGACGACGCTGGGCTGACTTTACTACCTAACACCGGCTCTTCAGGCCGGTGTCGCCCCCTGTTCTCCACTCGCGCCAGGCAACCCACAGTTGCCAGGCACTCATCGCACAAAACACACCCCACAGCAGGCGCTCCCACCAGCACGGCCCTATCAGTCCTACCCCCAGGCTGATGAGGACCAGGCCGGCTAAGAGCCACAACTGAAAGCCGGGGGCGGCCAGCCGTACCCGCAATCGCTCGCCTCGACGCTGGGCCTCATAGTAGGAAAGGCTGAAGGCGGCCAGGATCACTGCCGCGCCCAGCACCCATAGCCCGTTGAAAGCCAGGCTGGTCCATTCAACCATATCTCCCTCGGTATCTTCCCCGGTGCCTTCCGGCGCACCTCCCGGCCAGGGTCTGTGTCACGCCTTTGCTGTTCGGTCTGCCGCCCGGTGCAGGGCTACGGTGAGACCAATAATCACCCAAAAGACGACATTGGGCTTGGCGTCCAACACGGCACAGTCGGTCATGGCATAAACGAGGTGCCCAACCAGCGCTCCTCCGCTGCCCAGTGCCAGGGCCTGGATGAGACCATCCGGGCCACGCCGATAGACCTGCCACAGCATCCAGAAAGTGACTATGTAAAGCGCCTGCCAGGCCACCAGCCCGGGGAGTCCCAGGTCCAGCGCCACCTGGAGGAATTCGTTGTGAGCGTGGGGGACGGGCCTGTCGGGACGAGCCTGGAACAGAGGGTACATCACCGGCATCACGTACTGAAATACATCCAACCCAGGGCCGGTAAAGGGAAAATCGGCAATGACGTATTGGGCGCGTGACCAAATCTCGAACCGCTCCTCAATTGAGACAATGCTCAGTATACGAGCGGACTCCCCGTCAACCTGGATAGCCTGCCTGAGGCCGACAGGACCAACCGCGACCAGCACGAGCAGCGCGGTCAGGAGCAGGGCGACCCCGACCCGTCCCGGGCGGCCTCCAGCGGTCACCAGCAGCGCCAGGAGACTGACCGTGAAGCCCAGCCAGGCTCCGCGCGCCTGGGTGATAAGCAACAGCCCCAGGCTGAGGAGAGTAACCAGGCCCTGGGCCGCCACCCATCCCCACCTGCGCTCTCCCCGTCGCATCGCCCACAAGAGCAGGCTCAGGCTCGGAGGCAGCACCCACAGGAGCGCCCCGCCGATCACGCTGGGATTGAAAAAAGTCTCTCCCTCCGGCAACCAGCCGATCTCGCCCGGCAGTCCTGTCACCAACGATGTCAACTGCGGGATTTTTGAGCCCCATTGGGTGCCTAGAAGTCCCAAGACGAGGAAACCGAGGCTGGCTGCGATCACGCCAGCCGGTACCCAGCGCAGCCGGCCCGCAGGTTCCAGCAGGTCTACCGTGGCATACAAGAGCCCCACCCCAAGCAACAGACCATCTATCTTCAATTGGCTCCAGCCTGGGTTGGGCGAGGCGCAGAACCCCACACCGCCCATCACCACCAACAAAAGAACGAGCACGTCCACCGGAGTACGGGGCACGAACCGCCCGAGGATCAAACGCCGGAGCACCCACAGCGCCGGGATCACCAACAGCAGGGGGGCGCGTCCTGGGGCGGCGAACAACAGGAAGGGGGTAATGAGGAGCAAGCACGCCCACTCGATCAACCCCCACCAGCGAGTTACCCGTGGCAAATGGTTCATACGCAAATCATCGTGCACCAGCCTGAAGCGCTGGTGCTGGGCACCGGCCTGAAGAGCCAGTGTTGGGCACCGGCCTGAAGAGCCGATGTCGGGGATTCCCTATTCTGTGACGTAGGCCAGGGATGTTTGCGGCTTCGGCGGGCCTGCGCAGCATGTGAACTGCCCAGGCGAGTAACCTCCGCCTCGGCCCGGCGGATGAGCGCCAGCGCCTCTTGGAGGTTGCCAAGTCGCTCTTGCAAGAGAGCCATCTGCGCCTGTGAAGTCGCCACTCCCGCCCGGTCGCCCAGTTGCTCCAGCATCTCCAGGCTGCGGCGGTAGTGGGCCAGCGTCGTAGTCGCCCTGATCCTGGTGCACCATCCCAATGTTGTGCAGGGTTTTCGCTGCCCCTGCCAGGTAGGCAGCGCCCACGCCAGCGGCCCGGATGCCACGCAGCGCGAAGTCGTGCAGGCGGTCCAGGTCGCCGGCCCATTCGGCCAGGCCCAGCAGGGGCGTGAGCGAGGCCGCCGACCCGTCCAGCGTCACGCGCTCACGAGCGATGGTGAGGTGCACCGTTTCACGTTTTCCGTTGCTGCTTCACCCGCGCGCGCAGAATATCCGCTCCGCCGTTATCGAGAACCAGCGAGATGAGCATGATCTCCCGTCGCTCTCCGGAGAGGTTGGGGTCGGTCTCGATCCGCTGGATGTACCGTTCGGCCTCAGCGGTCGAGGCAGCGAGGGCAGCGGTCACCAGCCGGGCGACGCGCGCCAGGTCGGCCACGTCCAGTTTGGCCATCGCCCGCTCCATCAGCGATACTCGCTCACCGACCAGTTGGCGCTGGATCTGGCCGACGCAGAAGCCCTGCAGGCGGGTATAGAGTTCGTTGAGGGGTACGCCCAACGATTGTTCCCCACCCGCGCCCGGCGCCGCCGAGATGGGCACGGGCTGGATATTGATACCCCCGCGCAGCATGGCCTGCCAACTGAGGCCCACGCCCAGCGCCATCCAGACCGAGGCCGAACCGGGGATCAGCGCCAGGCCGGCGGCCAACGCCGCACAAGCAAAAAGCGCGTTGGCGAGCATCAATACCCACGCGCCCCACATCCCCAGCGCCCGCACCGGCCTGTCCGGGTAACCGATGACCACCTCGCTGGCTGCCCAGGCGATGGCCATCACAGCGGTGATGGCGTAGAGATCGCCGCGCACCGCCGCCAGCCAGGTGACGACAGATTGAAGGAAAGTCGGCATCGTTTTGCCTTTCTGGGCTGGTGGCGACCTACGTCCCCAGCGCCCGCTCGTGGCCTTTCTTGGTCAGGACAAACATCTCACCCTTCCGCAACTTCTGCCGCTCGACGTACCCTTGCTGCTCCAACGCCCCCAGGGGCTCAGCGATATCTTCAGGGAAGGAGAAGGTACGCACTGCCACTTCGACTGGCAGTGCCGGCCCTTTTCTCAGCAGTGCCTGCAAGATGTTTATCTCCTGCTCTCTTAGTCGCATAGTCGTGTTCTCACCGTTTGGCATTCTCTCACCTCCTGATCCGGGCCGGGTCGAAATCCCGGGGACATTCTAGCACAACAGAAGGAGCGTGTCAAACGCCGGCCACCCTGTCACCGTTCCGTCTCCACCCACACTTGCGCCCCGTCGGTGGTGACCTCGACCGCGCCCTGCTCGTCGGTACGGTAGACCGGCAGCCCGCTTCGACTTCGCCTAGCGCGGGCCTCCAGCCGCTCCAGCACCCCGGCGCAGGGATGCCCAAAATCATTG
>CAZZEX010000013.1:0-72385 GCA_964653285.1 uncultured Anaerolineales bacterium
GAACCCATGGCCACACCCTTACCAAGGGTGTGCTCTACCAACTGAGCTACGTGGGCCAGTGCCGGACCGCAAGCCACACCTTGCCACCTGGCTCGGCACTAATTGTACCCCATTTCGCCAACGTGTCAAATCTGAGGATGGGACAGCGAAAACACCCTACAGCGCCCGCGTCAGGATCTCCCGCATCTCGTCAGGGGTGAGTGCGATCGGGTTGCCCTGCATACTGCTGGCGACGGAGGCTTTTTCGATCAGGACCAAGAACTCTGCTGGCATCACCCCGTTAGAGGCCAACGGGGGCACCTGTAGCACATTGCACAGTTCCCGCACCCACGCGACGCCATCGTCGGCGGTGGCGTCCCCGCTCCCGGTCAGGATTTGCGCAACCTCGTCGTACCGGTGCAGCGCTTCGCTCCCCGGCATCCGTTCCTGCAAGGCACGCACGTTGACCGCCATCACATAGGGCAGGAGACGCCCGCATATCACGCCGTGGGGTGCGAAGAACATCCCGCCCACCGGCCCAGCGAAGCCATGCACCGCTCCCAGTTTGGCATTGGCCAGCGCCAACCCGCCGAAGAGGCTGGCCAGCGCCATGTCCTCACGGGCCGCCGCATCGTCGCCCTGTTCGTAGGCCCGGCGCAGCGAGCGGGCGGCGCGGCGCATCCCCTCCCGGCACAGTGCGTCCGTCAGCGGGTTGGCCCGGTTCGAGACGTAGGGTTCCATCACCTGCGTGAGGGCATCCAGGCCGGTGCTGGCCGTGACCGCCGGCGGCATACTGTGGGTAAGTTGGGGATCCACCAGTGCCAGGCGGGGCAAGATCAGCGGGCTGCGCAGGCTGACTTTCACCCGGTGTTCGGGCGAGGTCAGCACCGCGTTGCGGGTCACCTCGGCGCCAGTACCAGCCGTCGTGGGGATGGCGATGCAGGGAGCCGAAGGTCGGGTGAGCGGCTGCCCCCCGCCGATGACCTCCAGATAGTCGAGGGGATCGCCGCCATTGGTCAGCAGAGCAGCAATGGCTTTGCCGGTGTCCAGGGCGCTCCCCCCGCCAAATCCAACCACCAGATCGCAATCCGCCTCCTGGGCACGTTGGGTGCCCAGCCGGGCTACCCCAACGGTCGGCTCGTCGGTCACGGAGTAGGTGACGATATCAATCCCCTGTGCGGCCAGTTCGCCGAGCAGCGGTTTGGCGCGCGCGGTGGTGCGGCCCGTCACCACCAGCGCGCGGCTTCCCATCTCCGCCGCGAGCGGCCCGACCTCCCCCAGCGTGCCCGGTCCGAAGATGATGCGAGTGGCCGTGGCAAATTCGAAGCGCATCGGATCACCCCCACCCTTCGTCGTCGGGAAAGACGTTGGCGTACTTTATACCGGTGCGCGGCTCGGCCATCATCTCCGCCACCGTGCCACGCCAGGTCTGGTAGTGGGCCGTCTCTTTGTGCTTGGCGGGGTCATCCGGCGTGCGGTAGACCTCGACCAGCACGAAGCGGGTCGGGTCATCCAACTGCTGGAGCACGTCGAAGCGGGCGACCCCAGGCTCCTGCACGCTGCTGCGACCGTTCTCCAGCGCCGCCTGGCGAAAGGCTTCGACAAACTCGGGCTTGACGTGCACGTGTACGTGGACGATGAACACTTTGGAACCTCCTCGTTGTCATTATCGGGAATTGCTCCCCCGCGATATGCGAATAGATCTCGGAAAAAGCCTCAGCCCCCCCGGATCGTCAGCCGCAGCCGGCGCAGCAGATCCCCCATCAACCCGCCCGGCACCCACCCCGGCGTCACGTCTCCGCCGTCTGCCCGATTGCCGTAGACGTCGTAGTGAACGATCTCCGCCAGCGGCTTGCGGGGTGGAGGGTTCGGGGCTCACGACACCGTTTTCCCACAGTGGGGGCAGAAGCGGGCTCCCTCTTTCAACCGGGCCCCACAGTGCCGGCAGTAGCGTGGCTGGCGGCCTGGGGCGAGGGGATGACCACAGGCGGGGCAGAAGCGTGCACCGGGGCGCACCGTCGCTCCGCAGGACTGGCAGTACACAGGCTGAGACGGTGGGGGCGTGGGAGGTGACGGAGGCACGCGTGGTTCGGGCGGTGGAGATGGAGGCGGCGGTGTGGGACGTGACGGAGGCACAGGGGAGGGGGGCGAAGGTGCGCCGCCGTAAACAGGCGGTGCTGGGGTGGGAGGCGCAGGGGTTGGAGCCGGCTGCGGAACCGGTCGAACCTGCCGGGCGCGCCGTCCCAGTAGGAGCAGGCCGACCCCGCCAGCGAGCAATAGCCCCATTCCAGCACAACCCAGTCCCCCCACGATCAAGCCCAGGCCGGTCAGCCCCAGCAGGCTGGCCCCGGCCCCCGAAGGCGGCGCTGGCGCTGGGGTGACGTAGACAACCGGCGTGGGGGTGGGCACCGGCGCAGGGGTGGACGTCAGCGACGGTGCGGGGGTCGCGGTAGGGCCAGGAGCAGGCGGCGGTGTCGGCGTGGCCATGGGCGTGGGGGAGGGCAGAGCCACCGAGGGAGGCGACGGCAGTTGTAGCCGCCCGTGACCGTAGCCAGTATCCGGGCCAGAAGCGCCCAGGTCTACGGCGTGGGTCAGCAGGAAGTCCACTACTTGCTGGCGGCTGAACTCTGGGTAGGCCTGCCAGACCAGCGCGGCCGCCCCGGCGACGTGGGGACAGGAGGCCGACGTGCCGTCAAACCCCCGGTCGCCGTAAGTGAAGCCGGAGACACCTGTAGGGGCTGAGATCTCCGGCTTGAGCCGACTGTCGCTGGTCGGTCCCTGGGAACTATAGTCGGCCAGGGTGTCGTCCCACCAGTTGGCCGCGCCCACCGTCAACGACCCCACGGCGTCGCCCGGTGGGCAGATACTGTGATCCGGCGACGGGTAGGCTACATCCGCGCCGTTCACGAAGATGTCCAGGGTCACAGCCCGGTCAATCTCGTAGGCAGTGACGACGGCATAGACGGTCTCTCCATTGGTCTCGTATACGATCCCTTCGACTGGCTCATGCCCCATCTCTCCCGATTGTTCGTCCTGGGAGGCGGCCAGTTCATTGCCCCCCCCGTCGTAGAGAAACAGTTCGTAGTCCTGCGCAGCCCGCTCCCAATCATCCTCCCAACTAAGGGCGATCTCGACACCGCCGTAGTCATAAAGAGCGAGCATCTCCTCGCCCGGCACAAACTCGTGGAAGCCGTCGCCGTCCCCATCAGTGAAGATGCCCCGGTAATGGGAAAGAGCCTCGTTGCCAGCGGAGTTGACCCACAGGATGCCTTGGGCAGCCAGGTCATCCACCAGTTGTGCGTCCCACTCGCTGCCATCGCGGGGGCCGACCAGCCCCCCCGCCGAGTGGGAGATGATGTCCACCCCCTGAGCCATCAGCCAGTCCACTGCCTCGCCCATCGCGGCATCGCTGCCGTCGTACCAGGCAAAGAACAGTTCGGCACCGGGGGCAACCTCGTGGATGATCTCGGCACAGGCAGTGCCGTGGATCTCCTCGTCGTCGTACCAGCCAAAGGTAGCGATGGTTACGTCGTCCGGCAGTTCGACCCCCAGCAGGTCCTGGTAGCCATCAAAGCCCAGGTCGAGGACGCCGATGCGCAGCCCTGCGCCGGTGAGGCCGGCCTGGTGCCAGACGTCAGCGCCGATGACGCCCACGCCTTCCCCGTCAATGTCGCTCCCATGGGGGACGCCGCGCTCGGGCAGACGCACGGCGATGACGTGTTCCAGTTCGGTGAATTGCGCGAAGATGGCACCAGGTTCGCCGGCCTGCAACCGGGCCTCGATCAATTCCACCGGCACGGCGACGTTGACCCGGTCGCGGTAGGCGCTGACGACGGTGACGCCAGCGGCCTCCAGTTGGGCCACCAGGGGAGCGTTATCCTCCGTGTCGAGGACGAGGGTGACGCGGACGTCCCCCTCGGGGGTAAGCAGGCCGCGCTGGCGGGCCAGTTCCATCGCCGCTTCCTGGCCTCCCTCCTGGTAGGCCACCAGGAACTCCTTGTAGATAGAGCCCAGTGCGGGGTTGGTGAGGATGGGGGCCAGTTCAGGGTACTGGTCGGCCAGATCGGCCAGAGAGGGAGGTGGAGTGATCTCCGGCAGCGGGGTCGGGCCGCCCTGTGAAACCGCGAAGTAGACAATACCGGCTGCCAGGAGCAATATGGCTCCCAGGGCAAACAGGGCGATCAAGGTTCTACGGTTTATCATCGGGCTTCTCCTTGTGACTTTCGAACCGCTGAGTACGCTGAACTTCGCTGAGGCCGCTGAAAGTGTCGCCTCTCATCGCCAGTGCCCCTGAAGTAGAACACGGATTGCAGGACAGCAACGGATGGGACCACTTTCCTCCAATCTCGAATCTCCAATCTCTCTTCTCCCTCTACCTCTGCGCCACCCAGCGGCGCATCAACTCGACCGTGAACTGCCAGCGCCAGTCCGTCTCCTTCACGACGTCGTGCCGCACCAACGTCTTCAGTGCGCGTTCGGCCTCTTCCGGCGCGAGCCCGGCCTGGCGAACGATCTCCTCGGCCAGTTGCCCCCCCTCTAATCCCCCCCGCAAAGCAGGGGGAAAGTGCGCCAGCGCGCGCAACACCGCCGTCTGCCCCGGTGGCTCGCTCGTCTCCGCCTGCCGCCAGACGCCAGTGAAGTAGGCGCCCCCGTCACGGTAGAACTCGGGCGCATTGATGACCGCCTCGACGTCCTGGAACACTGCTTCACTCCTCGTAGAATATCAACGTCAACTGACCGCAGCGCAGGATGTCGCCGGCGCGCACACGGACCGGCTGCCCAGGCAGCACGGGCATGCCGTTAAGGAAGGTGCCATTGGTGCTGTGGAGGTCTTCCAGCAGCCAGCCCTCAGGGCAAGACAGCAGCCGGGCGTGGTGACGCGAGACACCCGCCTGGCCACCACCATGTGGTCCCAGGTCCACGTCGGGCTGCGGGCTGACTTGAGAGTCAGCCCGGCCGATCAACACTTCCCTCTGTTGAGGGAGGATCAGCGTTGCTCCTGTGCCTGTGACGACCAGGCGGGGGCCAGCCACTGAGGAGAGAGCACCCATGCGGACCGTGGCAGCGGCCGGCGCGGCGGCCTGAAAGGGAGGCAGGACGGCTCGCCCCGTGGCCCCCGGCACCCGTGAGAGATCATTCACCAGCGCCTCCATAGTGGGTTGACGTGCCACCGGATCACGGGCCAGCGCCCGCAGGATAACGGCCTCCAGTTGAGGTGTGATGCGCGGGTTGAGGCGACGGGGAGGGACAGGAGGCTCATGTAGCCGCCGGAGCATCATCCCGATAGGGGAATCGGCCTCGAAGGGGATCCGGCCGGTCAACAGCTCGTACAGCACAACGCCCAGGCCATAGATGTCACTGCGATGGTCCACGTCCTCACCTGCGGCTTGCTCGGGTGAGAAATACGCCGGTGTGCCAATGCTAACGCCGGGCCTGGTGATGCCCTGCTGGCGGCCCACCAGTTTGACCAGGCCGAAGTCAGCCAGCAGAGGCCAGTTGGAGTGGGCCAGGAGAACGTTGGCTGGCTTCACGTCGCGATGCACGATGCCCTGCGAATGAGCGTAAGCCAGGGCACGGCCCACCGGGATGACCACCGTTGCCACGTCCGGCCACTCCATAGGCTGTCCCGTCAGACGAGTCTTAAGCGTACCGCCGGGGACGTACTCCATGACGATGTAGGCGATGCCGCGCTCCTCCCCATAGTCGTAGATCGTCAGGATGTTGGGATGCCGCAGCGCAGCGATCGCGCGGGCCTCACGGCGAAAGCGAGCCAGGAACTTCTTGCCGCTGGCCTCCGTGGTCTGCAGTATCTTGATGGCCACCCAGCGCTCCAGTTGAGGCTGATAGGCACGGTGGACGACCGCCATGCCCCCTTGCCCGATTTCCTCAGCAATCTGATAGCCACCGATCGTTTGTCCGCTCCAATTGCTCATCACTCCATCTCCACCACAATCACGCGATGTTATCCCTCCCGCCTGCGTCGCTTTTTGTAAGTCGGGCCATACTTTTCCCAATCCGCTCAGGGAGTGTACGCCACCAGGTTGTCGAAGTGCACCTCCGTCGGCTCGTCCTCGTAGGACGTCGCCGTAAGCGCGATGTCTCCCCGGCCGAAGGTAGTATCGTGCGCCTCAGCCAACAACTCCCCATTAACGGAGAGTGCCAGGTAATCTCCGTCGCAGACGGCGCGGATGTGATTGGTAGCATTCCCCTGCCGTATGATGTCCGACTTCGTCCAGTCTACCAAAGGTTCGAAATTCTCCTCTTGGGCCTTGAGGATGGCATATCCACCATCCCCGGAGATGAGCAGATAATACCCGTCGCCGTTGGACTGGACACAGCATCCTATCCCATAATCGTTGTTGTCGTTCGCCGGGGCCGAGACCTGGGTGGCATCCACTTCCACGAGGACGTCGGCGAAGGACTGGTTGACAACGCCCCACATCGTGTCGCCGCCGCCGTGCGAGGCGACGAAATAGGCGCCGTCCTTGTAGCCCACGCTGCCGCTATCCCAGTCTTGCACCTCCCACCCACTGCCGGGATCGCTGAAGTCATCCTGGAACAAGATCGCCACCGGCCGGCGGACGACTAAGTTGTCAAAGTGTATCTCCGTCGGCTCGTCCCCAAAGGTGGTCGCCATCAGGGCGATGTCTCCCTCAGTGTAGGTGGCGTCTTCCGCCTCAGCCAGCAACTCTCCGTTGACGAACAGCGCCAGGTAACCTCCGTCGCAGATGGCCCGAATGTGATTGGCTGCATTCCCCTGGTGAATAGCAGTAGACTGCGCCCAATCTACCAGCCATTCATGCTCCTCTCCCACCTCCTTGAAGATAGCATAGTAACCATCCCCGCTGATGCGAAAGAAGTAGCCGTTGCCATTGGTCTGGATACGACAGCCCACTCCATAAGCGTTGTCGTTGTCAGCCGGGGCCAGTACCTGGATGGCATCCACTTCAACAATGATGTCAGCGAAGGAATGGTCAACCCTGCCATAGTAATAATAATCTTTATCCTCACCCCGCACAAAATAGATGCCATCCTTATAGCCCCCGCTTCCACCGTCCCAGTCTCCCGCTTGCCAGCCACTGCTAGGGTCGCTGAAGTCATCCTGGAACAAGACATCACTGGCAGGAACCGTACCCTCAGGGGTGCTGATGGGGCGGGGGGTGTCGGTGGGATGAGGCCTGGGCGTGGAAACAGGGCGTTGGGTGGGGGTGAGGCTTCGGGTGATCGTGGCCGAGGGGGGCACGACAACAAGCGCGGGCGTCGGCGTTGCGCGTCCTATGATGTACATGATGCCCCCTCCCCCTACTGCCAGCACCAGGCAGAGGACTCCAGCAACCGCAAGACCAATCCACAGTCCACGCTTCTTCCTCGGCGCGGGGCGCACCTCGGCGGTGGGCAACACCAGCGTACCCTCCTGTGTGACACGACGAGGTGTGACAGGAGAAGGCCGTGACGCAACCTCCAGTGCCTGCGCCATCTCCTTTGCGCTCTGGTAGCGGCGCTCCATTGCCATCTCTAGCGCCTTAAGCACGACCGCTTCGGTGGCCGGCTTGATGGCCGCGTTGGCGCGTCGCGGTGGCACGAAGGAGGCCGGGCTGGCCATGCGCTGCGTGGCCGTAGGTGGCACCTGGCCGGTGAGGGCGTGATAGATAGTCGCGCCCAGGCTGTAGACGTCGCTGCGGGGGTCGGTGTGGCCCAGGCCCATATCGTACTGTTCCGGCGGGGCGTACTCCGGCGTGCCGGCCCCCCGCATCACCGTCCGCGTGCGCGGGTCGCGGGGGTCCCATAACTTCACCAGTCCAAAGTCAACCAGCACAGCCCTATCTTCTGGCGTGATAATGATGTTCTGCGGCTTGATGTCACGGTGGATCACGCCCCGCTCGTGGCAGTAGGAGAGTGCGTCGAGCAACTGCCCGGCCCACGCCAGCACCTGCGCCTCCGGTTGTGCTCCCTCCTGCTGAATCCGCTCCGCCAGGCTCCCCCCCTCGACGAAGTCCATCACCAGGTACTCGTTACTACCCCAGGAGAAGTAGTCGGTGACGCGCACCAGGCTGGAGTGGACGAGCGTGGCCAGTACTTGCGCCTCCTGCTGGAACTGTTGGCGCAACTGGGCCAGCATACTAACGTCGAGGCCGGATTGAGGGACCATCTCCTTGAGTGCTACGGGCCGGTTCAGGCGTGTGTCCCAGGCACGGTAGACCGCGCCCATCCCGCCCTGGCCCAGCAATCTGAGGACTCGATAACGCTCCCCTACTATCTGACCGCTGTTAAGTGGCATACCTCACCCCCCTGAAAGATATTATCACGACGCCGCCAATGCGCCCCATGACTGCAGGGTGTGATGACTCCTCTGCCCTGGCCACGGCGCAGCACATCCAGAACAACGGCACACCATTATCGCAAACATCCCCGAGCAGACAGACGTTCACGGCTCGTCACCCTTGTGCACTGGCTTTACCCCACATCCTTCTGCTTCAGCACGATTGTCGTGGCAAGACCGAACAACAGTCCGAACCCAATCAGCATCAACCAGTCCCAGCACAGATGCCCCACTGTGCGGGTGTACTGGACGCGGAATTCCTGTTCGCCGAAAACGTCCATTGGCTCCGGCTCGACGGTGAACGTCTCCATGACCGTCTCTGTGACTGTGACCATTTCATTCACGGTCACCTCCGGGACAGAGATAGGTACAGTCCGGGTGATACCCGGCTGAACGGGTACTTCGATCTCCTGGGTGGTCGTCACCACCGTCACCGGTTCCCAGTTCTCGTCTGGCTTCTCGACTTCCATCGAGACTTCCTCGGTGAGGGGATCGGGCTGGAAGCGGGTGCGGGTGAGCGTGTTCAACCACTCCATGTTCGCTGAAGTGCCCAGCCCTTCCATCGTCCAGCGGGTGAGTGTCAGGTTGGAGAACTGGTCGGTAAGGCCCGGCAAGTCGAAAAGTACTCCGGCGAAGATCATCTGGAAGAACAGCACCAGGAACACAATGTAGATCACCGTGCTGAGGTTGGGCACAATGGCGGAGATGAGCAGGCCCATCAGGATCGCCGCCAGCGTCCCCAGGACCAGTGTGACGTACATTTCCACCGGGGCCGGGAGAAAGACGCCCTCCTTGGGGTAGTCCACCCTGAGGTTGATCACCACCATTAGCAGGAAGCACTGGATCAGGGCAAAGATGCCCAATACCACCACCTTGGAGGCGATGTAAGGCAAGATGCGCAGGGTGACCATGCGCTCCCGCTGGTAGATTGACCACTCTTTCACGATCTCGTAAACGGAGGCAAACAGCCCCAACAATACTGACGCCAACGCCATGATGAACAGGAGGGTCTGACTGTCTCCGATGACAGTGTAGGTGGCGCTGCTCTCCCCGGCCGCTAAGTCGGCCACCAGTCGGCTCTCGATCTCGGCCAATGAGTTGCCGACCAGCCAGTTGGCATCCGAAACCAGCAACACGAGGGCTCCAATGATAGGCATCACCGCCATCAGGACGGACAAAAGCAGTTTGTCCCGCAGCACCAGGCCCAGGTAGCGGCGAGTGAGGACGAGGAACTGGCGTACCACGCTGACCCTGGGGCGACGCCGGGCTGTGGTCTCGACCGCCTCCTGTTGGACTCGAGGAAGCGTCCGCTGCCGGTCCACCACGTATCGCCGGTAGTAAGGTGACCGTTTGAAGTTATCCTCCCCCGCGATTGCTTTCTGTCGTGCCATCTTCGGGTCGGGGTCGTCCAATTGGGCATAGATGTCGGCGAAATCGCCGCTCGTCACGCCGAAGAACTGGAGTGCCTCCTCCGGCGGTCCAAAGTAGACCATACGTCCCTGGGAAAGGAAACAGACGTGGTCGCACTGGACAATATTGGCCGTGGCATGGGTCACCAGGAGGATCGTCCGTCCTCCATCGGCCAGGCGACGCAGTGTGTGCATCATCTTCTTCTCCAGGCCCGGATCCAGGCCGGAGGTGGGTTCGTCGAGGAAGAACAGGTTAGGCTCGGCCAGTAACTCGGCGGCGATGCTGACCCGCTTGCGCTGTCCCCCACTCAGACTGCTGACGACTTGGTCCTTCTGGCCCACCATCTCCACCTGTTGGAGAACCTGGCCAATGCGCTGCTCGATCTCCTGGGCGGAGGTATCGGGAGGAAGCCGCAGTCGGGCCGCGTAACGGAGTGCGCTGGCGACGGTCAGGTCTCTGTGGATGATATCATCCTGGGGGACGTAGCCGACCATCGTGCGGTACAGGTCGAAGTGGCGGTACAGGTCGTCTCCGTTGACCAGCACCTGCCCTTCGGCGCGAGTGAAGCCGTTGAGGGCCATCATGAGGGTAGATTTGCCCGCGCCGCTGGTGCCCACCAGCGAGATGAACTCGCGGGGGTAGACGGATATGCTGATATCGTTGAGGATGCACTTCCTTCGGTCCCCGCGCCCCACTTCCCGCGTCAGTCGCACCCCATCCAGCCGCACGCCGCCGGTAGCAGCGTACTGCTGGAAGCCGGTCACCCCGCCGGCCACACTGTATATCAGCCTGAAGGGGCCAATCTGCACCACGTCCCCCTGTTGGAGGAGATGAGGGTGCACCAGGCGTTGGCCGTTGACAAAGGTGCCGTTCGTGCTGTTCAGGTCGGTGAGTACGTGCCCCTGGGCCCCGGCATGAAGACATCGGTCGAGGCGGGCGTGGTGCCAGGAGACGACCGGGGCCGGCAGGGGGATGTCAGTCTGGGGGTTGCGTCCGACGACGAGTGAGGTCTTCATCCCCAGGGCGGTGGCTCCCATGCGGATGGCGCCACTGACCGGGGCCGGCGCTCCCACCGCCCCGGCTGCGCGGAAGGTGAGGCTCACCGAGTTGCCCTGGGGATCGCCGATACGCAGGATGTCGCCGTCGCGCAGGACGGCGCTCTGCACACGCTGACCGTTGACGAAGGTACCGTTAGTGCTCCCCAGATCTACGTAGTGCCACGCCGTCCCTCGCCGTTCCAGCCGGCCGTGGTAGCCGGAGACGTACTTGGGCGGCAGGACGACGTCGTTATCCGGCTTGCGACCGATGGTGAAGGCCGCCTGGTCCAGGCCCACCTCACGCAGCGGCTGTCCGGGCACGCGGATAACGAGGCGCGGCCGCTCTTGCTCCCCTGCATCCGGCAGGCCAGTCGGGGCCAGTTGGCGCCCGCAGGCCGGGCAGAAACGGGCCTGGGGATTCTCTAACTCTTTACCACAGAAACGACAGAAACGAGGCATACCGCTTCATCTCCCGTACCAGGTAGGCATCACCCACGCTTTATACCTTACGCAGAATAGAAATTGAGTTTTACCCGCCCGAACCGCACTTCGTCCTCACTATTGAGCGGATGCGGCTGCCTCGGCGTCAACCTTTGCTGATTGACGTAGGTGTAGTTGGTGCTGTCCAGGTCCTCAATGAAGAACTGGGGGCCCTGGACGAAGATGCGAGCGTGCCGCCGGGAGACGCCCCCCTCGTCCCCTCCGTGGTCGGTCAGGTCAATGTCGGGGAAGATACCACTAACCGGGTCCTCCCGCCCGACGATGACCTCGGTCTTGCCTGGCGGGAAGGGTAGCGTGGCGTTGGTGCCCTGCACAACCAGGCGACCCTGGGCAGCAGTCCCAGACGGATAGGCTGGCGGGGGAGCAGGAGCCACCGGCGGGGGCTGCGCAGGCGGGGTTGGGGTGGGCATAGACGATGGGGCCGGCGTAGGTGCGGACGGCGGAACTGGTGGCGCGGCTACGCCCACCGACGCACCACACATGTCGCAGAAGTTGCTGCCTGGTTCCAATTGGGCACCACAATTGGGGCAGACCAACGTGGCGGCCGGCGCCGGGGCGGGGGCAGCAGCCGACGGCGGCGGGACGGGGGCAGCAGCCGGCGCCGGGGCAGGGGCCGCCGGGCCCAAAGCCGCGCCACAGTGACTGCAAAACGGCTCACCGGGCGTCACCGGTGCGCCACAGACAGGGCAGGTTGCGGCCGCAGCGGCGGAGGCAGGCTGTGCCGGGGCCGCAGCGGGCAGCACCGCCGCCGGTGCCACTTCTCCCAACTTCGCTCCACACTCATCGCAAAAAGCGGCCCCGTCAGGCTGCCGTGAACCACAAATCGGACATACAGGCATGGCCTTCCTCCTTATGAATAAACTTGCGGTTAACTACAGTCTTCCAACTTCTGTGTCAACTTGCGCGTCTCGTAGCGCAGTTTCTTCGTGCCACGGGCCGAGAGGCCCTCGCCGCGCTCCATCCGCTTGGCCTCGTCCAGCGCGGTTTGAGCCAACTCCTCCTCGCCCAGTTCCAACAGACGGGTGGCGGCGGCCCGCAGTTTCTGCGTCGCCCCGGCGATGTTACCCGCCGCCGCCTCGTCCAGCGCCCGCGTCTGCAACTTGTGCGCCGTCACCTTCTCCACGATGTTCATCACGTAGGGGTTGCTCTGCATTGCCTGGGCCGGGTCGGCCGTAAAGCCCAGGATGACGTCGGCCTTCGTCTTCTCCCCCACCAGGCCGGTGGCAGCCACATCGTAACTCACCTCAGCCTGGGCAATGCGGTAGGTAGCGGGCTGGCGAGGCGGGATGAGCATCTCGATCAGCACACTCTGCCCCTGCTCCCGGTCCATATCGCCCAGCGTGACCTGGACATCGCGGTCCGAAAGGGCCCGGTGGCCCAGTTTGGCGATTAAGGGCTGCACCCGCCAGACGGCACGGGGCATGACGCCGGGCACCAGCCGTAGAATCATCTCTGCATTCTGCACGACGGTGGCCTGGGCCGCCCGCACCAGGGCATAGAACGTGCTCAGGATGACGTCAGGTTGACCCTCGGGGATAAAGTCGGAGGTGCCGCCGCTGGCCTGAGCGACATCGTCCAGGAGTTGCTCGTTCCACTCCTCGCCCAGTCCCAGTACGGCGATAGCGACGCCCTGTCCTCCGGCCTCGGCGGCCAGCCGGCGGCACACATCCTCGTCGCCGAAGGTCTCCCCGTCGGTCAGGAGGAGCATGCGGCTGACCCGGCCGGGGCCCAGTCCCTTCTGCAACTCCTCCAGTCCTTTACGCATACCGCGTGACATCTCGGTGCCACCACCGTCACGGATACCGTCAATCTGGTGTCTCAGGCCCGCCGCGTCGGTGACCGGTTGACTGGGCACGATGACCTTGACCTTATCGTCAAAGATGACGACAGAGGTCAAGTCCTGCGGTCCCATCTGGCCAATGGCCAATTTGGCCGCCCCCTTGAGGTTAGCCAGTTTGGCTCCACTCATCGAGCCACTGTGATCCAGCACCAGGCTGAAGTTGAGCGGCATTTGAACATTGGCGACCGCACCGATGGGCATAGCCTCGATGAGCACATAGACCAACTGCTGGCCTCCGGTGGCAGGGAACATGGTTTTGTTGGTCTGGACGGTCAGTTGTACTTCTCCGGGCATAGAAAATCTCCTCTATGGTGGATTGGTAGACTGGCGGGTAAGTCAATTTATGTGAGACATTGAATAAAACGTCATCCTACCACCTGCACAATCACGACTGTGATGTTGTCCTCCCCACCGGACTGGTTGGCTGCCTCGACCAACCGGTCGCAGGCATCCTGAGGCGAGGTGGAGGTTTTCCAGATATGCCAAATGTGCTCGTTGGGCACCATTCCGCTCAAGCCATCGGAGCAGAGGAGCAGAGCCTCGCCGGGGGCCAGTCGCTGCTCGAACAGATCGGCCTCCACCCGGGGCTTATCGCCGATGACGCGGTAGATAACGTTTTTCTGGGGATGGCTGGCTGCCTCCTCCGGCGTGATTTGGCCCGTGGCGACGAGACGCTCGACTAAAGAGTGATCGGTGGTGATCTGAACGATGGCACCGCCCTGAACAGGCGGTGTTGGCCTAAGCAGATAGGCACGACTGTCTCCGACGTTGGCAATGGTCGCCGTGTCGCTGACGAAGAGTGCCATCACCAGGGTGGTACCCATGTCGGTGCCGGCGGCCTTGCGCTGCTCGTAGACGGCCTGATTAGCAGCCAGTGCCGCGGCCGTGAGCCACTGGCGGGCGTCGGGTAGGGACTCACCGGCGGCAGTGGGGGATAACACCTCGCTAACCGCCTGCCGTGCAATAGCCTGAACCGCCACTCGGCTGGCCACTTCGCCCGCCTCATGCCCGCCCACCCCGTCGGCGACGACGAACAGGCCCACCGGCGCGCTTATGGAGCGATACACCGGGGCGATGTCGAGGGTCAGCAGGCTGTCCTCATTCAGCGAGCGCTCCTGCCCCACGTCAGTGCGGCGGCCAACGAGGAGGGTGACACTGGCCGGGCGGCGGAGTTCCTGCAGCGCGGTCTCCAGCGCCGTGGCGAAACCGGCTGCGGAGAGCCTGGTCGGCGCGGTGAGCGCCTGGGAGAAGATCATCGCCACCTGCTCAGGCAATTGGACGTGAGCGGCCTGCTGCTGTCCGGTCGCCAGGTAGAGAAGCGCCGTCGCCAACCCCTGCACGTCCTGGGCGAAATAGTTTGCTGTCGAACCGCCCGCCGTCGGGCGGGCTGCGGGCGGGATGACGGAGGCCACGCTCAGGTGTGTCCAGCAAGCCTTCTTTCCCATCACGGCGATGTGATTTATGTAACTTGGGCCAACCTCGCGCAGCGCGACGTGGTGGCGGTGCAGGTAATCCAGTGCCTGCGCCAGGGATACACCCCATTCCAGCACCTGGTTGAATTCCCGGGGCACGGGGAGGGCGGTCACCAGCGACGGTGAGAACTCCGGCTCCACCAGGTAATGGCGGGGAGGGCCATAGGGGGCCTCTACGAAGACGTCGCGAGGCAGGAGCAAGCCGGGGTGTTCCAGACGCATCCCCAGCAACTGGGCCTCCACCGCAAAGGCCTGCTCGTCGGCGCTTTCTCGCATCAGGCAACGAAGACACAGCGGCTCAATGCCAGAGAGGTCGGCCCCGCAGAAGGGGCAGAACCGCTCCTGGGGGTCGGACGTCTCTGTCTGACAGTTGGGACACAACCGTACCGGCGTGGTATCCTCCACCAGGTAGACGTTCAACTGCTCGTTGGTGGTGCGCACCTCCGCGATCACGTATCGCTCATCGTGCAGCAACGCGCCTTCCGGCAGAGGAGCAAAGGCGACGCTGGCCCCCGGCAGCGGGCGGGTAGCCAACTCCCCTCCCCGCCTCGGGGCGGGGCTGGGGGAGGGGTCAGCGGAAGACAGAGTATGAGGTGTGAGAGGGCGGGTGAGGGGCCCGGTTGGATGCCGAGAAACGTCCGGCCCGGCCAGACCTTGTGTCGTCAGCGCTGTGCCGCAGCGATGGCAGAAACGAGCAGTTTGGCGGTTCTCGTAGCCACAGTTCGGACATTTCATCGTCGTGCCTCCCCCGTGCCGGCGCGGAAGATGAACTCCACCCCGCCGATGCCCAGCCGCCAGCCGTCGCACAGGAGATTGCGACCAGTACGCCTTTCATTTACATAAATGCCATTCATCGAGTTAAGGTCCTCGACGATCCGGCGGCCGGCTCGCTGGTAGACACAGGCGTGGCGGCGGGAGACAGTCTCCCAGGCAGGAAAGTCCTGGGTGATGACCAGGTCATTTTCAGATGCCCGCCCGATGGTGACACCGTCCGGATTCAGGCCGAAGCGACGCGAGCCGCCGGGTGTGCCGACGCTTTCCAGGTACGGACCGGTGGGGACGGGTGGTCGTGACGGCGGCGGGGGTGTTGGTCTCTTCCGCCGCAAGACCCACAGGATAGGCAATAGGCCCAGGATTAATAGCGGGGCCAGGCAAATCGCGGCCACCAAAGGCCAGTTCCTGGACACCAGAGCCTTTGCCTTGTCGACAGGCGAGCGGGTAGGTGTAGCAGTCGGTGTTGGGGTGGGTATGTGGGTGGCGGTCGGCGTTGGTGTGGCGGTCGGTGTCTGAGTGGGAGTGGAAGTGCTGGTGGCGGTCGGCGTTGGAGTGGTGGCTGGCGTCTGAGTAGGGGTAGGCATGGGGGTGCCTGTTGGTGTCGGGGCAGCCGTCGGCGCCTGGGTGGGAATAGAAGTAGGAGTAGATGTGTCTACTGGCGTTGGGGTAACCCTCGGTGCCTGAGTGGGGGTACTGGTCACCGTCATCGTGGTCTCCAGCGCCACGTCCTTTGCTCCCTGGAGCGCTCCTCGGAAACTCACCGGTTGCGACGACAGCGCGGTGCGAAGGGGCAGAACCACGCCAATCGCCAGGAGCAGAAGGAGCAAAACCAGCCCTGCTACAACGAGCAACCCCTTGATCGTTTCACGTGTCATAATCGCTTCCCCTTGCGCGCGTGACGCAGCGATGTCCATCCATCCCTAAACAACGGAGCAACGCCGCCAGCGTGATCATCCCGCTCACGGCGGCCCAGGAATATATGGGCAGCAAGCAAGGCCGCTGGAGGAGTCTCGAACTAGTTTGGGCTCCCAAGCGCACCCCGTTAATAGTGTACACACTTTGGGCTAAAAGTGCAAATCACTGACGCCACGCTTGGCCCTAATATCGTCCATTGAGGCCATTGCCTGCCACCGGTGATCACTGGACAGGTCGGACGAAATGGGCTACAATAGGACAAAAGGGGGGGAGGAATAACGATGGTCACAGAAACACCACAATTTCAACTGCTCATCACGCACGCTCGTTTAGCCACGCTGGGCAGCGACCCCAGCCTCGTCGAGGATGGCGCGTTGCTTATCGAGGATGATCGCATCGCTGCGCTTGGCACCACTACCGAACTGACCACACGCTACCCCGCCGCAGAGCGCTGGGACGCGGCGGGCCAACTGGTGCTCCCGGCCTCCTTATGTGCCCACACTCACTTCTACGGGGCCTTCGCCCGCGGGATGGCCATCCCCGGCGAGCCGCCGGCCAACTTCCCCCAGATCCTGGAACGGCTCTGGTGGCGGCTGGATAAGGCACTCACGCTGGAGGATGTACGCTACTCAGCGCTGGTCTGCCTGGTAGACGCGATCCGCCACGGCACGACCACGCTGATTGACCACCACGCCAGCCCCAACGCAATCGAGGGCTCACTCGACGTCATCGCCGAGGCAGTGCAGGCTGCGGGGCTACGGGCCTGCCTCTGCTACGAGGTCACCGACCGGGACGGCCCCGAGCGCGCCCGGGCCGGCATCACCGAAAATGTCCGCTTCGCCAATTCGCAATTCGCAACTCGCAATTCGCAATTCGCAGCCACCTTCGGCCTCCACGCCTCGCTCACTCTCTCCGACGCGACGCTCGCCGATTGCGTCTCTGCCGCCCGCGACCCGGGTCTGGGGTTCCATATCCACGTCGCCGAGGATGGGGCCGATCAGGAGGACTCCCTGCGCAAGTCCGGTAAGCGCGTCGTCCACCGACTGCACGACGCGGGCGTCCTTGGCCCCCGCACCATCGCCGCCCACTGCATCCATGTGGACGAGAGCGAGATCGAACTGCTGGCGGAGACCGGCACGTGGGTCACGCACCAGCCGCGCTCGAACATGAACAACGGCGTGGGGGTGGCGGCGGTCGAACCGATGCTGCGCGCCGGTGTGAACCTGGGCCTGGGCAACGACGGCTTCTCCAACCAGATGTTCGCCGAGATGAAGGTGGCCTACCTGGTGCACAAACTGGCTCAGCGCGACCCCCGGGCGATGCCCGGCGACCTGGTGATGCGGCTGGCGTACGCCGACAACGCTCGTTTGGCGCGTGTCTTCTGGCCTGACTTGAGGCTGGGGGAACTGTGCGAGGGCGCGGCTGCCGACCTGGTCTTCCTGGATTACCACCCCACAACGCCGCTGACGGCGGGGAATCTGCCCTGGCACCTGCTCTTTGGCGTCGAGGCGTCGGCGATAACGGCCACCGTTTGCGCCGGGCAGGTGCTGATGCGCGACCGCACGCTACTCACCCTGGACGAGGAGGTCATCACCGCCCGGTCGCGAGAGTTGGCAGCGCAGGTGTGGGAGCGCGTCAATGAACAATGACAAATTGGGCCGTGACGTGTGAAACGTGATGCGTAATTACCGCATCACGTTATCACGCATCACGTTTCACGTTTCTATCACCGTCGGGATCACGATGGGACGACCCCTGGTCTCCCGGTAGAGGAACCTGGATAACGCTGCCTGCACTTGCTTTTCGATCTCTGCTGGGGGTGTTCCCGGCCTGGCCAAGGCTGCAGACAGGGTGACCTCCTCCGCCCGGGCCAGCAGATCCTCCGCGCCGGGGACAAAGATGAAGCCACGGGTCACGATGCGCGGCCGGCCTACAGGCCGGCCCGTCCGGCGCTCGTAGCGGACGATGGACATCACGAAACCGTTCTGTCCCAGCGTCTCCCGCTCGTGCATCACCGCCGGCCCGATCTCGCCTACCCGCGTCCCATCCACGAAGACGTAACCGCCAGATACCCGCTCCCCAATCTCCAGTTTCTCACCAAAGGTCAACACATGGCCATTTTCGACCACGGCGATGTTCTCCGCCGGGATGCCCAACTGTCGCGCGGTTTTGCCGTGCTGTTTGAGGTGGCGCAGTTCGCCGTGGATGGGGACGAAGAAGCGCGGGCGGAGCAGGTTGATCAATAACTTCTGCTCCTCCTGGCTGGCGTGGCCCGAGACGTGTACTGGCGAAAGAGGGTCGTAGTAGACGTCCGCGCCCTTCTGGAAGAGGCGGTTGACAACGCGGTGAATCAGTTCCTCGTTACCGGGGATGGTGTGCGAGGAAAACACTACCGTGTCCCCCTCTTGAATGCGCAGCGAGCGGTGCTGCCCGACCGCCAGACGGCTCAGCACCGCCGTCGGTTCGCCCTGCGTGCCGGTCGCCATGATGACGATCTCACGGGCCGGCAATTTCTTGATCTCGCCCAGGGTCACCAACATGCCATTGGGGATGTTGAGATATCCCAACTCGCGAGCCATCTTGGTGTTCTCGGCCATCGTTCTGCCAGCGATGGCGATCTTCCGGCCATGCTGTGCCGCCACGTCCACTACCTGCTGGATGCGAGAGATAAGCGAGGCGAAGGTCGCCACGATCACCCGTCCCGGAGCCTGCCGCATCACCTGGTGGAACGCATCGTCCAGCACCGCCTCTGAGGGAGTGTTGCCGGGGCGATTGGCGTTGGTGCTGTCGGAGAGAAGCACCAGCACCCCGCGACCACTGAACTCGGCCAGTTTTGCGTAATCGGTAGGCCAGCCGTCCACTGGCGTGTGATCGAACTTGAAGTCGCCGCTGTGCACGATCAGCCCCGCTGGCGTCGTGATGCCCAGACCTACCCCATCGGGGATGGAATGGCAGACGTGGTAGGGCTCAACAGTGAAGGGACCAATGTTAATGACGTCCCCTGGGGCATAGGTATGCAGCGTCGCCCGCTCCAGCACGTGCCTCTGCTTCAGTTTGACCTCGATCAGGCCTCGGGTCAGCCGTGAGGCGTAAACCGGCACGTTGAACTCCTCCAGAAAGTGTGACAATCCGCCAATGTGATCCTCGTGGCCGTGGGTGATGGCAATCGCACGTATGCGGTCTTTCTTATCCCGCAGGTATCCCCAGTCGGGGATGATATAGTCAATCCCCAGCATGTCCGATTCAGGGAACATGATGCCCGCGTCCACGACGAGGATGTTGTGGCCGTACTCAATGCTCATCATATTTTTGCCGACTTCCCCCAGGCCACCCAGGGGTACGATACGTAGTTTCTCAGCCATGTTACTTCGCTCCTGTAGATTGCATAGAAGGGCGCTTGTATGTGAACTTACCTTGAAATAAAGAGCACCACCCGGCCTGCGCCCATCCGACCGGCGGTGCGTTTAGTCAATCCCAATGCCTCAGGTCCAGCCGCTTCATGTATAGATGTTAACACGCTCTGTCGGTTCTGTCAAATTCTGCACGCCGCTGGCCTGCTCCCTGCCCCGACCCGTAGCACCATCTCATTCAACAACCTTCTACACCGCGCTTTGACGTCGGGTATCGAGAGCGCCTCAGCAATCTTCTGTCGAGTGACCTCGATTTTCATAGTAAGGGTAGCGCGTATGCTTCCCATAATTTTCACGCTTTTCCAGCCAAGTTTCTCGTCAGGTGGTTGAGAGCATCGCCAGAGTTGATTCCAAGAAGGGCAAAGTATTACATCGCTACTATTCGGAAATGACGCGCTGCTTGGCCGAAATGGTCCGCGTGTTGAGGCCGGGCAAAGCCGCTATTATCGTAGTTGGCTCGTCCACAATGCGTGGGACGGATACCCGAACCGACGTTTGCCTGGGGGAGATTGGAAAGCGCGTTGGATTTGAGTTGAGTGGTATCGCAGTGCGCAGGCTAGACCGCGACAAGCGGATGATGCCAGCGCGACGAGAACGTTCCTCGGCCCGTTCCCAGATCGAGGAACGGATGCACGAAGAATACGTGATTGGTTTTCTTAAACCGGAATCGAGATAGGAGCATTCGGTTATGAACCTGGAACAGTTGCGCAAGGCATATCACGTTTCTATTGCGTTAGAGTTACATTAGAAAAATTCCCCGCCGGCCTGAGGCCGGCGGGGAAATCTCCGGTGCCACTCCAGTTACCGCCTCTGCTTACGATGTGCCGGTCGCCCGCTGGCGGCGCGGCCCCATCAGCCGACGCAAGTGCTCCACGTAGACCCGCGAGCGCGCCTGCTGTGCCCACTGCCGGATGTGGGTGTGCCCGTACAGCCGCAGCACCGGCACCACCAGCATGTCTTGCAGCCGTTTCCACGACTCACGTGACAGTGCCCCCCGTAGGATGTCCAACACGTCCGGCCGGCGGGAGGGGAGCAACGACAACAGCGCCACGCGCGGCAGTTGCAACCGCAACCCCCGCTCACGCCACAGCAGCCCCAAAAGGAAGGGCAGATTGCGGGCCACGTTGGAGACGATCAGGCGCAGCGCGTAACGGACGGAGTAAAAGCGCGCCATAGCCCGGTAGGTACCCATCTGCAACTCATACGGGCTCATCAGCGCCGGTTGGGTGACGCAGTGGTGCCCGTCGTACAGGCTCCAGTCATCCGTCAACAATCGGCCCTGCGCGACTATACGTTCGTAGAGCGGCGTGCCCGGGATGGGAATCAACATCAGAAGCTGCACTGTGTCAATCTCGTTCTGGAGCGCGAAGTCCACCGTCCGCTGGAAGGTCTCCACATCGTCGGTGTCTGCGCCCAGCACGAACATGCCGTGCACATGGATGCCGTAGTCGTGGAAGGCACGGACGCTCTCGCGGATGTCTCGCACGTCCTGGTGCTTGTTGTAGATGTCCAGCGTGGCCGGGTTGACCGACTCGAAGCCGCAGTAGACCATCGTACAGCCGGAATCGCGCATCAGGCCAAGCAACTCGTGGTCCAGTTCCCCGCTCCGCTTGTCCTCGTAGACCACACCAGCACGCACCTGCGCTGACCAGCGGGGGGTCAGGCCGCGCTCGATCATCCCCCGTAGCAACGCCCGGGTGCGCGCCTTATCCACGACGAAGTTGTCGTCGTAGAAAAAGACCGCCCCCCGGTCATGGTAGGTCTCCAGTTCGGCCAGCACGTCCTCAATGGAGCGAGCACGCACCCGCCGGCCGAACATGCGGATGACGGCGCAGAAGTCGCAAGCGTAGGGACACCCCCACTGGGTCACAATCGGCACGTTGGTCATCCGCTCGTGGCCGACGATCAGGTGCAGGGCAGGGGATGGCAGCGCCGTGAACTCCTCTTGCGTGCAAGGGGGCCGGTCAGGGTTGTGGACCGGCTGTCCCGCCGCGTCGTGGTACGACAGACCCGCGATGTGGGCCGGGTCAGCGCGGCCCTCCAGCGCGTCCACCAGTTCCAGCAACGTCACCTGCCCCTCCCTGCGCACGACGAAGTCGCAGTGCTGCAGTGCCTCGTCGGGCAGGAAGGTGACGTGCGAGCCGCCGATGACGGTTGGGATGCCCAGGTCGCGCACCCGCCCGGCCATCTCATAAGCCACTGGTGTGGTCGCGGTGGTGCTGGAGAATCCCACCAGGTCGGCCTCCGCGACGTCGGCCCAGTCAACCGGGGCCAGCGTCTCGACGTAGATGCGCACGTCGTGGCCGCGCCCGGCCAGCAGCCGTCCCAGCAGCGGTAGGCCCAGGCGCGGGAGGAGCGCCCGGTCAAAAACATTCAGCCCAGGAGCCTGGGGCTCAATCAGTCGGATTTTCATTGTTCTCTCTCCTATCGAAAACGTGATGTGTGATGCGTAAAACGTGAAGGGCTCGCCGAAGCCTCGTTGGCGTCATTGGCGGGCGTGAAGCCGCGTCTGCGCGATCAGCATCGGTAGCGGAACCACCAAAACGAACTCCGGCTTCCATTCAGATTGAGGCAGTGCAGAAAACAGGATCAAGCCAGGGTAACGTGAGGACAGGAGCGCGTCCTGGGCGGACGAGATAAGGGGAAAGAGGGGAAATACGAGGGCATAATCCGCTGCCGTCTGGACAGCATCGCAGTGATGCAGGGCCGGCGAGCATGTTCGGCCATCCACAACAGCATCAGCCCCAGGCATAGTTCGAGTAATGCCTGGGCCGCGGTCTCCTCCGGCGTGCACTCCGCATCGTGGGAGTGGCAGAACTCCAGTACCTGCCCCACCGGCAGGTGCAGGCGCGGCGCAGAGGCCAGCAGATCGTGCAAGCGCTGCTGCCCGCTCAGGAGCAGCGTGCGGGCCAGCGCCCCTGAGCGCGAGATGCTGCTGTTCACGATCTGCGAAACCCCCACCAGCACTTGCAGCAACAGAAGGGGCTGCAAGCCAGCCAGGGCCTCGAGAGTGACCTTGCGTCGCAACGCGTGGAGCGAGGATACAGTCATCCTCTTGCCTGAGAGAAACATAATTGGGAGCATTATATGCATTTGCTCCTGAAAGTCAAGCTGCCTGCTGCCTGGGAAACCGGGCAGTACGCCGTCTAGACTTGACACCCTTGATATTTGCTCTATACTGAATCGGGGCAGGTGGAGATAGAAATGAAGAAATTCATTTCACTGTTCTTGTTCGTGATCCTTGTTGCGAGTGGCTGTGGGCCAGAGCCATGCCCCAGTTTCACCCCTGAAGCGCCCACACCTGTTCCACCGGATGAAGGAGGTCAAGCAATGCCTTTTGAACTGACGAGCACTGCCTTCGCCCCCGGGGAGCCGATCCCCCGCAAGTATACCTGCGACGGCCAGAACATCTCACCGCCGCTGCAGTGGGGTGATCCGCCCCAGGGTACACGAAGTTTTGCGCTCATCTCCGATGATCCCGACGCGCCAGTGGGCACCTGGGTACACTGGGTGCTCTACAACCTGCCAGCCGAAACCCGTGCCTTGCCGGAGGCCGTCCCCTCAGACGCGGACCTGCCCGACGGCAGCCGGCATGGTCAGAATAGTTGGCGCCGGCTGGGCTACGGTGGTCCCTGTCCACCCGGCGGCACCCACCGTTACTTCTTCAAACTCTACGCCCTGGATACGATGCTCGACCTAGCCGCCAGCGCCAGCAAGGAACAACTGCTCCAGGCAATGGAGGGGCACATCCTGGCCCAGACGGAAGTGATGGGAGTATACACCAGCCAATGACAGCCCGTAGTAACACGCTGCGGCTATGGGATTGGACGGAGGTAAACGTCCAGTTGCCCTTTAGGCCGCTCCCGTGCGGCTGATTCCAAGGCCAGTACGACTTCACGTCGGCGTAAGACTTCTTTCCCTTTGAGGGAGGTTCTCATGCGCATAGCAGTGTTTGGTACAGGTGCTGTGGGCGGCTATTTTGGCGGGCGGCTGGCCCAGGCTGGAGAGGAAGTCGTGTTTATCGCCCGTGGGGAACGGTTGCGGGCTCTGCGGGACCAGGGCCTGCGGGTGGAGAGCCCCAAGGGTGACTTTGCAGTGCAGCCCGTGCAGGCGACCGATGATCCGGCGCAGGTGGGGATGGTGGACGTGATCCTGGTGGGTGTGAAGGCCTGGCAGGTGACGGAGGCCGCGCAGGTTATGGGCCCGCTGGTTGGGCCAGAGACGTTCGTGGTGCCACTGCAAAACGGGGTAGAAGCGCCAGATCAGTTGGCGGCGGTGCTGGGCGCTGGGCACGTGTTGGGTGGTCTGTGCAGAATCGTCAGTTCCGTCGTAGAACCGGGCCACATCCGCCATGCCGGGCTGGAGCCCTACGTGGCCTTTGGCGAGTTGGACAGCCGTCCCAGCGAGCGAGCCGGACGACTGCGGGAGGCTTTCGCGCGGGCGGGGGTGACGGCTGAAATCCCCCCCGACATTCAGGTTGCCATGTGGGAGAAGTTCCTGTTTATCACCTCGTTCAGCGGCGTGGGGGCGGTGACGCGCGCTCCGGCCGGGGTGTTGCGCAGCCTGCCAGAGACGCACCAGATGCTGGAACAGGCCATGCACGAGGTTCTCGCCGTAGCAAGGGCGCGCGAGATTGCTTTGCCGGAGGAGGCCATTCCCAGGACGCTGACCCTTATAGGTAACCTGCCGCCGGGTGGGACAGCCTCAATGCAGCGGGACGTTATGGAGGGGCGACCCTCGGAACTGGAATCGCAGAACGGGGCGGTGGTGCGCCTGGGTCAGGAGGTGGGGGTGGCTACCCCGCTACACGCTTTTATCTATCACAGCCTGTTGCCGCTGGAGTTGCGAGCACGGGGCCGGGTGCAGTTCGCGCTTTGAGCCTGTACGAGTGGAGGCAGAAAATGACGATGGAAGATGAATCCCCAGCCTACCTTCATCTCCAGGAAATAACCGAATATGGAACCGATACCCACCGGGGGAATTTACTGGGCATTCAGCCCTGTATGGTGCCGGTGGATTACGCTTCAGAGGAAACATTCTATGCCAAGATTGATGATACCCTGAACGTAGCGCTTCGGAGAGACTGGTTCAACGAGAAAACGGTTGTTGTCTTTCCGGAGTACATTGGTACCTGGTTGGTCGCTGCAGGTGAGAAACAGCGCGTTTACCAGGCTGAAAACATTGAAAGCGCGATGCAAACGCTTGTGCTGAGCAACCTGATTCCTTTTGTCAAGGTACTGCTGTTCGCCAAAGCAAAAGACGTGGTAAAATATAGCCTATTTCGCATGAAGGCGACGCGAATGGCAGAGATTTACCACAATGTGTTCTCTGGACTGGCAAAAAAACACGCGGTGACGATTGTGGCCGGGTCAATTGTCCTTCCGTCACCTGAAGTAAGCAATGGAAAGTTGGCGATCGGCGATGGCGAGTTGTACAACGTCTCTGTAGTGTACAAACCGGGTGGTTCAGCGTATGAAGATGTCGTTCGGAAAGTCTTTCCCACTGAAGCCGAACTGCCTTTTACCACGCCGGCCTCCGCGACAGAACTGCCTGTCTTTGATACACCCGCCGGAAGGCTGGGGGTGTTGATCTGTGCAGACTCCTGGTATCCTTCTACCTATGAAGTAATGCAAGCAAAGAAGGCTGGGCTTGTTGCCGTACCATCCTACCTGGCACCCGATTCCATCTGGCAAAAGCCTTGGCGGGGATACGACGGCGCGCCAGCGCCGGACGACGTAGACACACACGACGTCAATCAGATCGCCGAAGGAGAGGCCTGGCTCAAATACGCTCTGGCAGGCAGGATGGCCAGAGCAGGGATAGGACAGGGCATCAATGTTTTCTTGCGCGGCAACCTCTGGGATTTGGGTTCAGATGGTCATACGATTGTTGTGAGGGGACGAACTGTCATAGAAGCAAAACACGTTGCCGGCGCTGCGATCATAAATTCCTGGTTATGATAATGCCATGCCGATAACGTCAGGCATAATTTGTCCGCTCCCTGCGGCAGCCCCAAAACCCTCTCGGAGGTTCCCCAACCTCCGAGAGGGTTCGTTTCACGCCTTCTTAAACACAACTCGCCCGTCGTGGGCGTCCACCTGCACCGTGTCCTCCTCGGCGAACTCGCCTCGCAGCAGCGCCAGCGCCAACGGATCCTGCACTTCCCGCTGGATAACCCGCTTGAGCGGCCGCGCTCCATAGACCGGATCGTAGCCAGCGTCGGCCAGGTGCTGCCGGGCGGCATCGGTCAATTCCAGCCCGATGCGACGCTCGGCCAGCAGGTCGCACAGGTGGCGCGTCTGGATATCCACTATCTCCAGCAAGTCCTCTTTCGTCAGGCTGCGGAAGAGGATGATCTCGTCAACGCGGTTCAGGAACTCGGGCCGGAAGGTGCGGTCCAGTTCCTCCATCACCCGCGCCCGTGCCTCCTCCGCACCCAACTCCTTGATCCAGCGGCTGCCGGCATTGCTGGTCATGATGACGATGGTGTTGGTAAAGTCCACTGTGCGCCCGTGACCGTCGGTCAGCCGCCCCTCGTCGAGCAACTGGAGCAGCGTGTTGAAAACCTCCGTGTGGGCTTTCTCGATCTCGTCGAAGAGGACCACGCTATAGGGCCGGCGGCGAACCGCCTCGGTCAGTTGGCCGCCCTCATCGTACCCCACGTAACCGGGCGGCGCGCCGATGAGACGGGAGACAGTGTGCCGCTCCTGGTACTCGCTCATGTCAATGCGCACCATCGCCTCCTCGGTGTCGAAGAGGAACTCGGCCAGCGCCCGGCCCAACTCGGTCTTGCCCACGCCCGTCGGCCCCAGGAAGATGAAACTGCCGATGGGCCGGTTGGGGTCCTGGAGCCCAGCGCGGGCGCGACGGACGGCGTTGGAGACGGCCCGCACCGCCTCGTCCTGGCCCACCACCCGCTGGTGGAGCGCGTCCTCCATCCGCAGCAGCTTCTCCATCTCCCCCTCCAGCAGTTTGGAGACGGGGATACCGGTCCACTCCGCCACCACCTCGGCCACGTCCTCAGAGCCGACCTCCTCCTTGAGCAACGGGTGATCGCCCTGCAACTGGCGCAGTTGCTCCTCCTGCTCCCGCAATTGCCCCTCCAGTTCGACGAGCGTGCCGTACTGCAACTCCGAGGCGCGGGCATAGTCCATCGCCCGCTGGGCCTCCTCGATCTGGTGGCGCACCTGCTCGCTCTGCTGCTTCGTGTCCTGGATCGCCTGGATGGCGGCCTTCTCCTGCTCCCAGCGGGTGCGCAGACCTCTGCTTTGCTCCCGCAGGTCGGCCAGTTCCTTCTCCAGTTTCTTCAATCGCCCCTTACTAGCCTTGTCTCTCTCCTTCTTCAACGCCTCCCGCTCAATCTCCAGTTGCATGATGCGCCGGTCCACCTCGTCCAGTTCGGCCGGCTTCGAGTCAATCTCCATCCGCAGCCGGGAGGCCGCCTCGTCAATCAGGTCAATCGCCTTGTCCGGCAGGTGCCGGTCGGCGATGTAGCGGTGGCTGAGCGTGGAGGCCGCGATGCAGGCCGCGTCCTGGATGCGCACGCCGTGGTGCACCTCGTACCGCTCCTTGAGGCCACGCAGGATGCTGATCGTGTCCTCCACCGACGGCTCGTCCACGTACACCGGCTGGAACCGCCGCTCCAGCGCGGCGTCCTTCTCGATGTACTTGCGGTACTCGTCCAGCGTGGTCGCGCCGATGGCGTGCAGTTCGCCCCGCGCCAGCATCGGCTTGAGCATGTTGCTGGCGTCCATCGCGCCCTCAGCCGCACCCGCCCCAACGACGGTGTGCAACTCGTCAATAAACAGGATGACTTCGCCCGCCGCGTCGGTCACCTCCTTGAGCACCGCCTTCAGCCGCTCCTCGAACTCGCCCCGGTACTTGGCACCGGCGATCAGCGTGCCCATGTCGAGCACGACGACACGCCTGTTTTTCAACCCCTCGGGTACGTCGCCGCGCACAATGCGCTGGGCCAGCCCCTCGGCGATGGCGGTCTTGCCCACACCAGCGTCGCCCACCAGGACCGGGTTGTTCTTGGTGCGGCGGCTCAAAATCTGCATCACGCGCCGGACTTCGTCGTCCCGCCCGATGACGGGGTCCAGTTTCCCCTGCCGGGCCAGCGTGGTCAGGTCCCGCCCGTACTTCTCAAGCGCCTGGTAGGTCGCCTCGGGGTGCTGGCTGGTGACCCGCTGGCTGCCACGGATACCAGTCAGGGCCCGCAGGACAGCGTCCTCGGTGATGCCATAGGCCGCCAGGAAGCGGGACGCCTCGCCTCCGTGGGCTCCGGTAAGCGCCAGCAGCAAGTGCTCGGTGCTGGCGTAGTCATCGCGCATACGGGCGGCCACCTTCTGCGCCTCGTCTAACGCGCGCGCCAGTTCACGCGAGAGTCCCACCTGCGTCGTTGCCCCATAGACTTTGGGCTTGCGCCCCAGTTCTCCCTCCAGTGCCTGCGCCATCTCGCCCGGATTGGCCTCTAACTTCTGGACGATCTGAGGCACGATGCCATCGGATTGGCGCAGGAGCACCAGCAGCACATGCCCCGGCTCAACCTGGCCGTGGCTGTACTCGCCCGCCAGCGATTGAGCGCCGATAATTGCTTCTTGCGCCTTTTGCGTGAATTTGTTTAGATCCACAGTTGTCACCCCCAGTATACTCGAAAACTACCGGAGGCCACCTGGGTGCCTCCGGCTGTACAGTCATCCGTATTGTACCGACTTCTCGTTAGAGAAACCATAGCGCAGCATTGGATTTACATAAGAAAGTGGGGGCAGGACCAGGATACCAACTCCGTAGGGAACTTCGTTCCAATGAACAATGAGACAATGAACAATGAACAAAAGCGGCTCAACATTCTGAATGTTATTCACAATCCTGGGGCAATAATGACGTAGCGAGATATACGCCGGCCGCTGGACCTGCGGCAAGCGCAGTCCTGTTATCCCTGGGATCACGATTGGTAAGTTCTCCCATCTGTGCTAAAATAACGTCAGTGGGCGGGCATCAGGCATCGCGTGAGGTGAGCGACGTGGGAGACGAGAACGATCCCCAGACCCGTCAATACTCCCAAGGCGGAATGCCCCCGCAGGTGTGGGTTGTCACGGCCGTGTTCGCCGCGACAGTGCTTCTGCTGGCCGTCGCCGCTTTCCTGGGCTGGCACACAACGCAGTTCCCTTTCCCCGGCCTGTTCACTGAGCCAACGCTGGTCGTCAACGGGACGGGCGATCAAACCTGGCCTGGCTATGCCGCCGGGCTTCGCTACACTGATCATCTGGTCGCGCTCGACGGTCAGCCACTGGAAAGCACTACAGCGTTGATGCGCGCACTGTCTCGGCACGAGCCCGGCGACGTGGTCACGTTGACGGCACGGGGCAAGGACGGTACACTGCGCGACATCCAGGTGCGCCTGGGGCCCGTCCCCCTCAAGGCACTGACCAGTTTCTTCGTCCTCCCCTACGTCCTGGGGCTGATCTACCTGGGAATCGGCATTTGGGTCTTCCTGGCGCGGTGGCACGAACCGGCCGGGCGGGTGTTCGGGCTGCTATGTGCGGTGATCGCGCTGAGTCTGGGCTTGGTGTTCGACCTTTATACCACGCACTGGTTCCCGCGCGTGTGGGTCACCGCCGTCTCTCTGATCGGCAGCGTTGGTATTCACCTGGCGCTGGTGTTCCCCCAGCGGGCACGGTTTCTCGATCGTGCTCCCGCGCTTCGTCATCTGGTTTACGTGCCGGGCGTGGCCATCGCCATCATCAATCAATTCACTGTCTTGGATTTCGAAGCGCCCACAGCCTACTTCAACACCTGGTTGGCAGCGTTTATCTTCGCGAGCGCAAGCGTGGCTGTCCTTCTGGCGATGATGGTCTATCGAGGCCGTCGCTCTCAATCACCCATTGTTCAGGCTCAGGCACGTACTATCCTATGGGGCAGCCTGCTGGCCTTCGGCCCGATCGCGGCCTGGTTCATCGTCTTCCGTGTTATTGAGTGGGCTCTCCCTCCAGCACTCATCTTTCCCTGGTTAGTCCTATTTCCTCTCTCCACCGCCTACGCCATCTTGCGCTATCGCCTGTTCGACATCAACCTGGTGGTCAGCCGGGGTGTCGTCTACGCACTGCTGGGCGTCACGGCAGTCGGGGTATACTTCCTGCTCCTCTATTTGACCGGCTTCGTGTCTGGCGTGGCGCTGCAGGCCGATCATCTCCTCGTACTTGGTATATTCGCTCTTTTGCTGGCGCTGCTCTTGAACCCGGCGCGTATACTCCTGCAGCACGTGATGGATCGAGTCTTCCTGCGCAAAGCGGTTGACCAGCGCCAGATAACGCACCGCTTCGTCAGCCGCCTGACCCAGACCACGGGATTGCCATCGGTCCTGCAGGCTTTGGGTGAGACGCTGGAGGCGGGTTGGCGTTTGCAGTTCGCCGCGTTATTCCTGTACGATCCGCAACGTGCGCGCTATGTGCCTCATACCATTGGGGGCAGGCTGTTTCCACTCGTGACCTTCGCTCAGAAGAGCCCGCTCGCTCATTGGATGCTCCAGCGGCGCGAAAGTATCTACCTCTACCAGGATCGTCCCCTGCCTCCCGACCTGATGGTCGAGAGCGAACCCCTGGAGGCCCTGCGCTCTGCTCTCTTCATCCCAGTGCCGGGCCATGGCTGGGTGACGTTAGGCCCCAAGCGTGATGGCGCACCTTTCTCCCCAGACGACCTGGCCACGCTGGAGTCGCTCGGCTCCCAGGTAGCGGTGGCCCTGGAAAAAGCGTATCTCTTCAGTGACCTGGAGCGGAGGATGACGGAGGTAGATGTGCTGCGTTGGGTTGGGCAGGCGGTCAACTTCACGATGGACGTGGACGACCTGATGGAATTGATCTATGCTCAGACCAGCCGCGTGCTCAATACCAGTAACTTCTACATCGCGTTGTACAACCGGGAGAAGGAGACCCTCTCACTCGCGTTCTACGTAGAGGAAGGCGAGCGACTATACAAGGACGACGAGTGGTCGGTGGAGACAGGCTTGACCGGCGAGATTGTCCGCACGGAGCGGCCTATTGTGACAGAAGATTACACTCAGGAATGTCTTCACCGGGGGATCAGGCCCGGAGGCCGACCAGGGCAGGCCTGGATGGGGGCCCCGCTCAACGCCGGCGACCAGGTCATCGGAGTGATGAACGTCTCCAGTTTCGACCCCGCCGTGACCTATTCCGACGAACAATTGCAGTTCTTCTCCGCTATTGCCGATCAGGCAGCCGCGATCCTGGATAAGGCACGCCTCTATCGAGAGATGGAGGAGCGTGCCCAACAGTTGGCTGCCCTCAACGAGGTCGGCAGCGTCATCACTTCTACCTTGAACCTGCAGACGGTGCTGAACCTGATCATGGGCAAGGCAGTCGAACTTCTCCAGGCCGAGGCCGGGTCGTTGGTGCTGGTAGATCAGGACACTGGCGAACTGGTCTTCGAAGTGACCATTGGCCCAAGCTCTGCTGACCTGTTGGGCATGCGTCTTCCCCCTGATACCGGCATCGTGGGCGCAGTAGTACAGGAGGGCAAGCCGATTATCATCAGGGACGCACAGACCGACCAACGTTGGTATCGGGAGCTCGATGACGAATTCATCACCCATTCTGTCATTGCCGTGCCGATGATCAGCCGCGGGCACGTTATCGGTGCGATTCAACTCCTCAATCGGCGTGACGGCGGGCCATTTGACGAGGACGACGAGCGACTGCTGACGGCGTTTGCAACCAATGCCGCTGTCTCCATTGAGAACGCCCGGCTGTTCACCCAAACCGATCAGGCCCTCGCCGCACGGGTGGAAGAACTCTCGATGATGCAGCGCATTGACCGGGAACTCAACGCTACCCTGGACTACAACCGGGTGATGAACCTGACGCTGGACTGGGCTTTGCGGATGACAGGGGCCAACGTAGGGCTCGTAGCTGTCATCGTGGAGACCGAAGATGGTGTGCGCGGGCTACACTTCCTGGCTAATCAGGGCTATCCAGAGGAGTTGCTCGCTGCCCATAAGGAAGAGCCCTGGCCACTGGAACAGGGGATCATCGGGCGCGTGGCGCGGACCGGCAAATCTGAACTCGTGGGGGATGTGGAAAATGACCCCGATTACGGGCAGATAGTGCCGGGGATGGTGGCCCAATTGACGGTGCCCATCCGGCGGGAGGAGCAGATCATCGGCGTCATCGCCCTGGAGTCCTCCCGACAGGGCTGTCTCGACCAGGAGTCGCTGGATTCCGTCACCCGCTTGGCCGACCACGCAGCCATCGCTATTGAGAACGCTCGTCTCTTCGGGCAGGTGCGCCGTGCCAACGAGGCCAAGACTGAGTTCATCTCTCTCGTCTCCCACGAACTCAAGCAGCCGATGACCTCAATCAAAGGCTACACTGACTTGTTGGCCAAGGGAGCAGCCGGCGAACTGAACGTTACCCAGCGCGGCTTCCTCGAGACGGTACGGTCGAACGTGGATCGCATGAACAAGCTGGTCGGCGACCTGCTGGACATCTCGCGCATCGAGAGCGGCCGTATACGGCTGGAGTTTAGGGACGTGCCCATTAAGCAGGTGATCGAGGATGCGCTGCGAACGATCCGTGGGCAGATCGAAGCCAAGCAACAGACGCTGGAGGTAGACATCTCACCCGACCTGCCACCCGTGAGGGGGGATCAAGACCGATTGGTGCAGATCCTGACTAACCTGGTGAGCAATGCCTACAAGTACACGTCCGAAGGGGGACATATCGCAGTTCACGCTCAAAAGTGGTCGGATGCGAGGGGAGCGGTGGAGGGGAACGGATTCATACAGTGTTCAGTGACCGACACCGGTATAGGAATCACGCCTGAAAACCAGAAGCGCCTCTTCACCAAATACTTCCGTGCCGATGATCCTTCCGTGCGTAGCGTGGCCGGCACTGGGTTGGGGCTCGTCATCACCAAGAGTCTGGTGGAACTGCACGGCGGCGAAATCTGGGTCAAGAGCGAAATGGGCAAGGGCAGCACTTTCGCTTTTACTATCCCGGCCGCACAGTAGCATATAAGTAGACAAGGAGTCCCCCCTTAGTCCATTTGTATCCCTGTACCCTATGTCTACGGTTCCTTGAAACGAGCCTCCAATTGTTCTAGCAATTCCGCTGCCTCAACCAGTTTGTCCAGTGGGTTCTCCGTGCCTGCAAAATACCGATAGTCGCACGGCATCACGTCGAGCGTGCATACCAAGTCATTGTGGCGGTCTCGCACTGCTCCCTCGCTGACACCATAGAAAGCCGCGATCTCCCGTCGCTTCACCGGGCGTAAGTTGACTCTGCGCACTGTATAGTCGAGCGCTGCTGCCCAGGTCTCCGACTTGCGCACGATGAGCGACTTGCGCCCGAGGGCAATGCGATACTCCAGCCACATCTGAATGGCAGCACCGATCTCCTCAATGGGCATCCCTGCCGCGGCCATCTTATCAGTGAGCAATAATTCCACCTGGTCCATTCCGCTAGCAAAGAGTTGCTCAAACCGACCCGCTAGCGGTGAGTCAGGCTCCAGCCGCATGAAGTCGGCCAGCGCCCGCAAGGCCTGGTCGAAATCGCCGCTGCGCGCCAACACCCGTGCCAGGTAAAGCAGGTAATCCGGCTCATCGGGGACAAGACGAGCGGCCGACTGGAAACACTTGATCGCTCGGTCAATATCCCATTCCTGGTAGGCCTGAAGGCCTTGCTCCTCGTACTTCTTGGCCTTGCTACAGTCTGTCATACTGGCCTGCTGCTTGGTCATCACACTTGCTCCTTCAACGAAGCCATGCATACCGACGGGCATGGATGTGCGAGGGTTACATGCCCTTGTATGATGATGAAGTAAGAGGGCCGATCTAACCTTCGCGAGGGTTTTCTCAGCCCGTACCTGAGGCTGATTATAACATAGTCACCAAAGATGGGCAACGTCAGCCTTTTGCAAATCCCCTGCCCGTGTTATAATCTCGCCAGTTCTGCACGCCAGAGCACTTACGTGCAGGTAGGAGGCGATAATGAGGAGACGTTGCCGTCGCCTGAAGTGTTGCTTGATCGTGCTTGCACTGTTGTTGCTGGTCTGTGGCTGCACCACAGGCGACGATCAAGGGCCGCTTTTTCAGGATGACTTCGACAGCCCACGCAGTGGCTGGGGCACGGATCAGCGTGAGGGGCTCGAGCGCGGTTATGAGGAGAGCAAGTACTTCATCGAACTGCACAGCCCAAACTGGTTCGCCTGGGCTCATCCTGGCGTGCAGTTCGATGATGTGAGTGTGGAGATGGACGTCTATCCGGTTCCCGGCTCCCAGGACAGTCATTTTGGCGCCATCTGTCGCTATGTGGATGCGGATAATTTTTACTACTTTGGCATCAGCGCAGACGGTTACTACGCCATCTTCCGACGCGCGGACGGCGGCGACCTTGAAGTCCTCACCGGAGATGGCAGTGGAATGTCCCCCTCTTCCGCCATCAGGACGGGCGAGCAGACCAACCATGTCCTGGCGGTCTGCCAGGGGGACAAACTGAGCCTTTACATCAACGGCGAACTGGTGGAGACAGTCACCGATGACACCTACACGCAGGGCGACGTGGGGCTCGGGGCTGGAAGTGGCCGGGAGGGGGACGTTCGTATCCAATTCGACAACTTCATCGTTACCAGGCCGTAGAAGGCGGATTGGAGAACAGCGGGTTGCAGGACAACGACGGATGGAAGCGGATGAACAAATGTCAGCGATAGGTAGACAATGGCTCGTCACGGCACTGGTGGCGTTGGTGGCTCTGCTGGTCGCCTGCGGGGGAGAGCAATTGCCCTGGGCCGATGATTTCTCTGACCCAGCCAGCGGTTGGCAGGCCGAGTCGGATGCCTCTGCGGAGGTCGGGTATCACGAGGGCATGATGCGCATCCTCGTCAAAGCGCCCAACCGCCTCGCCTGGGCCTCCGCTGGGCGCGAGTTCTCCGATTTTCACCTCGCCGTTGAGGCAACCCAGGTCGCTGGCCCCGATGACAACGAGTATGGCGTGCTGGTGCGGATGCGGGACTCTGACCATTTCTACCGCTTCTCGATCAGCGGCGATGGCTACTACCTGGTCAGCAAGTACGACGGCGAGGAATGGGTGGCATTGAATGGCGACTGGACCACTCCTCCCGATCCCGATGCTATCCGTCTTGGAGCTGCGACTAATCTCCTGGAGGTCGTCTGCCAGGGTGCGACTATGACCTTCCTCGTCAACGGCGTACAATTGGCGCTTGTCGAGGATAGCAGTTACTCCCGGGGCAACATCGGCCTCTATGCTGGCTCGTTCTTCGAATCTGGTGTGGAGGTCCACTTCGACAGCCTGCGTGTGGAGGCGCCATGACGGATGCTGTTGCCCCCGTCCGCCGGACCATCGCCGGCTTTCGGCAAGACGGCTTGGGCTATACCGACTACCTGAACGCCATACCTGCCGCCTCCGACGAGGCCGTCGTGCGCCTTAAGATCGTCGAGCCCCTGCTGGAGGCGCTGGGGTACAAATTGCAGGCCGACCTGGATCCGGAGCGTCGGGTAAAGGATGGGGCCATTGACATCCTGGTCAAGGCCAATGGCATCCCGGTGATGCTCTGGGAGCTGAAGCGCACCCAGGAAACAGACCTGGCCCGGCACGAGGAGCAACTGACCCGCTACGTGCTCGCCAAAGGAGTCACCCACGCCATACTGTGCAACGGTCGAGAGGTGCGGGTCTACCTCCGCGTCGGTGATGTGCTCCGTTTCGCCTACGCCTTCCCGCTGACTGCCTTTGCCCCCGGCGCACTTGTGCCCCCCACCCAGGACGAGGAACTGGCTCTCTATGCCTTCTTCGACGCCTTCCGTAAGGAGGGGTTCCTCGAAGTGGAGCGGATGAAGGAGGAGATCGCGGCCACGACCGCTCATCCCCTCATCCTGAGGCCGGGCGAGCCCCAGAACGAGGTACTCCTGGTCGAGGACCTGAAGCGGGAGATCCGCCGCCTCCACCGCTTTGTCCTCCTCCGTTTCCGCAGTCACCAGTCCATCTACCGGAAGTTCTTGGAAGAGAAGGAGCAGCGGGAGACCAGGGCCAACCAGGCGCAGGAGCGGCTGTGGGAGTGGATTCGGAACTTCGAAGAACGGGCCAAGACTCCGTCGGATCGGGCGGCGCTGGAAGCGTATCTGGAGGCGTTCACCGACCACTGGACCGGCGTGGAGGAGGACGAGTTCGTAGCCGAAGTGCTGAGCCGGTCGGGGGTGGCCAGCCACCTATCGGGAGTCAATCACACCAACTTCAGGACGCGGGCCAGTGACTTCTACCGGGCCTTCACCGACTACGCCCGCTGGCACGCCCGGCGGCAGGTGGAACTGCGCCCCATCCGGGCTCTGGCCGAGGACTTCACCCACTGGCGGGATGAGATCGGCCTGATGGCTGAGGACTACGAGGCTGAGTTCTGCTTGCAGACGGTCTATGTCTTCGTCACCCGCTTGCTCCTCATCCGCATCTGCGAGGACAAGGGACTCATCGCCCAGAAGATCTCCGACGGCGGCTACAAGGACTACCTGGACTTCAGCGGGCAGTTCTTCACCAACATTGCTGACGCCCATGCCACCCTCCTCGACATCGCCTACAAGGATACCGGCTACATCTACGGCCACTTTTTCAGCCGGGATATCTTTGACTGGTATACCTGGGAAGAGGAGGCCATCGTGCGCCTCTTCTGGGTGCTCAACCGCTTCGACTTCGCCCAAGTGAGCGCCGACCTCATCGGGCACATCTACGAGCAGTACGTGGACGAGTTGGAGCGCAAGCGGAAGGGGCAGTTCTATACCCCGCCCCAGGTGGTCAACTACATCCTGGACCAGGTGGGCTACGAGGGGCCAGGAATCATTGGGAGGACTCTCCTGGATCCGGCCTGCGGCAGCGGGCGTTTTCTGGTGGAGGCTTCTCGGCGTCTGATCCCCGAACTGAGGAAACAGCCCGGCCTTTCACCCAAAGAACTGGTCAACGAGCGGCTGCGGAACTGCCTTTTCGGGCTTGACGTCAACCGCTTCGCCTGTTTCCTGGCCGAGGTCAACCTGCTGGTGCAGGTGCTGGACCTGGTGAAGGACGGCCCGACTTTCACCATCGAGCGCTTCCACATCTATCCGACTAACACGCTTCTCCCTCGCGAGCGGGAGACCGAGGCGATCGTCGGCCCGGGCAACGGGCTGGCCTACGAGACCGAGGTGGCGGAGTTGATCAAGCGGCGAGGGCACAACCCGGCGCTGGGTCTGGACTTCCGCGCCGGTTTCGACTGGGTGGTGGGCAACCCGCCCTATGTGCGGGCCGACAGTCCCGGCGTGGCCACGCTGCGGAGCCGCATCAAGGCCAGCGGGCGCTACCGCACCCTGTACAAGAAGTGGGATCTGTACATCCCGTTCATCGAATTCGCGGTGCAACTGCTGGCCGAGGGAGGGCGGCATGGCTTCATCGTCTCCAACGCCTACCAGACGGAGGAGTACGGCCGCCCGTCACGGGAGCTCCTGCTGGGGGAGACGACCATCGAGAGCCTGACCTTCGCGCCGAAGGTGCGGTTTTTCGCTGAGGCACAGGTATACAACCTGATCTACGCCGTGCGCGGGGGAGCGCCATCCAGGGGGCACAAGGTGAAACGCTACCTGGCCGTGGTCCCCACGCTGCACTCAAAGGGTCTCAAGACCCTCCCTGCCTTGTCCCAGGCCAGGTGGCGCGAGCAGATTTTTCGCTCCAAGTTTGAAGGGGAGTCACTGGATTTTGTAGGGTGTGTATTATTGAGCGAGCTTTGCTATGTGAGCAAGGGAATGGTCTTGCATTCTAAGGACGAGTACGATCTTATCGTGGGTGATAGAAAACGCAAGCTGTTCATAAAAGACGATTTGATTGCCGAGAGAAGAGATGCGGACCACCCGAAGGCTTATGTAGAAGATGCTGATATTGGTCGTTATTTCTTGCATCGCGTCAGGTGGTTGGAGTGGGGCACAGACAGGATACCAGGCAAGGTCTATCGGCCCGTTTTCTCGCAACTCTTTGAAGCTGAGAAGATAATCATAGGAGAAACAGCCTGGGTTTTCTATGACAGGAATGGCAAGTTCTTCAACAACCATAGCGTCCGCAACTTTGTACCGTACTATAAACTTGTCGTTTCCAATGTCAAGCGTCGCGTGGCTCGTACCCTGGCGCGAGAGATCACCGACGATGATATTGCCAAACTGGAGTTGTCCCCAGCGCAGTTGTCTAGGCTCTCCAAGACTGACCTGGCAGAGAGAATCGTTGAGACCCGTGCCCGTGTCTCGGTCAACTACGACCTGCGCTATATCACTGCCCTACTCAACTGCCGTTGGTTACGGGACTATATGATGGCCTTTGTGCGCCGGGGAAGCCGCCAACGCTTTTACCCCGACGACCTGAAGAAGTGGCCTATCTTCCCTGCCGACGCCGAGACCCAGGCCGAGATCGCCCGCCTGGTGGACGAGATTATGGACGCCAAAGCCGACGTGCAGCGGTGGCGGGAGGCGGGGCACCGCATTGACGAACCGGGCATCATTCTCAACCCCCGCCCCTTCCTCGACATCTGGAGCGTCCCCACCGGCGACCTGATTGACGCCTCCGGCTTCGTCACCCATCAAATCGGCGGCTACCCCACCACCCTGAGTCTGGAAGGCCGCCGCCTCACCTTCCGCAAGCAGCCCCTCTCTTACTTCGAAAGCGACCATCCCCACGTCCTGGCCTACCTTCAACTTTACCTGGAGACCAACGACGACGACCTGCGCGCCTATCCCGTAGCCGAACTGCACAGACGTATCCGCATCCCCCGCTCCCCCCAGGCGGTGCAGGAGTTTTTGGAGAAGTTGGAGGCAGAACGGGAGCGGGTGATGCTGCGCTGGATGGTCGCCGCCCAGCACGAGGCCCTCATCGAGGAGTGGGCCTTCGACTTGTACGACGTGCCCGACGACCGGCGAGAGAAACTGGGCGGTCATCTGTATACTTTCACAGACGTGCCGGCGGGCGTTGCCTTCGTCTCCATCTTGGACAACGAGGAGGGCAACCCAATGCACCGTGTGGCTTTCCCGAAAGACGGGGCCTGGCATTACCGCACAGCCGCCCCGCTTCCCCACGCGGTGTTGCTGTGGATGCACGATGGGGAGAACGTGATCAGCGCCTGGCGTGTCACGTAGCAACAACTTGAGATGGGTGAGTTGATGAACGTCTATCTGCAAAGCCTGGGTTGCCGCCTGAACCAGAGCGAGATCGAGACGATGGCACGCCAATTCGCGACGGCGGGCCACGTCGTCGTAGCCGACCCCGCCCAGGCCGACATCTGCATCGTCAACACCTGCGCCGTCACCGCAGAGGCGGAACGCAAGTCGCGTCACCGCGTCAGAGCGCTGGCTCGTGCTAACCCAGATGCCCGCACTGCTGTCATTGGCTGCTGTGCCACGCTGACACCCCGGCGTTGCGCCGCCCTACCCGGCGTCGCCTGGGTCATCCCCAACGCCGAGAAGGAGCGGGTGGTGGAAGTTGTGGCTCCCTCATCCTCTCCCTCCTGTGGGAAGGGGGGGGGGAGGGTCGCTCCCCTCCGCACCCGCACCTTCGTCAAAGTGCAGGATGGCTGCGACAATCGCTGCACCTACTGCATTGTGCGCCTGTTACGCGGAGCAGCCCGCAGCCGTCCTGTGGACGACGTCGTCGCCGAAGTGCGGGCGCTCGTCGAGGCCGGTTGCCAGGAGGCCGTGCTGACGGGCGTGAACCTGGGGTCCTACGGCCATGACCTGGGGTTGCCGAACGGCCTGTATGCATTGGTAGAAACCCTGTTGGCTCATACCGACCTGCCCCGTCTCCGCCTCTCGTCGCTAGAGCCCTGGAACCTGGAGGAAACCTTCTTCAGCCTATGGGAGAACCCGCGCCTGTGCCGCCAACTCCATCTGCCGCTGCAGGCTGGCTGCGATGAAACCCTGCGCCGTATGGGCCGCCGCATCACCACAACGGAGTTCGCCCGGCTGGTGGAGGCCACCCACGCTGCTGTCCCGGATCTGGCCGTGACCACCGATATCATCGTCGGTTTCCCCGGCGAGGACGAGGCCGCCTTTCGCGCCAGTTACGATTTCGTGGCGGCGATGGGGTTTGCGCGGCTGCACGTCTTCCCCTACTCCCCACGGCCAGACACCGCTGCCCTCCGCCTGCCAGGCCAGGTGGTGCGCCAGGTGCGTCGTGCACGGGCGCGCGCGATGCGCGAACTGGGCACTGAGCAGGTATCCCGCTTCTGCCAGCGGTTCGTGGGGCAGGAGATGACGGTCCTGTGGGAGCAGCGTCGGCGCGACGGCCTCTGGACTGGTCTGACCGATAACTACCTGCGGGTCGTCGCGCACGCGAAAGGCAACCTGCATAACAGGCTCACTGCCACGCGGCTGCTGGCGGCGCAGAACGGTTATCTGGTGGGTGAGGTGATGGGATAAGCAGTTGACAGAGCAGGCAGAGATCGTCAACGGCTATCGCCTGGTGGCCAACCACGGCCCCCTGGCCGGTCCATCAGTACTTCACCTGCACGTGCATCTGTTGGGCGGACGTCTATTGGGCTGGCCGCCTGGATAATTTAGTCAAAGGAGAGAGACCATGTTAGTTAAAGATCGAATGACCCCCCATCCAGACACCATCACGACCGATACCACTCTTAAGGAGGCTCTGGACCTGGTCCGCAGCAAGCCGTTCCGCCATCTGCCGGTACTGGACGAGAACGGCAAGCTCGTCGGCATTGTGACCGAGAAAAGCCTGGTCTATGCTTCTCCCACCCCTACCACCACCCTCAGCGTCTTTGAAGTGGACTACATCCTCTCGCGCACGAAGGTCGGACAGGTCATACAGGGCCCGGTCATCACCGTGGGACCCGACCTACCCATTGAGGAGGCGGCGCGTGTGATGGTAGATCACCGCATCGGTTGCCTGCCTGTCGTCAAGGACAATGAACTGATTGGCATCATCAGTGACACGGATATCTTCCGCGTTTTCGTCGAAGGGATGGGGGGCGGGCATCCCTCGCTGCGCATCACCGTCACTATCCCGGAGGAAGTGGGTAGCCTGGCGCGGGTCACAAGCCGTATTGCGGCCCTGGGTGGCAACATCTACTCGCTGGCCATGTTCTGGGGTGAGCAGCCCGAGGACCGGGTCGTCGCCTTCCGTCTGGACGGCGTGGATCGGGAAACCGTCGTGCAGGCGCTGGAGGCTAACGGTGTTCAGGTAGTACACGTATGGGAGCCGGAAAATGGGTAGATTGATAAGTTGGTAAACTGGTAGATTGGTGCAGAAGGCAACCGCTGACCAATCCACCTTTTGCTTGACAAGTCTCCGGTGCGCGATTATAATGAACCTGCGATCAAAAAACCGTCCGAAACCGGGTATAGAGAGGGGGGAACTGAGTGACCAGAGTTATGATTGAGGAAGGCGAGTCCTTCGATTCTTTGTTGAGGCGTTTCAACAAGAAGGTACAGGGGGACCATGTGCTGTCGGAGGCACGCCGCCGTCGCTTTTTTGAAAAGCCGAGCGTGATCCGCAAGCGCAAGAAGGCAGCCAAATTGCGCAAGAGCCGCCGGCAGACATTCAGGGACAAGCGCAGGCACTACTAGAGCGACGGACTGCGAGAATGGAGCCGCGTGTGAGCCTGAAACAGCGCTTGCAGGAGAATCTCAAGGAGGCACTACGTGCCCGTGATGAGCGCCGCAAGTCAGTCATCCGTATGGCACTGGCGGCGATCGTCAACGCTGAGGTTGAGCATGGTGGCGAACTCGACGAGGCCGGCGTGGCCGCCGTACTGCAAAAGCAGGCCCGCCGCCGGCGCGATACCATCGCAGAGCTGCAGCAGGCCAATAGGCCTGAGCTGCTTGCCGAAGAGGAAACAGAGTTAGCGATCCTTGAGGAATATCTGCCCCAGCTTCTTTCGCGTGAAGAAACCACTGGGGAGGCGCGTCAGGTCATCGCGGAAGTTGGAGCGACGGGGATGGGACAGATGGGCCTGGTGATGCACCAACTGATGTCCAAACTGAAAGGTCGTGCCGATGGCCGCGTCGTGAATGAAGTCGTGCGCGAGTTGCTGTCCGGCTAGGACGCACTCACCAGGGAACGTGTCACACTGATGGACAGGAGGGAGCGCCATGCGTGCTCCCTTTTGTCAATCTCAATTGATGAGTACACACGCAGTTGACGCCAGAGGCAACGGAGGAGAGCCCCCATCGCGCTGGGTCGGCCATCGCTGGTGGGCTTGGCTGCGCTTGGTCTTGCTGGGAATGGTGCTGGCAGCAGTCACAGGCGTTGTGATGGCCCGCCCACTGCTGCCTACTGGCCGGGTGGTGCTGGAGGATGGGGATGTCGCTCCCCAGGACGTCCGCGCCCCTCGTCGCGTAACTTACGAGAGTGCCATCTTGCGCGCGGAGGAACAGAACCGGGCTGCATCCAGAGTCGAGCCGGTCTACACTCTTCCCGATCCCGCACTGGCCCGTCAACAACTCGACCGTATTCGCCAGGTGATCGACTACCTGGGATCGGTACGCGCCGATACGCTGGCCTCCTCTGCCCAACAGCGGGGCTGGATTCTGGCCGTGCCCGAACTGACCGATCTCTCATCTGAGATGCTCGACAGTCTCATTGCCCTGTCTGACGAGAGTTGGAACCGGGTGCAGTTGGAGACTCTGGCCGTGACTGGTCAGGCAATGCGTCGTGAGATTCGCGAGGGATACCTGGGGGAAGCCCTCGAGGGAGTACCTGCCCTGGTCAGTCTCGACCTTTCGGACGAGGAAACCGCCGTCACCATCACACTGGCGCGGCACTTTTTGGTCCCTAACTCTTTCTTCGCCCCCACAGCCACGGCCCAGGCTCAGGCCCGCGCCCGCGAGGAGGTGCCGCCTGTGCTGCGCACCTTCGAAGCCGACCAGATTATCGTGCGGGAGGGCGCACGTGTCGAGGCGCTTGACATAGAGACGCTGGATCAACTCGGACTGCGGCAACCCCAGGTAAAGTGGGCCGATTTGGCCGGAGCCGGCTTGCTGGCCGTATTGGCGACTATGCTGTTATGCCTTTACCTGGCGCGTTTTCAGCCCGGTGTGCTGTGGAACTGGCAGCAATTTCTCCTGCTGGTGTTGCTGACATCTTTCTCAGTATTGGTGGCCGGATTGATGGTGCCGGGGGGCGCAGTGCTACGCTATCTTGCTCCGGCACCGACGTTGGCCATGCTGGCTTCGGCCGCGCTGGGGCCGCACGTGGGTGTGGCAACTGCCGTCTTCCTCGGCGGTGTCGTTGGTGTCATCGCCGATAACTCCCTGGAGATGGCCGTCTACGCCACTTTTGGTGGGTTGGTCGCCGCGCTCACCCTAGGGCGAGTTGAACGTATCGGCTCGCTCTTTCGCGCTGGCGTATTTGTTGCCCTGGCGCACGTGGTCGTCGTCGTCATCTTCCGTTTGCCGCAAAATATCGCCCAGCCGGGCGATTTGCTGGTCGCGGCACTGAGTGGCACAGTCAACGGGGGCATCTCGGCCAGTTTGGCGCTGGGCGGGCTGTTCCTCATTGGCCCGCTGTTCGACATCACCACTACGATGCGGCTCGTCGAGTTGAGCCGTCCCGACCACCCGCTCCTGCAGCGGCTGCTGCGCGAAGCACCCGGCACATATCATCACAGCCTGATGGTCGCGAACCTGGCCGAGCAGGCAGCCGAGCGCATCAGCGCCGACGCCATGCTCACCCGCGTAGGAGCGTACTACCACGACGTGGGCAAGATCGCCCGTCCGTACTTCTTTACCGAGAACCAGGTCGAAGGTGTGAATCCTCACGGTCGGCTCGACCCGCGTACCAGCGCCGAGGTCATCATCAGTCACGTCAAGGATGGGCTGGAACTGGCGCGGCGTTACCGGCTGCCTCGTCGCATACGTGCCTTCATTCCCGAGCACCACGGCACTAATCGAGCCAGTTTTCTCTACAGTAAGGCTGTACAACTGGCGGGCGATGACGTGCTCGTTGACGAGAACGACTTCCGCTACCCAGGCCCCAAGCCCCAGAGCAAGGAGACCGCCTTGGTCATGCTGGCCGACAGTTGTGAGGCAACCGTGCGCTCTGTGCGTCCCACCAGTGCCGAAGATGTGGCAGAGATCGTCAGCCGCATCATAGACCAGCGCGTGGCCGATGGCCAACTGAGCGAGTGTGACCTGACCTTGCGTGATCTCGAGATTATACGCGAGACCTTCGTCTCTGCCCTGAAGGGAGTCTTTCATCCGCGCATCAAATACCCACAGTCGGAAAAAGTGGCCGACACGTGAAAGCGAGAGCCGAACCAAAGATGTCTCTCCATACCATAGAGGTACAGATTGACGAACAGTTCCAGGCGCAGGTTCAACCCGAGCCGCTGCATCAGGCCGTCCTGGCGACTCTGATTCATCAGCGAGTGGAGGACCCGTGCGAACTGGCTGTGGTGGTGACCAACGACGAGGTGTTGCGCGAACTCAACCACCGTTACCGGGGCGTAGATGCGCCGACCGACGTGCTGGCCTTCCCCGATGAGACCCGTGGGCCGTTCGTCGGCGTACCAGGCCTGCCACGCTACCTGGGCGATGTCATCATCTCATTTCGCCACGCCGAGGCTCAGGCCGCCGAGGTCGGCCACGACGTCCAGGTCGAAATGCAACTGCTGGTCGTACACGGGGTATTGCACCTCCTGGGATACGATGACGTGACAGAGGAGCGGCGGGCGCAGATGTGGGCCGCGCAGGCCGAGATTCTCCAGGCCCTGGAAGTCGAAGCGCACCCTCCAGCGTGATGTGCCATGCGCAGCCGAAATATCCTCGAGGGTTTCCGCTTTGCTTTTTCTGGCCTGGGGTACGCCCTGCGTACTCAGCGCAACACGCGCATTCATCTGAGCATCGCTGCTGCCGTAGTTGCGCTGGGGATGTGGCTAGGTCTATCGCTCACCCAGTGGGCGGTGCTGACGCTGACCATCGGCTTTGTGTTGGTGGGCGAGATGCTGAACACCGTAGCGGAGACGCTGGTGGACCTGGTCAGTCCCGGCTACCACCCGCTGGCGAAGGTGGTCAAGGACGTGACGGCAGGGGCGGTGCTCATCACCGCCATCATCTCCGTGATCGTGGGTCTGCTGGTGCTCGGCCCACCGCTGTGGGCGCGGGTGTTTGGGGACTGAGGGCGCTCGTCAATGCAATTTGCCATTTTGAGGTAGCACGTGGTACAATTCACCAGCCACTGTCCATCACTCCGCAGGAGGCTGCTTATGGCAACACACCCGGAAACCGAACCCGAGTACATCGAATTAACCATCCAACCCATCCCACCCGATACAGTCTCCTCGGTCAAGGCTGAACTCCTGCCCACCATCGAGGCCGCGCTGCGCGAGGCCGGGCAGGAGCAGTTGCTGGCCGAGGGGCAGATACAGATCGAGGTGGAACAGACCTTCCCCACCGACGAGGTTATCGTTGTTGGATTCACGCTGCTGTCTGGGATCGCACTGGAGACGTACAAGGAGATCGTATTGCCCGCGCTGAAGAAACGCTTCCGGGCCTGGCAAAAGCGGCGCCGGAAGGGCAAGCGCAAGAAGTAGAACAGGACTCCCTGAGATGGGCCTCCCCGACGGCGTCGCTATCAAACTGGATGCCTACACGCTGTTCTGCCGCCAATTGCTGATACATCTGCAGGCGCTCAACGATGCCACGCGCACCGACCTGCGCCTGACGACCGACGATTGTCTCAGCCGCTTCGACCAATCGCTGCACCAGTTTTTCAACGAAGCGGCCCCGCATGATCTGGAGCAGGCGGTCAACGAACTGGGTGCTGTGCTGAGAGGTCGCGTGGCCCTCTTCCGGGCACAGAACTCCCAGGCGGCGGCTGTGTTCGACCGGGTTATCGAGGCGGTCACGGCAGCCGTCCCCACGTGGCACTACCAGGAAGACCTGGAAGCGCTCCACCAGCAGGGACGGCAGTTGGCCCGTCACTTCTACGCCGACACGCCCTGGTCTGTGACGCAGGCGCGCCTGGACCGGGAGGCCCGGCTGTTGTTCCGCGACGATGGTGAGCCGATTGTGCCGCAAGAGGAGAACTTCGGTTATCACCCCACGCCGGTGGCCTTTCGTGCGCATTATCAAGACGAAGAGACGGGCCAGGAGTTGAAGGACGTCATCCTGGTGCGCTTCGGGTTCGGTTACGACTTCGCTCCCTACCTGGCCTACCCCTATCTCTTCATGCACGAGTACGTGGCCCACATCTTTGCCCTCGACCACGGCAACGAGCGTTTCAACGACGGTTGGCTGCTCTACGCGGCCAATTTCTTTCTGAGCCACCGGGGCTGGAACCTGTACCTGCAACCACCGCTCACTCGCTGTCAGATCAGAGCCTTTGACGAACGTCTACACGGAAAACTGAACCCCAATCCACGGCGGGCCTACCGCTTCGCGTGTGACTTTGACAGTTGGCTGAATGATCCAGAACGCTTCCACGCGATGACCTGCGAACTGGCCGCCTTCGAGCCGCGGGCGGGCGAGAGCGGTTTCTGGCCTAACCAGTTCATCAACCGCCTGGAGCAGGAATTCGATACCAATCGCCCGCTGCTGCGGCGCAAGATCGAGGCCGCGCCCGACTTGCGGACGCTGTGCGCGACGCTGCCGCCGGTATAAATTCCCCCACCATATCTTGCTCACTTGAGCAAATTGTGCTATACTGTGACAGAGTGTCTGCCCACAAGTCTTCCCCAGGAGTATGTGAGAACATGCCAGTCCAAGCGGTACGCAGCGAAGTCAAGTTCAAGGTGCGGCAGAACGCTCTGCTGCTGCGCGAGTTCACCATCGCCCATCTGGTGCGCGCCACGGGGCTGAACCCGGAGAGCGTGCGCACCGAGGTGCAGCGGTTGAGGAAAGAAGGGTTCATTGTCTCCGAGCGCAGGCCGGGACGACGCGAGGCTTTCTACCGGCTGAGCGACGACCCGGAGAAGCGGCTGGCCCTCTCCCGCAGCGTCGAAGCGTTCTACCCTGAGCCACCGGAGCCGGTTCCGCCGCGCCCCACCAGCCGCCTGTACCAGGCCGCCCTGCTGTCCCTCGATCAGGCGGAGAGAGAAAAGGGCAAGCGACGCGAGGCACTGCTGGCGCAGGCTGCACACCAACTTGAGGGGGCCTGGCAGGCCGAGGGAGCCAGCCGGGCGCCGGAACTGGTGCAGGCCCACATCCTGCGCGAGCGCGGGCGGCTGGCCTACCTGCAGGGGCAACGGGAACCGGCCCGAGAACTACTCACCCAGGCCAGGGAGGCGTTTGCCGCAGCCGGCCTGGAGAGCGAGGTGCGGCTGATTGACAGTGATCTGGTGTACCTAGAGGCCCGACACCGGATTGACGCCAGTGGGGCTGTTGGTGCCGCTGCGGAGGCCCGTTGCGTGCTGGAGGCGCTGGAGGAAGCAGAATGTCCTCCCACCGGGCCTCTGGTGCGCCTGCTGGCCGGCCTGACCCGCGCCCTGTCCCGCACGATTGAAGACCGCGTCGCCGCAGCGGTGTACGAAAGCGTGGCCGTCATCGGCGAGCGGATTATCGGCGAAGTGCGCGAGGAACTGCGCTTTGAACGCAAGCGGATGCCTGTGCCGCTGATCATTCGGGAACGCCCGAGCGAGAGAGAATGATCGGGTATGCCACCGGATTTCCCAGCTGAGACAATCCGACCGCGCCCCAGGCCCGACATGGAGACCTTCTTCGGCCTCCCCAGGCGGCGGCCACGACGACGGGAGACGAATGACTGAACCTGCGACCAAGACTACAAACCGCACAGAAGTGAACCGCCAGGTGCAGGAGGCCTACGTCAATCTGGGGCTGGCCTTGCGCCAGGCGGGTGAGTACGAGGAGGCTGCTGCCAACCTACGAAAGGCTATCGAACGCGATCCCGAAGAGGCCACCTCCTACCTGGCGCTGGGGCTGGTACTGAACGACGCTGGGCAGTACGCCGAGGCGGAGGAGGCCCTGCGCCAGGCATTGGAACACGCAACGGAGGAGGATACTGAGACCCGCGCGGCCGCCTATGCCGCGCTGGGCACCTCCCTGCAAGCGCTTGATCGTCACGCCGAAGCCGCCGATGCCTTCCGTGAGGCGATTCGCCTGGGTCAGGAGACCTCCGAACTGTACACCCGGCTGGGCGAAAGCCTGCATCTCTCGGACCAAAGTGAGGAAGCCCTGGCTACCCAGGAGCGGGCGCTGGCGTTGGATCCCGAGAACGCCCGAGCGTACACCAGCAAAGGCCGGGTGTTGGGCTGGTTGGAGCGTTACGATGAGGCCCTGGCTGCTTTCGACGAAGCCCTCCGCCTGGCGCCCGATGATGCCCTCATCCTGGGGCGTAAGGGGCTGGTGCTGAGCCGGATGAGCCGTCACGATGAGGCGCTGGCCCTGCTTGACCAGGCCACCGAACTGGCCCCCGATGATAGGCGGACCTGGGCCTGGAAAGGTGGGGCTTTGGCTCAGGCCGAACGCTACGATGAGGCCATCGCCGCCCTCGATCGCGCCACCGAACTGAAGCCGGACGACGAGTGGGCCTGGGCGCAGAAGGGCGCGGCCCTGCGCCTGGCCGAGCGCTACGATGAGGCCATCGCCGCCCTCGACCGCGCCACCGAACTGAAGCCGGACGACGAATGGGACTGGGCGCAGAAGGGCGCGGCCCTGCGCCTGGCCGAGCGCTACGATGAGGCCATCGCCGCCCTCGACCGCGCCACCGAACTGAAGCCGGACTACGAGTGGGCCTGGGCCTGGAAGGGCGCGGCCTTGCGCCTGGCTGAGCGCTACGATGAGGCCATCGCCGCCCTCGACCGCGCCACCGAACTGAAGCCAGACGACGAATGGGACTGGGCGCAGAAGGGCGAGGCCCTGCGCCTGGCCGGGCGGTACGAAGAGGCCATCGCCGCCCTCGACCGCGCCACCGAACTGAAGCCGGACGACGCGTGGAACTGGGCTCAGAAAGGTATGGCTCTGGCTCAGGCCGAACGCTACGAAGAGGCCATCGCCGCCCTCGATCGCGCCACCGAACTGAAGCCGGACTACGAGTGGGCCTGGGCGCAGAAGGGCGCGGCCCTGCGTCTGGCTGAGCGCTACGATGAGGCCATCGCTGCCCTCGATCGCGCCACCGAACTGAAGCCGGACTACGAGTGGGCCTGGGCGCAGAAGGGCGCGGCCCTGCGTCTGGCTGAGCGCTACGATGAGGCCATCGCTGCCCTCGATCGCGCCACCGAACTGAAGCCGGACTACGAGTGGGCCTGGGCGCAGAAGGGCGCGGCCCTGCGTCTGGCTGAGCGCTACGATGAGGCCATCGCTGCCCTCGATCGCGCCACCGAACTGAAGCCGGACTACGAGTGGGCCTGGGCGCAGAAGGGCGCGGCTCTGGCTCAGACTGGGCGCTACGATGAGGCCATCGCCGCCCTCGACCGCGCCACCGAACTCGACCCTGATGGTAGTTGGAACTTCTACCAGCGCGGTCTGTGTCACATGGCCCTGGGCCAGCCGGAACAGGTCACCTCAGACCTCGCCGCTGCTATAGAGCGCGCCCGCACCGCGCTGAGCCAGGAGCCGGACCACGCCGGGGAGCAGTTCAACCTGGCCCTCTACCTCCTGGTCACCGGCCAGACCGAGCCTGGTTTGCAAGCCTACCACGCGGCTCTGGACTTGAACCCGAGCGAATTCACGTTGCGCGATGCCCTACAAGACCTGGAAGACCTGAAGGCACAGATAGGCCCACTGCGGGGGTTGGAGGAGGCGGAGAGTCTCCTGACCGCACAGGCCGGTTGAAACGGTGGCGAGCGTACCTATGCCTTCCCGCGCCGGCGCAGCCGGCGCGTTGCCTTTGGCCCACAGCCGATAACGCGAGTAGATCACCGCACTTTGGAGAGGACGACGTCGGATGAACGTGCATCAACCTGTCTACCTGACCGCCGAAGGCGTGGAGAATCTACGCCACGAACTGGATCACCTGGTCAACGTGAAGCGACCTGCGCTGGCCGAGCGGCTGCACAGGGCGATTCAGCAAGGGGACCTCTCGGAGAACGCCGACTACATAGCCGCCAAGGAGGAGCAGGGTTTCCTGGAGGGGCGCATCCAGCAGATCGAGACAATACTGCGCAACGCGGTGATCATCGAGGAGAACGGCCCCACGGACGAGGTTGCCCTGGGCAATCGTGTCACCGTCGTCGAGGAAGGTGCAGAGGAGGCAGAGACTTTCCGCATCGTCGGTCCGGCCGAGGCGGATCCAACCAACGGCAAGGTGTCCAACGAGTCGCCGCTGGGCCAGGCGTTGCTGGGACATCGGATAGGAGACACCGTCACCGTGGAGGCCCCAGAGGGGGAGATTGTCTTTCGGATCACCTCAATCCAGTGAACCCGCAAAAGGTGCGACGCACCTGGTGAGTGGTGACAGCATGTCTCTTCTGGAAATCTGCCGTCTCCGCAAATTCTACCCCGACGGCTGGACGTTGCACGACGTTAGTTTCACCGTCGAGGAAAGCGATCTCCTCTGCCTACTTGGTCCCTCGGGCTGCGGCAAGACGACGCTCCTGCGGCTCATCGCTGGCCTGGAGACGCCCGATGGCGGCCAGGTGTTGGTAGGCGGGGAGGACGTGACCCATGTGCTCCCTCACTTGCGCGGCTTTGGGCTGATGTTCCAGGAATATGCCCTCTTCCCGCACAAGGATGTCTTTGGCAACGTCGCCTTCGGACTGCGGATGCAGGGGCTGAGCCGGGGGACAGTGGCGGCCCGGGTGGCCGAGGTGCTGGAGTTGGTCGGGCTGGCGGGCTTTGAGCACCGCGACGTGAACCAACTCTCGGGTGGAGAGCGACAGCGAGTGGCGCTGGCCCGCAGTCTGGCCCCTCAGCCGCGCCTGCTGATGCTCGACGAACCGCTGGGCGCGCTGGACCGGGCGCTGCGCGAGCGGCTGATGAATGAACTGCCCCACATCCTCCGCCGGGCTGGCGTGACTGCCATCACCGTTACCCACGACCAGGAAGAGGCCTTCGCCCTCGCCGACCGGGTAGTGCTGATGCGGGACGGGCGGGTGGTGCAGATAGGGACACCGGAGGAAGTTTACCAGCGACCAGCCTCAGCCTGGGCTGCCCATTTCCTGGGACTGACAAATCTGCTGGAGGCCCGTGTTATCAAGCCCAGGCTGGTGGAAACTCTAATTGGCACGTTGCAAGTTGACGATCTGAGATTTGAGATTTGGGATTTGGGATTTACAACACAGTTGTTGATCCGCCCGGAGGCAGCGCGGCTAGGTGAGACTGGCCCCAACATTCTGCACGGGGTGGTCACAGAATGCTCCTTCCGTGGCGAGCACTACCGGCTGGGCGTGCGCCATGCCAATGGGGTTGAACTGACTTTCAACTTCCCGGCCAGTGTTGCCCTGCCCGCTCCCGGCGAATCTCTCACCCTCTCCCTGGACCCACGGGCGCTGGTACTACTTCCGGTAGTGGAAGGAGCGTACACCAACCGTACTTGAGACCTGCGAAATGGGCAGAACACTAAATCATTGCCTGTGGTCGCACGGCGGCCTGGATCTCGCGTACCAATTGGGATGTGTCAATGTCCTTAAGGATGTAGCGCACAGCACCCATGCGACGAGCCTTCGTCTGCTCCTCGGCATCGGGGTAAGAGGTGAGAACGACGACGCTGGTGTGCGGACACTCCTCGGTCAACCGACGTAGCGCGTTCAGCCCCTGCCCGTCGGCGCGCTTAGTCTCCAGCAGTACGACGTCAGGCCTCAGGCTCACCGCCTCCCGCAGACCAGTCTCCCAGCAGCCAGTACAGCCGACGATTTCGACTCCGGCTGCGGCGCACAGCCGGGCCTCAAGCGCCTCTCGCACGGCGTCGTGGTCGTCAATGACGAACAGCCGCGTCGGTGCCATTTTCCCTCATCCAGGACCCTTGCAATTGCCACCAGTATAGCGGATGCATTGTGCGGGTGTTAGTGTCATCCGTCCCCGATTCCCACTGACGTTTGTACCGAAGCACAAGCGCAGGTTGACGACCTCCCTGCTCTGTGGTATCCTCCCCACTGATGGGCAAAAAGGAGCAAATCAAAGCGGTGGGCCTGCTTTCGGGTGGGCTCGATAGCACCCTGGCCGCCAGGATTATGCTGGAGCAAGGGATCAAGGTCACTGCGCTGCACTTCCGCACTGACTTCTCCTTCATCAAGCGGAATCGCGCAGTCGGACGTGGGGCGATCAGGCCTTCCGATGCCGAGCGGGCGGCTGCGATGCTGGAGGTAGACCTGGAGGTGATTGACGTCTTCGACGAGTACCTCCCGTTGGTGCTTCACCCTCGTTACGGGTATGGCTCGGGAATGAATCCCTGCGTGGACTGCCGCATCTTCCTGCTGCGCAAGGCAAAAACCTGGATGGAGTCCCACGGCTACCACTTCGTCTTCACCGGCGAGGTGGTCGGGCAGCGGCCCAAGAGCCAGATGCGGCCCACACTCAACACCGTCGAGCGCGAAAGCGGCCTGCGGGGCTACCTGCTCCGGCCGCTCTCGGCCAGACTCCTCAAGCCGACCGTGCCGGAACAGCGGGACTGGGTGGATCGGGAGAAACTGTATGCCATCGGCGGGAGGGGTCGCAAAGCGCAGATCGCGCTGGCGGAGCAGTTCGGCATCACCGACTACCCGCAACCCTCCGGCGGCTGTTGCTATCTGATTGACCGGACCTATTCCCGTCGCCTGCGCGACTTTCTGGCCCACGAGGGAGCTGAGGCGCTGACCCACGAGCAGGTGCAACTCCTGGCCGTGGGGCGACACCTGCGCCTTCCATCCGGCCGCAAAGTGATCATCGGACGTCGCGAGCGAGAGAATGAGTATCTGGAGACCTTTGGTGCGGAGGGTGTCCTACTCACGACAGTGGATCACCCCGGCCCGACGACGCTGGTGCCGGGCCGGCCAGCGCGGGAGGAGATTGAACTGGCAGGACGAATCACCGCCGGCTATTCCGACGGCAGAGGCATGCCCGCCGTGCACGTCGAGGTGCGCCCCGATGGAGAGCAGGAAGCAGGAAGCAAGATGCAGGATGCAAGATGCGAGGTGCTGACGGTCAAGCCGATGGTGCGAGAGGAGATACGGGCACTGATGGTGTAGACCCGCTGGCTGCGAGCACCGGCCTGGAGTATCATCACATCAACATCGGAGAGCAGCACGCCACACCGGAACCGGGAGGAGAAAAGTGCTCCGCCGCTACTGGCCCGACATCCTGATCGCCTGTGTCATCTTCGCCGTCTGCCTGGCGGTGTATAACAGTACGCTGACCCCCAGCCTCTCCTACAAGAGCCCCGACGGCAACGAACTGGCGACGATCCCCTACTGGCTGGTCTACGACGTGCGGCCTGACGTGGCGATGCCCCACCTGCCCCACGCCAATCCCCGCCCCGGTGACCTGGCCGGCCGCAAGGTCTACACCACCATCCGGCTCGACAGCCGCGAGGCTGGGCGTGGCCCCGGGGCGCTGCCCCGCAACCTCGTTAGCCCCGATGCCTGGCACGTGCCGGTGCTCTTCGGCAGCCCAGGCGAGTCGGGTTCTGGCCCCGGCATCCGTCCGCTCGTCCTCTACCACGTCACCGGCGAAGCGCCCAAACTCATTGTAGCTGACGCTGAGCCCCAGGTTGAGATGGGGGAGGAGGCAGCGGGGTGGGTGCTGGTGGGATACGATCTGGAGAAGCGCAAGGTAAGGACTGGCACCGCCCTGCACCTGACCCTCTACTGGCGGGGTGCCGCAGCGCCGCAACGGGTGTTGGTGAGCACATTGCTAAAGGGCACAGCGCTAGAAATCCACGAGCCGGGAATGGGCAATCTGTCGCGCTACATTCAGGAATTCCATCCGCCCCGCGACGGCGTGCTGGTCGAGGACTACCAGGTGGTCGTACCGCGTACCACGGAAGCAGGTACGGCGACGCTTTCGGTGGGCATCGGCTTCCCCTTCCGTCTGCCCGGTGGCGAGGCTGAATGGGAAGCGGTGCTGGATCTGGGCGAGGTCACCCCCCTGAGAGACCACCCGCTGGTTCGCCTGGGCAGCCTCCTTCTCAGCAACCGTAGCCAAGGCGCAGAGCACCTTACCAAGTCCTGGGTTCACTGGACACTGTCGATCTGGTGGGCCGACGCCAGAATTGCCGGAGCACAGACCAGTGGACAGCAGCCTGCCAAACCAGAAACGTCAGCAAGAATGGACAGGAGGGACTTTCCGTATTATAATATATATTAAGGATTTTGTTACAATAGTGGGGAGAGTGTAATTCCGTCCTCTCCCCCATTAAAGCCTGGACGGTAGCCCGCCACTGGCGGCGTCGGCGGTTCCTTTTCCCAACGCTCCTGATGGCGGCGGATTGTCCGTGTTGCTTCAATAGAGCCGGGAGGGAAGAAGCATGCGCCGTCAATTCCGCATCCTTGTCGTAGATGATCAACCCGACATATTGGCAATACTGCAGGCCATGCTGACTGCCGAGGGCTTTGATGTCGTGGCGGCCCAGGACGCGCTCTCAGCGCTGCGCGCTGCCTATCAGACTCACCCTGATGCCATTCTCCTGGACGTGATGATGCCCAACGTGGACGGCTTCGAGGCGTGCCGCCGTCTGCGAGAGATGACAGACGTGCCCATCATCTTCGTCACGGCCAAAGGCACCATTGAGGACATAGTACGAGGTCTTTCTCTCGGCGCGGACGACTACGTAGTCAAGCCCTTCGATCGCTCAGAGTTGATCAGTCGCCTGTCGGCCTCCCTGCGCCGGGCAGGGGAGCGCACTGCCGAGGAGAGCGACTTTCTTTTCCCCGCCTCCTCAATCATGCTAAACTGCGACCGCCACGAACTGGTGATCGGAAAGCGGACCGTGTATCTGACCCCCAAGGAGTTTGAGGTGCTCCGGCTGCTGATCCGCCACGCCGGCAAGGTGCTCAGCACCGATGCCATCCTGACCAGAGTGTGGGGCCCTGAATGGATCGGCGAGCCGGACCTGGTGAAACAGTACATCTATCGGCTGCGGCGGAAGATTGAGCCAGACCACCGCTCGCCCCAGTATCTCCACACCGTCCGAGGCGGGGGATACTACTTCGATGCCGAGGATCTGCTTTAGTCCCCGGTAGCAACGGCACTGCGGCCCCCTTCTTTCGGGACGGGGGCTTCTTGTCATTTTTTGACCTTTCCTTCACCTATCCCATACGACTTTTTGCTACATTAACTAATGGTTAAGGGTTTGGTCCTGCTGCCAGGGTTGCGGCGTACGGTGATCTACCTTGCAAGTAAGTGTCGCGAGCGAGCCTTCGTGGTAACCCGCCAACAGAGGTGAATAGGAGATGAACGAAAAGATTCTGGTGATTGACGACGACTCCGGACTGCTTACCCTCCTGCGGCTTGGGTTGGAGCGGGGAGGATTCACGGTCACCACTGCCAACAGCGGCAAGGAGGGGCTCCGGCGAGCCTACGAGACCCGCCCCGACGTTATTATCCTGGACATCATGATGCCGGAGATGGACGGCTGGCTCACGTGCCAGCGACTCCGGAACATGTGCGATACCCCGATCATTATGCTCACCGCCAAGACGAACCAGACGGACATCCTCAAAGGTCTCTCTCTGGGGGCCGATGACTATTTGACCAAGCCGTGCAGTTTCGACGAGTTGAAGGCCCGCATCCGTACCGTCCTTCGCCGGGTACAAGCGGGTTCCGACAACGGCTGGCGGGACGTCTATGACGACGGCAATCTCTACGTTGACCTCAGGGATGGGACGGTCACGCGGCAGGGAGAAGCGATCTCCCTCACGCCGACCGAGTCGCGTTTATTGTTGTACCTGGTCAGCCAGAAGGGGCGGATCGTGCCCCACAGCGAGTTGCTCACCAGCGTGTGGGGGCCAGAGTATGCGGAGGAAGTGGGGTACTTGAGCGTGTACATCCGCTATCTGCGGCGGAAGATCGAGGACAATCCATCCCACCCGCGCTACATCTGCACACGCTGGGGGATGGGGTACTACTTTGCAGGCGATGGGACCCTTCGGCCAGAGCGCAATGGTGCTGTAAGAAATGCGAAATAGAGCAGCCAGACTCTGAGTCATAACGACCCCGGATGAGCCCTCCCCAGGCCTGCCGACTCTGCCCAGATTTGGTCATTTGCCGGATCAGCCTATTCTTGTGCCAGATCGGCTGAAATGGATCACGCATGCGATCAAATGTCGCCTGGGGACATAGGATTTAACGAGTAATGAATATGGACAGGGAGATACACAAGTATCTAAGACTTATCAAACGGTGATGATGGTTGCTGGTCGTTGGTGCCGCCATTCCGATGGCGGTCAGTTACTATTTCACCTCCGAGCAACCTGACCTCTATCAGGCGCAGGCAACAATAATGGTGGGTACCAGTCTTTTCCAAAACCCTGACCCAGACCCCTGGCAGTTGAATCTCAGCAATACCCTGGCCAACGCCTATGCCGAGATGGTCAGACAGGGACCTGTCACCGAAGCTGTCATTAGAAGGTTGGGATTGGATAGAACGCCCGAACAAAGATTGCAAGCGTCGCGAGCCAACATCTTCCTCATGCGACCCAATCACCCTTTCAGAACGCTGCTCCTGACCAGTCCTGGGACTTCGGAAGGCAAGAGCTTCATTCTTGCCAACCTGGCCGTTGTGCTGGCATCAGCGGGGAATCACGTCGTCATGGTTGACGCGGAATGCGTAGACCCTCGTTGCACGAATTATTTGACCAACCTAACGTCACTGGCCTGGCCGACGTCCTCAGCGATCATCGGGATGATGGGGAGAACTCATTGTCAGTCCCTCTACAAGAGACGGGCTTCGACAATCTATACCTTCTGTCCGCAGGGCGACCGCCAGCGGATCCAACCGCCCTGCTGACCTCGCCACGCCTCCTGGCTCTACTGGAGTCCTTGAGAGAGCAAGGAGACGTGATTCTCATTGACAGTCCGCCTGTCCTGGGCCCCCCTGACGCCACAGTCCTGGCGACTCTAGCCGAGGGCACGATCCTGGTGGTGAGTGCCGGGCTCTATGGTATTCTGGTGTTGGGACTGCGGGCTGTGGACAGGCGCAGGCTGCGCTACCTGGGAAGGGCTTTCGTGCGGTGGAGCAGGCTAGAAAAGACGGTGTGAACAGATGACAAGACAACTGACTCGTCTATCCAGAGAAGAGGGCTCAACGGGCTCTTGGCAGGGAAAACAAGTGTTGATAACAGGAGGCGCAGGCTTCATCGGAAGCAATCTTGCCGACCACCTTATCCGGCGTGGCTGTGAGGTTGTCATCTATGACAATCTCGTTCGAAAGGGCGCTGAGAAGAATCTGGCCTGGCTGGAAGAGATGTACGGTGAGAAGCTTAAGTTTGTTATGGGCGATGTCAGGGACTACTCTGCATTGCTGGATATGGTCAGAGGCAAAGATGTCATCTTCCACTTGGCTAGCCAGGTGGCTGTCACTTCCTCAGTCATTAATCCCAGAGAAGATTTCGAGGTCAATGCTCTAGGGACTCTCAATTTACTCGAAGCCGCCAGACAAACAGGGTCAAATCCCATCATACTTTATACCTCAACTAATAAGGTGTATGGGAAAATGACCGATGTGGAGATTGTGGAGGGCGCAAGCCGATACGAGTATGCAAACCTTCCCGACGGTATACCCGAATCAAGAGGACTGGACTTTCACTCTCCCTACGGATGCTCCAAAGGGGCAGGAGATCAATACACCATAGATTATGCCAGGATCTACGGCCTCAAGACGATCACTTTCAGGCAGTCTTGCATCTACGGCAAACGGCAGTTCGGCAATGAGGACCAGGGTTGGGTAGCTCACTTTCTCATCTCTTCTGTCTTGGGCCGTCCTATCACCATTTACGGCGACGGCAAACAGGTCAGGGACATCCTCTACGTTGAGGACTTGATCGAGGCTTTTGAACTGGCTGTTGATCACATCGATGTGACCCGGGGACAGGCTTACAATATCGGCGGTGGACCCCACAATACCATCTCTATCTGGGCTGAGTTCGGCAAGATCATAGCCGATCTTACCGGCGATATCGAAGCGACCTATGGCGACTGGCGCCCGGGTGACCAAAAGGTGTACGTCAGTGACATTGGTAAGGCTAAGCGAGATTTTGGCTGGTCCCCCAAGACTTTTGCCGTTGAGGGCATTGGCAGATTGTTCGATTGGATAGTGAGCAATAAGGATCTATTCAGGTGAGTAACGGACCATTTGCAAGGCCAGCAGTTGACCGGTGGATCTGACTACCTTCACTTCTGCTGTGACGTACAGGTGCGTTACGGTTGTTGCGATTTGAAAGCTCGTTAGCAGGCATAAGTGGGCTGTATAACAGTGCACTACCCTGGTAGTTGGCATCGGGCTTGACCTGAGAGAAAACGCATGAGCAAGCGATGGTTCAACATCTTGAAAATTGTCATCAGCGCCGGGCTGATGATCTACTTGCTGGCCTTCCAGGTTAACCTGGGGCAGTTGTGGCAAGTTGTATGTCAGGCGCGATGGGGGTACCTGGTAGCGGCGATGGTACTGATGATAGTGGGCACTGCGCTGCGAGCAGTGCGCTGGCAGGTGGTGTTGCAAGCGCTGGACATCACCGTGCCGTTGCGCAGGCTGGTGCATCTGTATTTTGTCGGTGCTTTCTTTAACATATTCTTACCCACTGGCCTGGGTGGGGACGCGGTCAAGATGGCCGAACTTGCACACTCCACCGGCCGTGCGCCAGAGGCAATTGGCACTACGTTGGTGGACCGCGCTACGGGCTTGTGGGGACTTTTCGTACTGGCTTTGTTGGCCCTGCCATTCAGCTACGCTTTGCTGCCCCAGGGGTGGCTCCCCATCATTGCTCTCGGAACGCTGGGCGGAGTGATTGGAGGCTGGGTAGTGATGGGGACGCCGTTAGTCCCGTGGCTCGGGAGCAAGGTACGTCTACCTGGCCAGGAGAAACTGGAACGGTTTTACCGCTCAGTATCCCAATTGGGGTACCGGGCATTGGGCAAGGCGTGCATTGTGTCCTTGGTTTTCGATCTACTGTTGATCCTCTTCAACGTCTTGATTGCTTCCGGTCTAAACGTAGACCAACCGTTAGGAGTATTTCTGCTATTTACGCCAATCATTTCTTTCTCGTTGGCCTTGCCTATTTCGATCGGCGGCCTTGGCGTTCGCGAGCAGACCTATGTTTTGTTATTCGGCTCGCTCGGTGTATCGGACGCCGCTGCAGCAGCGATGTCGCTGATAAACTACGCGCTGACCAATCTGGTGGTTGGCCTGCTCGGAGGGGTGTTGTACGCTCTGGAGGGCACAAAGGGGTTGACGGGAGTTGACAATAATAAATGAACGAAATAGGAAGCCTGGTGAGGGGCCGGTTTGCAGTGACGAGAACCCTAGAAAAGGGCCAGGGGGAGCGGCGACGGGCAGGCCTCGCCTGCATCTTATCGGCAGGTCAACGGCAGATAGATGTGATATAAACCGGAATCTGGGTTAATGGGCATTCCGAGGTTGTTCATCTCGTCATATTCTGGCACAAGTCCGTACAGGCTCGTCCACCCAATGATCCTGCCTTCCTCATTTTCTACGGGTTCGGCGTAATTGTCCACTTTGACGTAGAACTCCTCGATTTCCTCCCAGATTTCCTGCTCGCTGAACTGGATGGGCTGCTTGCTGGTTCCGGTGAGCGTGATGACCAGGGTATACTCTGCGCCGGGTGCGAGGGCAGGCGCGCCGGCCCAGATGTCCTTCTCGCTGTAACGCTCCCACGGGTAGGAGGCGACGGGGGTGATGAATACGTCCACCCAGAAGCCCGCGTGGTTGGCCGGATTCCAGGCCCATCCAGTGCCCTGGTTCATCAGCACAATGGTGAAGGTGACCAGCACGTCCGGTTGCAGCGGCCAAGGATCAACGGCCCAATTCGTCACGACCAGGTCGGGCACGCCGATGTAGACGTAAGCGGTGTTGTCACCGGGGTTGGCGTCCCCACCAGCGCTCCCACTCTCAGCGATGGTGAAGGGCGTGTTAAACTCGGGCGCGCCGATCTGCGACTGGTCAGGGTACACGACCGTGAACGGGATTGTATAAACTGTGGAGCCGGCGGGCAGATTACCCACCTGGCAGGTGTAGGTCCGACCATCAAATGAGTGCCAGTCGTAACCGACGTCGACGTAAACAGTGCCGGTGGGTAGGATGGTCGTGATGATCACATCTGCAGTGCCCATTCTTCCTGTGTTGCTATAGATCACCGTGTAGGTCATCAGTTTCCCGGGAGAGAAGAGGCTCGGCGCGTGGTCCGCTGCTATGATGAGGTCGGGCAGTGTGCCGATGGGATCTACGTCCTGCACATCAATAGGCACCGGAAGCGATGGACTTGTCATCCTGGCATGGTTGATCACGAAATCGGCTCCTGCAGGGAGCGGGTCATTGACCTGTACGACGAGCCAGGCTTGACCACTGGTTTGAGCAATGACGGCGGGGATGTGGAGGACTACCTCATTGGGCAGCACGAAATGCCAGTCCCCACCCGGGATCTCGCAATCCACGTATTCGACGTAACTGGACAGCGTATCGGTGATGGTGACGTCGTAGGCGTTCTCGTTGCCACTGTTGGCGTAGGTGAGTGTGTAGGTGAGCCGGTCACCGGCATAGACGGTGTAAACCCCATCGCTCTTGTAGAGCGATAGGACCGGGGCGCTGGAGACCGTCGTCTGGGCCGTATCCTCCAGGAAATCTCCCTCTGCATCCTCCAGTTGTGTCGCGAAGTCCAGCATGGTGCTGTTCGTGAGGGGAAGCGTCACAGCCGTATAGATGACGATTTCCCCCACCTCACCCTCGCCGTGTATGTTGTCAATCTCCCAGTACCACACGTGATCCGCACCGCCGGTCGGCGTAGGCGAGGCGGTGACGTAGGAGACGTTGGCGTCGAGGGTGGCGGTGACGACGACCTGGGTTGCATCGGCGTTGCCAGTGTTTGTATAGCGCAACGTGTAGGCCAGGGGATCGCCGGCCTCCACGGGGTCGGGCTGGTCGGTGACGCTGAGGGCCAGGTCGGGGGAGGAGGAGACACGCGTGGTCTCAGTGAAACTCCGGGGGGACGTCTCGGCGCTGTCAATCTCTACGCAGTTGGTCAGCATGGTGCCATTTGGGAGAGGCGTGTCCACAAGCACGGTCACTGCGATGTCACCGAATTCACCTACATGCAGTTCGGCAATTTCCCAGACATTATCGGTTCCAGGCTTGGGAGGAGGATTTGCGCGGTCGAAGGTCACCCGGCTGTCATACGTCTCGGTGATGACCACGGCGTGGGCGTCGGCCGTTCCAGAATTGTCGTAATGAATGACGTACTGGAGTTCCTCGCCAGCCTCAACTGGATCGGAGAGATCAATCTTGTAGAACGTAAAATCCGATACTGAAGTTACAGACGTGACTTCAGTAGCAGTGATGGGCGTAGTCTGGTCGCTGTCAAGTGTTACCTGGTTGGTCATGACCGTGCTCACAGGGAGACTACCGGCGACCCGGACGAAAATGTTTATCGTCTGAGATTCGTCTACATCCAAGGTCGTGAAGGTCCATATCCGGTTTCCACTACCAAGGTCGTCGGGATTTGGGATGGAGGAAAAGAACGCAACGTTGGGATCGTAGTGCTCGGTGACGGTGACAGGTGTGGCGTTTTCGTTGCCGCTATTGGTGATGATGAGCGTGTAACGTAGCACCCCGTTAGCGTCAACGGGATCCGGGTAGTCTGCCTTGGTGATGGTCAGCACCGGACTGGAGTGGACGGTCGTTTCCTGCGTGGCGGAAAGCGGCGGGGTTCGATCCGCATCCAGCCAGGCAGTGTTGGTCAGCACTGTGCCGTTGGGCAGGGGTCTGTTCACGGAGACGGTGACGCGGACCTGGCTGAGTTCACCTGGAGTGATGTCGCCGATGGACCAGAAAGGGGCATCCGGCAGTCCCCCGGTCGGCGTCAGCGAGGCAGTGACGTAGGAGACGTGGGGGTCGAGCGTATCGGTGACGACGCCGCCCGTAGCCGTCTGGTTGCCAGTGTTGGAATAGGTCAGAGTGTAGGTAAGATAGGCGCCGGCCTCCACGAGGTCAAGATCGGCACTCTTCTCGAAGTGCAGAACCGGGGCCAGGACGGTGAGGGAAGCGGTGCCCGTCGTCACATACGTCTCGGCGTAGGCCCCCTGTACCGTCCAGTCGCCATGGATGCTGGAGGTGTAGACGTTGCCCGTCCAGTAGCCGCCGTGGCCGGCTTCGAGGATGCTGAAGGTGGTCTGGTCAGCGAAGGTGACATCCCAATGATTGTCGCAGGCATCGTAGGCAGTGAGAGTGTAGGAGATGGACTGACCGGCGGTGATAGTGGCGACGGGCGGGGCCAGGGACACGCTGGCAGCGCTGGCGTGGGTGACAGTGAGGGCGGCAGTGGCGGGGATAGTGCCCACAGTGCCAGTGACGGTCCAGGAGCCAGCGACCTGGGAGATGTACACGTTAGTGGCCCAGGAGCCGCCAGCACCGGCGGTGATGGTGTAGGTACCGCTGGCGGTGGCATCCCAGGAGTTGCCGAAGGTATCGGTGGCGATGAGGGTATAGGAAATGGACTGCCCCGCCGTAATGGTGGCTGTGGCGGGAGCCAGTGCAACGTAGGCCGGGGTGCTGTGGGAGACCACCGAGGTGGTCTCGGTCACCGAGAGCGATGCGGTCTGTTGGCTGTCAATGGTGGCGGAATTAGTGAGGGTAGTGCCATCGCTGAGTCCGCTTTGCACTGTCACGCTGATCACGATTTCTCTGAGGGCGGAGGGTGTCAGGGTGCCGATGTCCCAATAGAGGGTGGGGGTTGTCCAGCCGGTTGGCGAGAGAGAGGCGCTGACGAAGGTCACGTTGCTATCCAGGACGTCGGTGACAACGACGCCGGCCGCTGTGGCATCGCCCGTGTTGCTGTAGGCCAGGGTGTAGGTCAGCGGTGCCCCTGTTGTTACAGGGTCAGGCTCAGCGTTCTTGATTAACTCCAGCGTGGGGGCATCAACGGTAGTGCTGATCTGAGCCATCCTCGATGCGGTCTCGTTGCTGTCAATGGTGGCGGTGTTGGTGAGGATTGTGCCATTGGGCAGCAGGTTGTTGACAGTGACAGTCAGCACAATCATCTCAGACACCGACTCCGGCAAGGTGCCGATGATCCAGTAGGGGGCGTTCTGCGCAGCCCAGCCATCGGGTGTGAGCGAGGCGGTGGCGTAGATGACATTGGGGTCAAGGGTGTCGGTGATGATTACCCCACTCATCGCTGTATCGGTGCTCGTATTCTGGTAGGTCAGGGTGTAGACCAGATGTGCCCCAACCTGCACAGGGTCAGCACTCTCGACCTTTGAAATCACCAGGTGGCCTTCCTGAAGCATTGGCCTGGCGCTAGCACCCTGAGACAACAGCAGCAGGGTGCCTATGGCACCAGCGAGTCCGATCAGTAATGCAGCCAAGAGTTGAACGAGAGCTTTCCTGTAGATTCCCATTGCCCTTACCCCACTTCCGAGTCTTCCCAGTGCGTGAAAAATACACATAATGGCCTCGCTGGGCCGCTCTATCCGATGGCCGCCCTATAGTTCCCATTCTATCCTATATCATAGCGGTCGTCAAGCGGTGACCGAAACCCTTGAGAATCCTTCAAGATCGCGATCAGCGACCAGAAACACACGTAACGACACGCACCGCGAGGATGTGGGCTGCCCTGCGCCTCTTCAGCGTCAGCCTGTCACTCAGAGGGCGCAGGAGGCCGTGGCTCAGTCGGTGGTGGTGCTGGCGTCGGTCGCGGCTCCGTCGGTGAAGAGGAAGTTTTCCAAAATGTAGCCTCGGATCAAAGTTTCTATGGACATCTACATGAACCTCCCTGTACTCCTCTTATTCTACGGGCCGAGGGTTGGTTTATAGTGACGAGAATCCTAGAAAAGGGCTAAGGATGACGAAGAACATTGGACTCCTGCCCGCCCGCATCTCTAGTTGATTTTCAAGATCTTCGTTACCGGACTCTGACGATTACCTCATACAATGGGATCGGTGGTTGAAAACACTCATCGGTTGACCCTCCCGCGGGTTTTCAGCGGCACGTGAAGGTTTTCCTGCCTAAGGACGGCCTGGTAATGCCCGATATCCCAGGAGCGGGAGCTGCGGGAGAGTCAGGAATCTGAAACAGGAATATTGACAATGACGATTGGAATCGGTCAGCAGCAAGTTTTTTCAACAGCAGTGAAGGTCCCACCCTTTTCGGCTATGCGCAGGCGGACCTGGGATAGGCAGCGCTTCTCCACGCGCTGGGCGGTGCTCAGAGGGCAGGGAGCCGACTAGGTTTCTTGCATTGGAGGTTATAGAAATGGTTCTGATCTCAAGGGCGCCGGTGCGCATCAGTTTCGGAGGGGGGGGGACCGACCTGCCGGCCTACTACGAGCGGTACGGTGGCCTGGTGGTCAGCACGGCTATCAGTTACTACGTCTACACCATCCTCACCCCTGGCTGGCCGAACAACGGGGTGCAGATCATCTCCGCCGACCACCGGGCCCTCTCCCAGCGGCCTACCTGCGAGGACCTGATCTGGAACGGAGACCTGAGCCTGCCCAAGGCCGTCACCTACTACTTCAACCTCCGCGATGGGCTGACCATTTTCCTGGCCTCCCAGGTCCCCCCCGGCACTGGGCTGGGCTCCTCCGGCAGCGTGGCGGTCTCGATGATCAAGGCCCTCGCCTTTTGGTGCGGCCTGGACCTGGGGCCAGCGGAGGTAGCAGAACTGGCCTGCTACATCGAGATCGAGAAGATGGGGATGCCTGTCGGCAAGCAGGATCAGTACGCGGCGGCCTTCGGCGGCCTCAACTACATCACGTTCTCCCGCAACGGCGTGGCCGTCGAACCGCTGCAGGTGCCCCCTGGGACGCATGAGGCGCTGGAGAGGGGACTGATGCTCTTCTTCACCGGCACTTCTCGCCAGTCTTCCACTATCCTCCGGCGCCAGAAACAGGCCAGTCAGCAGAGGGATCGAGAGACGATCTACAGACTGGAGACGATCAAGGAGTTGGGGCTGGAGATTCGCGCTGCGCTGGAGCGAGGGGACCTGGAAGCGTTCGGCGATCTGCTTCACCGGTCCTGGATGGAGAAGCGCCGGTTGACAGAGGGAATCACCAACCCGTTTCTGGATCAGTGCTACCAGACGGCGCAGGAGAACGGTGCGCTGGGGGGAAAGGTGACCGGGGCCGGCGGCGGTGGCTTCCTGATGCTCTATTGTCCCGTGAACCGGCAGGAGGCCGTCACGGAGGCTCTGACGAAACTGGGGCTGCAGCGCCGGCCTTTCACGCTGGAGAATGAGGGGGTGCAGATAATGCAGGCGGCACCCTGGGCGCGGCCGCACGTGCCCAGCCACATTCCCCTTATCATGGAGGGGATTCAGGTAGAAATTAGATGATATCTGGCTGTCTCCTGCGGCAAGCCGGGCAGTTACCCGGATGTTAGCGGGAATCCGCCAGGCCTGGCCCAAATCGCCTGTGGCGACTTTGGCAACACTGAACAGACTCATCGCCTGTGAGGGGGGAGAAGAATCTTGGAGAGCATACGACGGTATCTAGAGGACGTGCGGTACATGTTGGGCGCGCTTCCGCTGGAGCACATCCGGGGTGCGGTAGATGTGCTGCTTAGCGCCAACTACGTGGGCAGCACAGTGTTCACGGTGGGCAACGGCGGGAGCGCGGCCACAGCATCTCACTTTGCGTGTGACCTGGCGAAAGGGACCATCACCCTGGGCCGCCCGCGCTTCCGGGTGGTGGCGCTAACGGACAACGTGCCGCTGATGACGGCCTGGAGCAACGATGTCGCCTACGAGGACATCTTTGCCGAGCAGTTGAGCGGCCTGATTGGACGGAGAGACGTGGTGGTCGCTTTCAGCGGCAGCGGCAACTCCCCCAACGTCCTGCGGGCGGTGGAACTGGCCCGCCGTATGGGAGGGGTCACCATTGGCTTTTCCGGCTTCGCCGGCGGGCGGCTGAGCACGCTGGTGGACGTGCCGGTCGTGGTGCCGTGTGATCGCATGGAGCAAATTGAGGACGTACACCTTGTCCTGTGTCACCTGATCTGCACGGTGCTCCGGGAGCGGCTGCGGCGGATCGAGACGCCGGTTCCGCTAATGCTAGACACTGCCAGGTGGCAGAGAGAACAGCAACTTGACATGGTGCCTCCTCCGCCTGCGGCACGGTGAGGATAAAGGCATTCGATGATCCTGGATGTACGCTGGAGACGCTTGAAGCACAGGCTTCCGACTGTCCCAAACTGCTGACACCGCCGAGGTCACGTATGTGTCAGGCTGTATTCATTGACCGTGACGGAGTGATCTGTCGCAACCGGGACGACCACGTGAAGAGTTGGGAGGAGTTCGTCTTCCTCCCCGGTGCGCTAGAGGCCCTGGCCCGGCTGGCTCACCTGGACCTGTACATTATCGTCATCACCAACCAGGCGATCATCAACCGAGGTACTGTTCCTGTGGAGGTAGTGAAGGACATCCACACCCGCATGGTGCAGGCCATTGAGGTGGCAGGGGGGCGGATAGACCAGGTGATATACTGCCCCCACCGGCCTGACGAGCATTGTGCCTGCCGTAAGCCACAGCCCGGGCTGCTGCTGATGGCAGCGGAGGAACTCGGGGTGGATCTCTCTCAATCCTATCTTATTGGGGACGCGGAGGCGGATATGCAGGCCGGGCGGGCGGTGGGATGCCATCGTTACCTGGTGCTCACTGGGCGGGGTCAGCGGCAGTTGATCCGCTGCTGGCTCCACGGCGAGCGGAATTTCACGGTGGCGTGGAATCTAGGAGCGGCAGTGAACGCCATTCTGCGCCGTGAGGACAGGGCCGGGCAGCACCTCCTACACTCTATTTATATGGGAGGGGGGCAATGAACGTCGGCGAAGACCACCTCATCTCGCGAGTGCCCGATGCAGCGGCCGTCGCCGCCCGGCGGGGACGACTGCACTACTACCTGGAAGGTCAGTCCACCGGCCTGGGCCGCTACACCCTGGAGCAGACCCTGTTCTTTTTCCTGCGGGGCCTCCCGGGCCTGGTCGGTATCGGCCTGCGAGCCCTGGCCTACCGGCTGATCCTGCGGAGCGACGGCCTCCCGATCGTGGAAGACCATGTCCGCCTGTGTCAACCGGCCAACGTCCACCTGGGCCGCCACGTCTACCTGGATCACGGCGTCTACCTCCATGCCTGTCCGCAGGGCATTTTCATCGGCGATGAGACCTGTGTGATGCACGCTAGCGTCTTGCACGTGTACAACTTCCGGGGCCTGCCCCACGCCGGTATCTGGGTGGGCCGCAATTGCTTCATTGGCGAGTTCTGCCTGATCCGTGGGCAAGGTGGAGTGCACATTGGCGACGCCGTCCTCCTGGCCCCCCGGGTCCAGGTGCTAGCGGTGAACCATCTATTTGACGACCCCACCCAGCCAGTCATGCAGCAGGGGATCACCGCTCAGGGAATCGTCGTGGAGGACGGGGCCTGGATCGGCGCGGGGGCAATCCTGCTGGACGGGGTCCGGGTGGGGGCCAGGGCGGTGGTAGGGGCCGGGGCAGTGGTCACGCGAGACGTGCCGCCGCGCACCCTGGCGGTGGGCACGCCAGCGCGGGTGGTGCGGGGGCTAGATGCAGACCTGGACGTAGACGAGACGCGGAGTGAGATCTTCGAAGCGGTACGCGGCGAGGAGAAGTTATTCTACGCCGTGGCCGCCGACTGATGGAGAAAGGAATAAGCGTTCTTTCAGTAGTGATTCCGGTTTACAACGAAGAGGGAGGCATCGCCGAGATCGTTGAACGAGTGCTTTCCACCCGCCCCCGGCTGGCGGAAGCGGGGGTGGAGGACCTGGAACTGATCGTGGTGGACGACGGCTCCCGCAACGAGACCGCAACTATCGCTACTTGCTATCCCCAGGTCCACCTCAACCGATGCCAATCCCGACTGGCAACCTGCCTGGTTGAACCTACAACCTGGAACTCGCGACTTGAAACCCATCAAAGGACTGGTGTGGCGCGACGGGAACGAGATTGTGGTGAATCCAGATCGTCCCTTAATCCGTCACCTGGACGACCTGCCGCTGCCACGCCACGACCTGTTGCCCTTGGAGACATATCGCGCTCCTCTAGTGCGCAGTCCCTACGCCTTCATCGTCACCAGCCGGGGGTGTCCCGGTGGCTGCCGTTTCTGCATCAAACACGTATCCTACGGCCGCTCCGTGCGCTTCCGATCGCCAGAGAACATCCTGGCGGAAATAGAACTCCTGGTTGGCCTGGGGGTTCGCTCCGTCCACATGTACGCCGATCTGTTCACTGTGAGCCGTGAGCAGGTGGTGGGACTGTGCGAATTGATCCTGGAGCGGGGGCTGCGACTGCAGTGGACCTGCAACAGCCGGGTGGACTTCGTGGATCCGGAGATGCTCCGCCTGATGGGTCAGGCCGGCTGTCGTTGGATCTCCTGGGGGATTGAGTCAGGCAATGAGGAAATTCTACGACGCGCCAAGAAGGGGATCACGCTGGAACAGGTAGAGCAAGCGCTGCGCTGGGCCCGGAAGGCGAACATCCGAAACTGGGGCTATTTCATCATCGGCCTGCCCGGGGAGACAGAGGAGAGCATTCAGGAGACCATCCGCTTCGCCAAACGGCTCTCGCTGGACCTGGCGCTGTTCCACATCGCCGCGCCGTACCCGGGTTCGCCTCTCTTCTTCGAGGTGGTAGAGCAGGGGTGGTTCCGCCCGGGCACCCGTTGGGAGCAGGTGGATATGGACCGCTCGACGGTGCTGGATTACCCCCATCTACGGGCGGAGGAACTGGAGTACTGGGCACAGCGGGCCTTCCGAGCGTGGGCACTCCGGCCTGGCCCGGCGTTGACCTACCTGCGGATGCTCCTGGGCTTCCCCTCTCTCTGGCGCCCAGCCCTGGAGATCGGCCTGGAGAGCCTGGGTTGGGCGGCGGGGGGATAGGCCTGACGCTGTGCGCGCGATCACCACGCTTAGCACTCGCTGTAGCCGCAAGAGTAACAGCGGCGGCAACCCTCCTCGTTCACCAACGCCGCGTGACCACACTCCGGGCACAAATCGCCAGCCGGAAAAAGAGGAAGTTGCTCGGCCTCTGTTCCCTCCGAAATCGGCCCCACCATCCCCAGGTGCTCAGCCAATACCTGCGCCACGCCGTCTGGCAGGCTACGGACGCGGTCGCGCCCAAACCCCAACGGCCGCCCGCCACCGATACCCTTCAATTGCCTCACCACCTGCTTGAGCCGACGTGTCGCCGAGAGCGGTGAGGGAATACGGAGAACGAGTGAGATCAGCCGCCCGATGGCCTCTGCCACCGCCGCCGTATCCGACCCCGCCTTGCCCACGTTCAGGAAGACCTCGAAGGGCTCGCCGTCACCGTTGGCATTGACGGTGATGTAGGCTGTCCCGAGCGGGGTACCCAGACGATAAGTCTCACCAGTCAGACGGTGCGGGCGGGGCCGCACCGTCGCAGGCACCATCGCTCCACGGGCCTGCTGCCTGGCCCGTCGCGTTGCCTCCGTCTCCAGTACCACCTTCTCCCGCGAGCCAGTAACGTAGACGGTGAGCCCTTTGCAGCCCAGTTCCCAGGCCAGTTGGAAGGCCCGCGCCACGTCGTCGGGGGTAGCGGTGGACGGGAAATTCACGGTTTTCGATATGGAACTGTCAACAAATGCCTGCAGCGCCGCCTGCATGCGCACGTGCTGCTCAGCGCTAATATCTCCGGAGACGACGAAGACATTGCGCACTGCCGGCGGCACGTCCTTCACCCCCTGGCAACTCCCCGTCATCACCACCTGCTGCACGATGCGCTCGCGGGCTGCCTCATCCAGACCCGCCTCCTCCAGCGCCTGCAAGAAGAGCGGGCTGACGTACCGGAGTTCCAGGTCCTGGCCGTTGTCATTCACGTGGCGCACGTAGGCCAGCGCAAAGACCGGCTCACAGCCATAAGCCTCGCAACCCGCGACGGTAGCGACCGTCCCGGTCGGAGCCACAGTTGTCTGGGCGGCATTACGAATGCCATAGCGCCGGATGGACTCGACGACCGCCTCCCAATCCAGCGGCGGTCGGCCCCACTTCTCCGGCCACGTGTAGGGGGCCAGTGGTCGTGGCGGCGTCCAACGCAGATCGTCGGGGTCGTAGATACTGCCGCGAATCACAGGGAACGGTCCACGCTCTCGTGCTAACTCGATGCTGGCACGCATTGCGTGGTAACGGATGAACTCCATCACCTGGGCCGCCAACTCCTGGGCCTCCTCGCTGCCGTAGCGCACCCGCAGATGGCACAGCAGATCGCCCAATCCCATGATGCCCAGCCCGATACGGCGGGTGCGGTGGGCCGCCTCCTTGAGTTGCGGCACCGCCGACACGTAAGCATTGGCATTGATCACGTCGTCCAGGAAGCGCGTCGCCAACTCGACCGTCTCCCGCAACCTCTCCCAATCCACCGCCGGGTGACCGTTGTCCCCATGGCTCACGTGCCGCGCCAGATTCACCGAGCCCAGGCAGCAGTTTTCGTAAGGCAGAAGGAATTGTTCGCCACATGGATTCGTCGCCTCGTACTCCCCCAGGTGTGGGCAAGGGTTTTCCCGGTTGGCGGTGTCCAGGAAGAGCACCCCTGGTTCTCCGTTGCGGTAAGCCCCAGTGACGATTTCGTCGAAGATCTCTCGCGCCCGCACAATCTTCCAGACCCGGCCGTCCTGGGGATTAACCAGATCAATCGTGCCGTCCTCCTCCACCGCCCGCATGAAGGCGGCGGTCACGCCGACGGAGACGTTGAAGTTTGTGATGGCATTTTCGCTCGTCTTGCAGTGAATGAACTCGCGGATGTCTGGGTGGTCCACCCGCAGCACGGCCATGTTCGCGCCCCGCCTCGCCCCACCTTGACTGACAATCCCGGAGGCAACATCGAAGACTCGCATAAAGCCCACCGGGCCGGTGGCCTGGCCTCCACTACTGCGTACCACGGCGCCCTTAGGGCGCAGGTGGGAGAAAGAGAAGCCCGTTCCACCACCAGTCTGCTGGATGAGCGCCGCGTCGCGCAGTGTCTGGAAGATGCCGTCCTCCTCGCGCCCCATATCATCAGAGATGGGGAGGACGAAACACGCCGCTAACTGGCCCAGCGGCGTACCCGCGCCTGTGAAAGTCGGCGAGTTGGGCAGAAAGCGAAGGCTGGTCACAAGATTGTAGAAGACCGTCTCTGCCGCTGCCACATCACTACCCCACCTTTTTTCAACAGCGGCGATGTGGAAAGCGACGCGGTGGAATACCTGCTCGACCGTCTCTACCGGCTGACCGTCAGGCCCCTTGCGCAAGTAGCGACGCCTCAGGACAGCAAGCGCGTTTTCGGTCAACCTGACCTCCGGTCCTGCCTGCTGCGTGGATATCGAAACCGCCGCTGATTGAGCCATGTCTGACATCGCTGCCTCCCTCATCCAAGATCACACCAAAGACTACGCCCGCCCTATTCCCGCTCCCCCAACAAACGATCAATCTCAGCCCGCACTGCCTCCAGGTCCTCCAGCCCCAGATAGACGATAGCGTAGCGAATGTAAGAGACCGGGTCCAATGCCTTAAGTTCCTCAATGGTCAAGTCGCCGATCACGCGGCTGGGAATCTCTGCCTTGCCCATCTGGCGGATGTGGGCTTCAACCCGGCCCACCAACCGCTCTAAATCGTCGGCCGAGACAGGCCGCCGGGCACAGGCAGTGCGCAGACCTGAGAGCAACTTCTCATGGTTGAATTCCTCCCGCCGACCGTCGCGCTTGACCACCAGTGGGGTGGTCAGGATGGCCCGCTCCATCGTGCTGAAACGTCGCCCACACGCTTTACACACACGACGGCGACGTACACCTCGCGCACTACGAGTCGTATCAATCACTCGCGTACGAGCACTGCCGCAGTAGGGACACTCCATCACTCTAGCCTCCTGCCCAAGGTAGGGGTTACAACATGCACCAGATATAGGGGTGTGGGGAAATAAAAACCCCACATCTGGGGGTTGTGTATGTACAAATTATACCACACACTCACACAGCGCACAAGTGAACTCACACTGTGCAATCTTAAAAAACGGAGGCGAACGATGAAGTTTAAGATTAGAAGGCGGATCCGACTGTCGGTCAGCCATCCCTCGCCAACAGCCACATCACCCACACGGGCGAGCATGTGAGCCAAGTGCTAACTGGCACCAAGCCCTAACTGGTTCCCGGCGCAGAACTGCTTTCCAGGGCACTCAGTATTCATCCCCGAGGACAAGTTTACCAGGCAGTTAATCACGAGCGCTAGCACACCGCCAAGGACGAAAATGGCATCTATCGTCATTCCGATGGCGTCTATCGTCATTCCGAGCGTAGCGAGGAATCTCTCTCTGGTCGGGGCGTGAGATTCTTCGTCGCCTTCGGCTCCTCGGAATGACGAGTGGGTGCAGTTTATTTTCGGAGCAGTCGCGTCTAGGATACCGCTACGACGGGGACTCCGGGCGTTGTGCGACGAGCACTAACTACGGCGGCGCAGGAAGGCCGGAATCTCCAGATCGTCCTTGTCGAAAGCAGGCGTCGGGAATTCCACCGATTCACTGAACGTCGCTCGCGTCACGTGAGGCCGCGGTTCCGCCTGATCAAAGCCAGTCGCGACGACAATAATACGGATCTCGTCGCCCATTTTCTCGTCAATGACGGCCCCAAAGATGAGGTTCACGTCGGGGTGCGCGGTC